>CAYSEW010000027.1:0-36373 GCA_964430245.1 uncultured Flavobacteriales bacterium
AACTGTTGGTTCAACATAAATCAGCTGTTAGCTAAAAAGGTAAATCATCGGAACTTTCATCAGGACCAGTGAATTCTTGAGTAAGAGCTTTAGCTTCTGTTTTTTGGACAGGTGCTTTTGATTCATTACCAGTATTTTCTGATGTTGTATTCTCTTGTCTGTTATCTGAGTTCTTACCAAGCATAGTAAGGTTGTCTGCGATAACTTCAGTAGTATACCTGTTGTTGCCTTCTTGGTCCTGCCATGAACGGGTTCTAAGCTTACCCTCGATATAGACTTTATCGCCTTTTTTTAAATATTTTTCGGAAATTTCAGCTAAACCTCTCCATAATACAATGTTGTGCCATTCTGTTTGAGTTACCTTTTCCCCAGTTTTACGATCTTTATATACTTCAGATGTGGCTATTGGATAATTAGCAACGGAAACTCCACTTTCAAGATGTCTTATTTCAGGGTCTTTTCCTAAATTCCCTATTAGAATAACTTTATTTATACTGCCAGCCATAATAATTTATGATTATAATTATTATTCAAAGATAGCTTTTTGAACTGAACAATTAGAGATAGTTAAGTATATAATTTTCAACAACTTTTGGGACAGGATAGGTTTTTAATTCATGTATTGGAATTTTTTTAAAATTCTCAATCTCAGGTAACTCTTCATTTGATACAAGTAGCCAAAATTTACAATATAGAATTTGATGAGTTAGTATGTGTTTTACTTGTATTGATGATTGAATAGTCAAATTGTTAACGTTGATTAATTGCTGGTAGTCAGGAAACTGTGCTAATTCTAGTTCTGTTTCAATATTTGGGAACTGAAAAAGTTTATTCCAAATATCTTTTTTTAATCTTTGTTCAATATATATAAACCGATTGTCTGTAGTCACTAGGAAATTAAAATACCTTTTTTTCTGTTTTATTTTTTTTGTTTTAAATGGAAGTTCTTTTGTCCTTTTTTCATTAAAAGCAATACAACTACTTATTAAAGGACATTTCTCACATTTAGGGATAGGCTTACATTGTAGTGCCCCAAATTCCATAATGGCTTGATTAAACATTCCAGGATTACTTTTGTCTATCAACTCATTAGCGAGTTCTTGGAATTCTTTTTTACCTTGAGTTTTGTCAATAGGAGTATTGATGCCATAATACCTACTTAATAAACGGAATACATTACCATCAACAACTGCTTTTATTTCATCATAACAAAAAGAGGAAATAGCTGCGGCAGTATATTCGCCAACTCCTTTAAGTTTGATTATTTCTTTATAAGTAGTAGGAAACATACCATTTAATTCATGAGTAATGTGTTTTGCAGTATGGTGCATGTTTTTTGCCCTATTATAATAGCCTAGCCCTTGCCATAGCTTCATTACTTTTTCTTCATTAGCATTTGCAAGATCTTGAATGGTTGGAAAATGGCGAATGAATTTTTCATAATATGATAAGCCTTGATCAACTCTTGTTTGTTGAAGGATGATCTCACTGATCCATATATAATAAGGGTCAACAGTGTTTCTCCAAGGAAGATTCCTTTTATTTTTTTTATACCAATCTATTATTGTTGTAGAAAAATCCAATTTTCAAATTCTTTTGACGAAATAACATAAAAAAAGTGATATGTTTTCCAGACTTAAATAAATACAATTATATTTGCTTCCCGTTTTTGAAAAGATACTTTATAACATTATAAATAAATTATAAATAACTGAAACAAAACATTATAACTATTATGACAAAAGCAGATTTAGTTACAAATATTTCTTATAAAACAGGTGTTGAGAAGATAGCTGTCCAGGCAGCTGTAGAAGCATTTATGGAATCAATTAAAGATTCTTTAGAAAAAGGAGAAAATGTTTATTTAAGAGGATTTGGAAGCTTTGTAGTAAAAGAAAGAGCTGAAAAAACAGGAAGAAACATTTCAAAGAATACTACTCTTATCATCCCAGCTCATAACATTCCTTCATTTAAACCATCGAAAACTTTTATTGAAGGAGTTAAGAAGAAAGTAAAAATAAATTAACAAAATTAAACGAATCTATTATGCCAAGCGGTAAGAAAAGAAAAAGACATAAAATGTCTACTCATAAGAGGAAAAAAAGGCTAAGAAAAAATCGACATAAGAAGAAGAAATAATTTCTAGTCAATTAGTTTTGACATTTTCAAAGCTACTGATCTAATGATCAAATCGCTGCGCAGAGGTTCTATTAGGAGGATTTCACGTGCAATATGAATTAGTAATAAATTCCAAGCCTACAGAAGTTGTTTTAGCTTTATTGAAAGGTAAAAAATTAATCGAGATACATCGTGAGAAAGATGATACTCAATTTAACGTAGGTGATGTATATCTAGGCAAAACAAGAAAGATTGTGCCTAATCTAAATGCTGCATTTATTGATGTGGGTTATGAGAAGGATGCTTTTTTGCATTATCATGATCTTGGCCCTCAGTTTAGGTCCATGAATAAATATGTTCAGAATACTTTAAAGGGTAAGCAATCCACAGAGAAGCTTGGTTACAATAAAATTGAATCTGATATAGATAAAAATGGAAAAATCAAGGATCATGTGTCTTCCAAACAATTAATTGCTGTACAGGTAATAAAGGAGCCTATTTCAGCAAAAGGTCCGAGAATCAGTGCAGAGGTAACATTGGCCGGAAGATTCCTTGTGCTTGTTCCATTTTCTGATAAGGTATCTATATCACAAAAGATCAAGGATCAGGAGGAAAGAGATCGTTTAAGAAGATTGATTACAAGTATAAAACCAAAGAATTTTGGAGTTATTATAAGGACAGTGGCTCAAAATAAAAAGGTGGCTGAGCTGGATCAGGATTTAAAGGATTTAGAAAAGAAGTGGGCGCTTATGTATAGAGAGCTTAAAAATTCAAAACCGCCAAAAAGAGTATTTGGTGAAATGAATAGAGCGACTACTGTACTAAGAGATATTCTAAATAAAGACTTTTCAAATATTCATGTTGATGATCCAGATCTATTTGAGGATGTAAAAAACTATGTTAAAACAATTGCTCCTGAAAAGGAAAATATAGTTAAGCAATTTAAAGGAAAAGTAAGCATTTTTGAATCCAAGGGGATTGATAAACAAATAAAGGCATCCTTTGGAAAAAAAGTAAATCTTCCGTCAGGGGCTTATTTAATTGTAGAGCATACCGAAGCGATGCATGTTATTGATGTAAATAGCGGAAACCGAAAATCCTCTGAACAAAACCAAGAACAAAATGCTTTAGAAACCAACTTGGAAGCTGCTGAAGAAATAGCTAGAATATTGCGTTTAAGAGATATGGGAGGGATCATCGTTATTGATTTCATTGATATGCATATGCGTGAAAACAATAAAAAATTATTTGATCACCTTAAGAAATCCATGAAAGAGGATAGGGCTAAACATAATATTATTTCACCAAGTAAATTTGGTGTTGTTGAGTTGACAAGACAAAGAGTTCGTCCAGAAACAGATATTAATACATCTGAAGTTTGTCCTTCATGTAATGGTTCTGGAGAAGTGCAGGCTTCGATATTAATTATTGATGAAATTGAAAATCATCTAAAATTTTTGATTGAAAATCATAGGAATAAAACTATTCATTTACAAGTGCATCCATTTATTGAAGCTTTCTTAAAAAGAGGGGTGAAAAGTATTCAAAGAGGATGGTTCCTTAAATATAAAAAATGGATACAAGTAACGGGGCTTACTAAATTTGGAATGATGGACTATCAATTTATAGACGAGAACAATCAGTCCTTTGGTGATTAATCATTAAAATGTTCCCAACCCTGAGCTTCTATAGGTATAGACTGGTCTCCTTTTGAAATTAAATTAATTCCATTTTTTGCAGAACAAATATGTCCAATTATAGATAAATTTGGAATGCTGTCAATTTTTTTATGCTCTTTAATGTCAACAGTAAATAATAATTCATAATCCTCACCACCATTTAACGCACAAGTTGTTGGGTTAATATTGAAATCCATTGATGTTTTATAGGTGTTTTGATCAATAGGGATTTTGTCCTCATATATTTGACATCCTGCTTTCGAGGCATTACATATATGCAATAATTCAGAAGCTAAGCCATCAGAGATATCAATCATGCTTGTTGGAATAATATTGGATTTTTTTAAAGATGTAATAATGTCTTTTCTTGCTTCAGGTTTTAGCTGCCTTTCAAGGATATAGTCAAACCCATCAAGGTCAGGTTGCATGTTTGGATTGGCTTTCCAAACTTCTTTTTCTCTTTGTAATACAGTTAAGCCAGCATAAGCTCCTCCAAGGTCACCTGAAACAACTATAAGGTCATTTTCTTTTGCTCCTGATCGATATGCAAGCTCCTTTTTATTGGCTTCACCAATTGCTGTTATAGAAATGACTAGCCCGTAAGGATTGGTAGTCGTATCTCCACCGATAATATCCACTCCATAATTATTTGCTGCTAATGTTATTCCTTCATAAACCTCATTAATAGCTTCTAAAGAAAATTTATTTGAGATTCCTAAAGAAACAGTGATTTGTCTAGGAAGAGCATTCATTGCATAGATGTCACTTAAGTTTACAGTTACAGCCTTATAACCTAAGTGTTTTAAGGGAGTAAATACCATGTCAAAGTGGACGCCTTCAATCAATAGGTCTGTAGAAACAACAGTTTCATTTTTACCATGATTGATAATTGCAGCGTCATCACCAATTCCTAAAATAGATGATTTGTTTTTAAGCTGAATTTTATCAGTTAAATGTTTAATTAAACCTATTTCGCCTAATTCATTGATGTTATTTGTCTTCTTATTCATTCTGCAAAAATAAGAAAGGACATTTCTTTTTCTTAAATAAGAATAAAAAAGGTTTTATCAATACCTAAATTGAGGTATATTTGCGCTGTTTATAATTAATCTAAATAATAAAACATGATTCAGGTTACTGAAAATGCAAAAAAAAGAGCATTGTCATTGATGGAAGAGGATGATAAAATCAATTCTTTTATTAGAGTGGGTGTTAAAGGTGGCGGATGTTCAGGATTAATGTATGAATTAACTTTTGATAATGCATTAATTGATGGGGATAAAGAATTTGAGGACAATGGGATAAAGGTAGTGGTGGACAAAAAAAGTTACTTATACTTAATAGGTACCACATTAGATTATTCAGGAGGATTGAATGGTAAAGGATTTGTTTTTATTAATCCAAATGCAGATAGAACCTGTGGTTGTGGAGAAAGTTTTTCACTTTAAATTAGTAAGATGGCTTATTCAGAGGGGGATTTAAAAAAAGATCTAGAAAATAAAGAATACGAATTTGGCTTTGTAACTGATATAGAATCAGAAAAAGCACCTAAGGGATTAAATGAAGAGATTATTCGGTTTATTTCAGCTAAAAAAAATGAACCTGATTGGATGCTGGAATATAGATTAAATGCTTTTGAAATTTGGAAAAATATGGAAGAGCCTGAATGGGCGCATGTTTCATATAACAAGCCAGATTTTCAAGATATTTCTTATTATGCTGCTCCGAAAAAACAAATAGAGCTTGAAAGTCTCGATGAGGTAGATCCGGAATTGAGAAGAACAATGGATAGGTTGGGTATATCTCTTGAAGAGCAAAAGAGATTGTCGGGAGTAGCTGTAGATTTTGTAATGGATTCAGTATCTGTTGCAACTTCATTTAAAGAAAAATTAGCAGAGCTAGGAATTATATTCTGTTCTTTTTCTGAGGCAGTACAGGAATTCCCAGAGCTTATTAAAAAATACATGGGGACAGTAGTGCCTGCTACAGATAATTTTTATGCAGCTTTAAATGCTGCTGTTTTTTCAGATGGTTCATTTTGCTATATACCAAAAGGTGTTAAATGTCCAATGGAACTATCCACTTATTTTAGGATCAATGAATCTGGAACTGGTCAATTTGAAAGAACATTGGTTGTGGCAGATCAAGATAGTTATGTTAGCTATTTAGAAGGATGTACTGCACCACAAAGGGATGAAAATCAATTACATGCTGCAGTTGTTGAATTAATTGCAATGGATAATGCAGAGATTAAATATTCTACAGTTCAGAATTGGTTTCCAGGTGATAAAGAAGGAAAAGGAGGAGTTTTTAATTTCGTTACCAAAAGAGGGCTGTGCCATCATGGATCTAAAATTTCTTGGACTCAGGTTGAGACAGGGTCTGCTGTAACTTGGAAATATCCTTCTTGTATTCTTAAGGGTGATAATTCTATTGGAGAGTTTTATTCTGTAGCAGTTACTAATAACTATCAGCAAGCAGATACTGGCACAAAAATGATTCATATTGGTAAGAATACTCGATCTACTATTATATCAAAAGGAATATCAGCAGGGAAAAGCCAGAATAGCTATAGGGGATTGGTTAGAATTGGTAAAGGAGCAGAAAATGCTAGAAATTTTTCTCAATGCGATTCATTGTTAATGACTGATAGGTGTGGAGCTCATACTTTTCCATATATAGAATGTGAAAATTCAAGTGCTCAAATAGAGCATGAAGCAACTACATCAAAGATTGGTGAAGATCAAATCTTTTATTGTTTACAAAGAGGAATTTCTGAAGAAAAAGCCATTAGCCTTATAGTGAATGGATATGCAAAAGAAGTTTTGAATAAATTACCTATGGAATTTGCTGTGGAGGCACAAAAATTATTAGAGATCAGTTTAGAAGGATCTGTTGGATAAAATAAATTATTATGAGTGATTCAATTATTAAAATTAAAGGATTAAAATGTGAAATTGAAGGGAAAGGAATTCTCAATGGAGTTGATCTTGAAGTTAAAAAAGGTGAAGTCCATGCTATAATGGGCCCTAATGGGTCAGGAAAAAGCACTTTGTCATCTGTATTGGCCGGAAGAGAAGAATATGAAGTTACAGGTGGATCTGTAGATTATTTAGGAAAAGATTTGTTGGATATGTCACCTGAAGAAAGAGCATGGGAAGGGGTGTTTTTGGCATTTCAATATCCTGTTGAAATTCCAGGAGTAAGCAATATTAATTTTTTAAGAACAGCGCTGAGTGAAAGGAATAAATTCAATGGTCAGGATGCAATTTCAGCTAAGGATTTCTTGAAAATGGTAAAAGATAAATCTTCTTTAGTTGGATTAGATAATAAATTAAAAAATCGTTCTGTAAATGAAGGTTTTTCCGGAGGAGAAAAGAAAAGAAATGAGATTTTCCAAATGGCTATGTTGGAGCCAACTTTAGCCATTTTAGATGAAACAGATTCGGGTTTAGATATTGATGCACTTAGAATTGTTTCTAAAGGAGTAAATGACCTAAGGAATGAGGAAAATGCAACTATAGTAATTACCCATTATCAAAGGTTACTAGATTATATTGTTCCTGATTTTGTTCATGTATTATATGAAGGTAGAATTATTAGGTCTGGAGGGAAAGAATTGGCTTTGGAGTTAGAAGAAAAAGGCTATGATTGGTTAAAAGAGGAAATAACCATATAATTACGATGGAACAACAACAAATTACAATAAAACACCCTATTTTAAATGGCTTGAACAGGTCCTTATTGTTCAGGAATATTGCTGAAAAAGCATATGATAAAATGGAGCAGATAGGTTTTCCTAGCAGGAAGACAGAAGAATGGAAATATACTAAGGTAAGTAAGCTTCTTAAATCAAATTATGTCCCTAAAATAAAAGCAGAGTTAAAACAATTAGATAATTGGTTTTTCCCAGATATTAAAGGACCTACAATTGTTTTAGAAAATGGAATCTTCAATCCTTATTTGTCTTGTTTAGGGTCTAATAATGGTTTAGTTATTAAAACATTAGATAACATGAATGGTCAGATCAATGAAGATGAGATTGGTTCAATGTCAATCAATGATCATAACCCATTTAGCTTATTTAATTTAGCATATCTGCAAAACGGATGCTATATAGAAGTTGAAAAGCAATTAAAAATAGATGAGACAGTTCATGTAGTACATTTATCTACAGAAGATAATACCCTTGTTAATTCTAGACTAATTATTAATGTTAATGATTTTGCTGAGCTAAATATGGTTCAGAGTTTTGTTAATAAGACAGATACTGATGCATTTGTTAATCATGTTACTGAAATTAAATTAGGAGTCAACTCCAAGTTGAATTTAGATAAAATACAACAGGTTCATGGAGAAAAACATATTTGTACTGAATATGTTCATCAATCAGATGAGAGTACATTTAAGATAAATACATTAACTACTGAAGGTGATTTGGTGAGAAATGGATTGAATATTTATGTTGATGGGGAAAATTGCAATTCGTTTTTAAACGGTCTTTTTATTCCTAAAAATGAAAATCATTTTGATAATCATACTTTGTTAGAGCATCAAAAACCAAATTGTCACTCTAGTGAATGTTACAAAGGGATCATTCATGATGCTGCTACTGGTGTTTTTAATGGAAAAGTAATTGTTCATCAGGACGCTCAGAAAATCATGGCATATCAACAAAATAATAACATTGTTTTATCAGACAAAGCTCAGATTAATGCAAAGCCTGAATTAGAAATCTATGCGGATGATGTAAAGTGTAGTCACGGTAGTACTACTGGCCAATTTGACGAGGAGGCTTTATTTTATTTAATGACTAGAGGGATCAAAAGGGATTCTGCTATTAATTTGCTGATGAATGGGTTTGTTTCGGAGTTAATTGATGAAATAGAGTCTGAAGAAGTAAAAAATTATTTCATTACATTATTTAATTGAACAACCTATAAAGTTATCATGTGTTTGTTTATTATTGTATTATAATTGTATTATATAAACAAAAGTCATGTTATGAAAAATTTTATAGTAATTACTCTCTTATTTTTTTCATACCCCTTTTTTTCTCAACAATATTTAGGCGTAGATAATGGAAATTACGCTGGCGCACTTGGTGTAGACCTTAACCCTGCTAACATTGCAGATAATAGAATGAAGGTCGATCTTTTTGTTGGAGCTGGATTTACAGGCTTCAATAATTATGTGTTTATGAATACTTCCACAATGCCATCTGGATGGATCTCATCTTATACTAGTGATCATGTTGTTGATACAACTTGGCGAAGTCAGTCATGGTTTGAAAAAGTAATTGGACCTGACTCTGTAGATTACTATCAAAGTTTAGGGCAAGGAAATTATTTTATTACTGATCCCACTGACCTTGGCAATAAACCCTACAGGGGAATGATAGACCTTAATGTAGACCTTTTTAATTTAATGGTAACAATTAATCGTAAAATGTCAGTTGGTTTACAAGTTAAACATAGAACAATATTTAATATTGATCATGTAGCACCTGAATTAGTTACGCTAGCTGTTAATGATCTAGAATATAGCTCATTATGGGATTTAGATCTTTCGGATCAGTTATTGAATTTATCTTTTAATTCATGGATGGAGTACAATTTAAGCTATGCTCAAGTCATTAAAGATGATGGAGAACATTTTATAAAAGCAGGAGGTAAGCTGAAGTTTTTACAAGGCTTAGGTTCCTTTTATGTTTATACTGGTAATGTAGATTACAACTTTTTCAATGCAGATACAGCAAATTATATATCAGGGGATTTTAATTATGGATATTCTCAAAATTTGGCTCAATTTATTGAGCCATTAGATGACAATAATAATCCTTTAGATAATTATAGTGTCGATTTTAATGAGATTTTTCAATTACATTCAAAATTAGGACTAGGCCTAGATATTGGTGGTGTTTATGAGTGGAGACCTGACTGGAAAGATTATAAATATGATATGGATGGTGAAACTAATTTATGGAGAAGAGATCAAAATAAATATAAGCTTAGAGCATCTTTTTCAATTAATGATATAGGGGGGATGAAATATTTAAAAGGTGAGATGAGTAGAGATTTTACAGCTAATTTAGGTATTCATCCAGATAGTCTATACGACCTTTCTGTTTTTAATGGTATTAGTGGATTTCGTTCATTTGATTCAACTATTCTTGATCTAGAATCTCAGGGAGATATTGAGTATTCTAACGAAACAGAAAGTAATTTTTACATGAATTTGCCAACAAGTATTAATATGGCAGTAGATTATCATATTTGGAATGATTTTTATGTAGACGCTAGAATGCTGATAGGATTTCAGAGGAATAAAGATGCAAGTAAAGTAAGGGTTCCATCTAATTTTTCTATTACTCCTAGATATGATTATAAGTATTTTGGTATTTCTGCACCCCTTTCATATAGTGGTTTTTATGGTTTTAGAGCTGGACTGGGATTTAGGGCAGGTCCATTGTTTGTAGGTACTGCAGACATTAAACCTTTATTTGCTCCAGGTAAGGATAAAGATATTAGAGGAGCTAATTTTTACCTTGGGTTAAGGGCCTGGGTTTTTAATAAGCATCCAAAAGATAAGGATAACGATAAGGTATCAGATAAAATTGATGAATGTGCTGAGCTAGCAGGAGTTTGGGAATTCAAAGGATGTCCAGATTCAGATGGTGATGGAATCAAGGATGTGGATGATGATTGTCCAAGCGTAGCAGGATTGGCAGAATACAAAGGATGTCCAGATACAGATGGGGATAAGATTATAGATAAAGATGATGCTTGTCCAGAAACAGCAGGATTAGAAGAGTTTAAGGGATGTCCAGATACAGATGGGGATAAGATCATAGATTCAGAAGATGAATGTCCTAATGTACCAGGGTTACTAGAATTCAAGGGGTGTCCAGATACTGATGGAGATGGATTAAAAGACTTGGATGATCTTTGTCCTAATGACCCTGGACCAAAAGCCAATGAAGGTTGTCCAGATACTGATAAGGATGGTCTTTTTGATTATTTAGATCAATGTCCTGAAGTCGCTGGTCCAGAAGAGAACAGAGGTTGTCCGTGGCCAGACACAGATGGAGATGGGTTAAAAGACAAGGATGATGATTGTCCAAATAATCCAGGTCCAAAATCAAACAATGGTTGCCCCTATGCAGATACAGATGGAGATGGTGTTTTAGATAAAGATGATAACTGTGTAAATACTCCGGGTCCAAAATCAAATAATGGGTGCCCAGTAATTGAAGAAGAGGAGCAGGAAATATTGAATACTGCTTTTGAAAATTTAGAATTTCAATCAGGCAAGGATATAATTAAAGATGTTTCATTTCCTTCATTAGAAGAATTAGCAAATTTATTGGTTAAAAAATCTGAATGGAGACTTTCTATAGCTGGACATACTGATAATGTTGGTTCTGAGAAAAGTAATTTAATTCTTTCTAAGAAAAGAGCTGAAGCAGTTGGTCAGTATCTAAATCAGAGAGGTGTTCTAATGGATAGGCTGGTTATTCAGTATTTTGGAGAAGAGAAACCAATTGATTCTAACGATAGTGAAGAAGGTAGACAAAAGAATAGAAGAGTTGAAATGACAATAATTTTTGAATAAGTGTTTTAAATGGTCCTATCTTTGCCGTAAATAATAAGGTGAATTTTAAAAGACTTATATTTTTATTGATAATTATTTTCATTGTAAGAAATCCATATTTTTTACAATTTACGGATATAGAATTCAGTAAGGTTGAAAAAAAAGAAGCTGATCAAACTAGAATAGATTTCTTTCATTTAGAAGATCAGTATATGCTTTTTTTGTCTAATCGAGACAAGGAAAAGGTGATTGTTCATGTCTATGACTCATTACTTCATCATAAAAGCCGTTCAGTTTTAGACTTAGGAGGGCAGACACCTTTAAAGGTCCAGTTGATTAACAATGTTCCAATTTTATTTTCAAAGATTACAAATTCAAACAATGAACAGGAGTTGTATTCACATAATATAGCTTTAAACGGATTGCTTTCTAGTACTCTTCTTATAACTAAGTATAAAAACCATGGGGGATATCTTACTAAATATAAATTATCAGTAAGTGAAAATTCTAAACATATTATTGTTTTAGTTGAGCATCCTTTTGAAAAAGAAAAACATGAGAAGATTTCCGTACTTACTTTAAATAAAGATTTTAAAATAAAAGCAGAATATCATCATACGCTTGAGCAGACTAGTAAAAATAAAAGAATTAATGTGCCGATTGTCACAAATAAAGGAACGATATATTTATTAAAACGTTATTGGGACAAAGGGAATAAATATTATTTAGCAACACAAAAAGGAGCTGAATTTTCTCAATCCGAGTTAAAATTAAGAAACAGAAAAATTGCAGATTTAAAATATGCTATATCTAAAGAAGATAAATTGATATTGTGCGGTTTTTTTACTTCTCCAATAAGATTTAATTTCGAAGGTGTTTTTTCATATAGGTTTAATAATTCATCACATCCTGAATATAAGAAAGAGGCTTATTTAACAGAAAATGTAGTAACTACTTTTAAACATAAAAAGGACATTAAAGAAAAAGGGTTTGGGTTAGACCATTTTAAAGCAAAAAACCTTCTTTTAGATACATTAGGTAATCAATATTTATTAGCAGAGCATCACGTTGTAGAAAATTTGAAGACAGGTGCTATTCATAAAAGTAAAGGAGTTTTACTTGTTAAATTTACTAAATCAGGGAGCTATGTATGGAGTTCTCCTTTGTTAACCAATCAAAAAGAGCAAAATAAATATAGTAGGTGGATAACTAAAATTCCTTTCATGCATGACAATAATTTTTGTTTATTATATAATAATACTGATAATGAAAAAACAAATAAATTGGATCAATTGTATGGTTTAAATACATTGTATGGAACTCATTTAGTTGAATTTAATAAATTAGGGGTTTCAAATAATCACGTAATTACAGAATTGCACAATAATTTAGATGAAAGATTCGCTTTTTGTCCAAAGATAATTCTACAAGAGGATCAAAATATATACTTTATTACAGAAAACTCTACAAAGACAAAATTCAGGATAGTGAAAATGAATTTGAATTAAATGTTTTAAGGTTATTTTTGATTTATAAAATATTCACTTCCTTTTCAAGTTTAATTTTATATTTTTCATGAATATCGTCTATGATTTTTTCGCTTAGATCATTAATGTCACTTCCACTTGCTCCACCATAATTAACTAAAACAAGCGCCTGCTTTTTATGAATGCCGTAATTATTGAATGTCTTTCCTTTCCATCCAGCATTGTCAATTAACCATCCTGCAGCAATTTTAAAAAGGTCATTATCCATTTTATAATAAACGACATTAGGGTAGTTGTCTAATAAGGTTTTAAATTGTTCGCTATTAATAATTGGATTTTTAAAAAAACTTCCACTATTGCCAATTTTTTTTGGATTTGGCAATTTACTTTCTCTAATAGAAATGACTGCATCACTTATGTCTTTTATAGACGGATTGTTAATATCCCATTCAATTAGTTTTTTTTCTATATCACCATAAGAAGAGTTGACCCTTGGTTTTTTACTAAGCTTTAAAACTATATTTAAAATGATATATTCCCCTTTGAATTTATTTTTAAAGATACTCTCTCTGTAACCAAATTGACAATCGTTATTGTTGAATTGATGAATCTCTCCTGATTGAATATGAAATGCATTTAAGTATTGAAAAGTGTCTTTAATTTCCACTCCATACGCGCCAATATTTTGCATAGGAGCAGCACCAATGTTCCCAGGAATAAGACTTAAATTTTCAATGCCACCATATTCTCGGGCTACACAGAACATTACAAACTCGTGCCAATTCTCACCACCTCCAGCCATGATTTCTACTGTATCATCATCATCTTTTAAAATTTCAATTCCTTTGATGTCATTTTTAATAACTAATGAATCTACATCTTTGGTTAAAAGAATATTGCTGCCACCTCCTAAAATAAATAATTCATTTTTACTATATATGGAGTGCTCACAAAGAGATTGTAATTCTTGAATTGAATTTATACTTGAAAAATATTTAGCATTAACATCAATTCTAAAAGTATTTAGGTTAGCTAATGATTTGTTTTTTATAATCTGCATTAACACAAACCTAAAGATAAATTTGTAAGGTATTCAATAAACCAGATTGAAATAATAATTTTTTTTTTATTAGTTATTAGGTTCAATTATGATTGGTTAAATTTAGTGCTTTAATAAATGGGAAGTAAAAAACATATTATAGTCTCTGTGTCAAATGACCTCTCATTTGATCAAAGAGTTCATAAGGTTTGTACTTCACTTCACAATGCTGGATATAATATTTTATTGGTTGGGAGAATAAGAAAAAAAAGTGTTCCATTAGAAAGGGTATATAAGATTAGAAGATTTAAATATATTCCTGAAAGAGGAGTGTTTTTCTATGCTGTATTCAATATTCGTTTGTTTATTTTTTTAATGTTTAAAAAAGTTGATGTCCTTCATGCAAACGATTTAGATACATTGTTAGCCAATTGGATGGCGAAATTATTTAGGAGGAAGCATCTTGTATATGATACACATGAATATTTTACTGGTGTCCCCGAAATTCAAAACAAACCAATTGTAAAAAAAACCTGGACTGCCATTGAAAAAATGATCTTTCCTAAATTAAATTACGTTTTTACTGTGAATGATTCTATAGCTAATTTATATGAAAAAGAATATGGTGTTAAAATAAAAGTATTAAGGAATTTCCCAGTAGCTACTCCATTAATAAAGTCAAAAAGCAAGAGGGAACTAGGTCTGCCAAATGATAAGAAAATAGTAATCTTACAAGGAGGGGGTATCAATGTAGATAGAGGGTCAGAAGAATTATTAGAAGCAATTGCATTGTCTGATGAGCTTTTTCTATGCATTGTTGGAGATGGTGATGTGATTGAAGTATTAAAAAAGAGATCATGTAAAAAAGACCTAAAAGATAAGTTGATGTTTACTGGATTACTTCCTTATAATGAAATGATGCAGTATACAATGAATGCCAATGTTGGTGTTAGTCTTGATAAGGACACCAACATCAATCATAAATTCAGTTTGCCCAATAAGATCTTTGATTATGTAAAAGCAGGTATCCCTGTTGTTGTAAGTGATTTAAAAGAAGTTGCTACAATAGTCAAACAGTATAAAATAGGAAAAGTAATTCCAGATCATTTGCCAAATTCTATATTAAATTCAATTTTAGAAGTTATTGAAAATTCAAATTCATATAAAATTGAAGATGCCCAAAAGAAATTGATTTGGAAAAATGAAGAGCCTGTTTTGTTGACGCTTTATGAAGAGGTGATTAAAAAGTAGTTTTATTTTTTACATATAAATATGGTGTC
Source organism: uncultured Flavobacteriales bacterium (assembly GCA_964430245.1). Classification (GTDB taxonomy): domain Bacteria; phylum Bacteroidota; class Bacteroidia; order Flavobacteriales_D; family Parvicellaceae; genus CAYSEW01. Next base: position 15,197 of record CAYSEW010000027.1, read on the forward strand.
TTCTTTATTTAACCCATAAAATTTAATTAAATCATCATTTAGGTCTTTTGTAGAGCTTAAATCAGTTACACTGAAGCCAACTAGCTTAAGTTTTTTTATAAAATCTTCTTTTCCATAATACCTTACATGGTCTTTTTGTCCAAACCTAGTTTTTCTTATTTCTGGATCAATGATTGAAAGATCTTCATCAGTTTTGCCTTCTTTAAATGGAACTTGAGCAAGTAATAATGAATTAGACTTTAGTACTCTGTAAAGCTCATTCATGGCTTTGTCATCATTTGGAATATGCTCTAGTACATGGTAACATATGATTAGATCAAACTGTTCTTTATTAAAACTTAATGAAGTAATGTCTTCTTGTGAATTAGATAGAAATTCATTTTCATAATCATTGGCTATGTAATTTACTTTTTTAGATTTCCAATAATTAAATAAGCTTCTATGAGGAGAGAAATCTAGGATATTAAGTTCATTTTCAATTATATTTTTATCTAAGTATAAAGTAAGAGCTCTTGTTCTTGATAGACTCCCACATTTAGGACAAATTTGATCATTGAAATTTTCATATTGATAGGTGATGAATTTTCTTAAATGTGCTTTGCAACTTGGGCAATAATTGTTTTTTCCAGTATATAATATTAAGTATAGGAGTTTTCTAGTAATGGGATTTATTAGATGCTTCATCTTTGAAGGAACAAGCAATAAATAAATGTTTTTAAAGGTTCGGTACATTATTTTAGATGATGAATAAGAATAGTTAATTTATAGATGTCTAAATAAATTAATTTGGGATTAGATGAGAGTAATTTTTTAGTAATAAATTTTATTAAAAAGGGATGACTCAATTTAAATAAAAAGCTCAGTTTATATTTTTTTACTTTTTTATAGGTTTTAATAAGTCTAATGTCATTTATCAATGTGGTATTGCTATTTAATAGGTGGGTTAGGTTTTTAATTCCTTCTTTTGTCTTATTAAGAAATTCTTCATTATTTTCTAATCCAACATGTAGAATAGGGTTGTTTATATGAACTATTGGGATGTTTTTTTCTTTTAATTCCTGTGCGAAATAGGTGTCTTCATGTCCATAACCTTTAAATAGTTCGTTGAATTTTATTGATTGAAAGGTGGCTTTATTTATTAAAAAATTATTTGATCTAAAAGATAGATAAGGATCTAATTCTCTATCTGCAATAGTTTTGTCCTCCCTTTTAATTCCGTAAAGCCATCTTAAATATAAGGAGTTATCTTCAGGTCTCTTATTGCCATGAGTTCTTCCTCCATAAACTACATTTGATACTTGTTGAATTTCTATGAATTTTGATAAAAAGTTATCCGAAATAATTGCACTATCACAGTCTAAGTATAATAGGTAGTCATATTTAGATTTTTCAGCCATCAAATTTCTAATCTTAGACCTACCTATATTTGATTTTAATTGATAATACCTAACATTGGTAAGTTCATTTAAACATTCGTTTTTTTCTACCCATTTTTTTTCAGAACTATCATCAATGCAAATTATCTCATAAACGATTTTTAATTGTTCGGCTTGTTTATGTAGTTCAGCTACTAAATTGCAAACTTGAAAGTTATATATAGGAATACAAATGCTTATCAATTAGCTATAGAATTATCATGAACTAAAGTGTCAATACATTTGATAGTCCTTGCAGGATATTTTTTAATAAGGTCATAATCATGTGTGGCCATTATGATCGTTTTATTATTATTACTTATTTCAAATAATAGGCGGATTATCTCTTCACTTGTTTCGGGATCAAGGTTTCCAGTTGGCTCATCTGCTAAAATTAAATCTGGGTCGTTAATTAGTGCCCTTGCTATGGCAATTCTTTGCTGTTCCCCGCCTGAAAGTTGATGAGGGAATTGATTGCCTTTTGATTCCATTCCAACTTTTGAAAGAAGCTCATTTATTTTAGCATTCATTTTTTTCTTTCCTTTCCATCCAGTTGCTTTCATAACAAAAAGTAAATTGTCATTTACAGTTCTATCCATTAATAACTGAAAATCCTGAAAAACAATCCCTAACCTTCTACGAAGTGATAGAATCTTTCTTTTTTTTATTTTTTTTATTTCATAATCAAGAACTACAGCATTTCCTTCCTTTATTTTAATGTCGCCATAAAGAACTTTTAATAAACTGCTTTTTCCACTTCCGGTTTTTCCAATAAGGTAAACGAATTCACCATTTTTAACATCAAATGAAACGTCTTTTAAAATCAACTTGTCTATCTGATAGATGTCTATTCCATTGATGTTTATAATATTATAAGATTCATTTGTCATGTATGTTAAGTTATAAAACTTTTATAAAGATGAAAAAACAAATTTTTACATTGTAAAATTACTATAATAATATCATTAAATAGTTTTAACATAGAGGCGTTGAAAATTATTAGTTTAATTTAAATCCACATCATGTGCCCTTTATATCTTTAAGCATAATTTAAGCTTATCTGATTTTTCGTAAAATTTAATGTGACTTATTTAATAGATCACATTCTATAAATTAAGAGATAGTTTTTATGAGAAGATTATTTGGTTTTATTTTCAGTAAGGTATGAATGGGTTTAAAAATATCTTATTCAGAAAGGGGATTTTAATATTTCTGTTTTTTTTGTCATGTTCTTTATTTGGTCAAAAGACCTTGATCTTTACAGATCTTTATAAAGATTATAGAAATGGCCAAGAGCTTTATGACAAAATGAAGTTTAGTGCTGCATTAGATAAATTTGGAGAAATAGTCAATAAAATTGAAAATCCTTTAGATGAATTAAGGGTTAATGCTGAATATTATTATGCGGTTTGCGCATTGGAATTATTTAATTTAGATGCAGAGGTCTTATTAAGTAGATTTGTACTTGAACACCCAGATCATCCAAAATCAGAAAAAGTTTATTTCCAATTAGGTAAGTATTACTATAGGCGAAAAAGCACTTATAAAAAAGCGATTGAATTTTTTTTAAAAGTAGACCCTTATGATCTTACAGCTGATGAAAAAATTGAATTTCATTTTAAGTTAGGGTACGCACTTTTTACTAGAAAAAGAGTAGAAGAGTCTAGACCACATTTTAAAGAAGTAATATCTCATGAGTCTGAGTTTAAGGCTCCGGCAGTTTATTATTATAGTCATATAGCATATACTGATGAAAATCTGCAAACTGCATTGGATGGATTTAAGTCAATTGCTAATAATAAGATGTTCAAATCAATGGTTCCTTATTATATTACTCAGATATATTACAAACAGGAGAAATATGATGAATTAATAGCATATGCTCCTGTTTATATGGATTCGATTGATAAAAAGAGACAGGGGGAATTTGCTAAATTAATTGCAGACTCTTATTACTATAAAGAATCTTATAAGGATGCTATTCCATATTATAAAACCTTTAAGAAAAATGTTAAAGCTACAAGAAATGATAATTATCAAATCGGTTATTCTTATTATAGAATAGGGGATTTTAAAAATGCTGTTAGGTATTTAATGCGATGTGCTACTAAAAAAGATGGCCTTTCACAAACAGCATATTATCATATGGCGGATGCCTATATGAAATCAGGTGAAAAAGAATATGCGATGAATGCATTTCAAGAAGCAAGTAAATTAGATTTTGATCCAGATATAAAGCAAAATTCTTTGTTTAATTACGCCAAACTAGCTTATGAATTAAGTTACAATCCATATGATGAAGCAATTGAAGCTTTTCATGAATATATTGAGACCTACCCTAATTCAGAAGAAGTAAAAGATGCTTATGAATTTTTAATAAAGGTTTATTTAACCACTAAGAATTATGATGATGCATTGAATTCATTAGACAGGATTAAAAACAAAGACGATAGAATGAAAATAGCCTATCAAACAATTGTTTACAATAGAGGGGTTGAGCTCTATCATAATCAGTCTTATCAAATTGCTAGAGATCATTTTTCAAGTGTTAAGAAATATCCAATCAATCAAAAGTTAAATTCATTAAGTGTCTTTTGGATGGCAGAGTCAAGTTATAAGTTAGGTAATTATGATCAGGCTATTAATGAGTATAATGCATTTAGGGTTGAGCCTGGAGCTGTTTCTTCTGAAAAATATGATGAATTGGATTATAACATAGGTTACGCTTATTTTAAGAGATCAAGACCTTTCAAAGAAAGCTCATTTAGCCAAATTCAAGAAAGTAACAGGGCGCTATATTTGAATAAAAGTATTGAAGCATTCAGAAAATACACGCAACATGTTTCAATTGAAAAAACAAAAAATGTTTTAGATGCTAATCTAAGGATTGCAGATTGTTATTTTTTATTAAAAGAGGATCAACTTGCTATTGAGTATTATTCTAAAGCAATAAATTCAGGCGAAGGAAATTTAAGTTATGCGCTATATCAAAAAGCTACAGCACAAGGGCTTGTTCAAGATTATGAAGGAAAGGTGAATACTTTATTGGAATTAACACAGCTATATCCAAATTCAAAATACCAAATATTGTCATTATTAAATTTGGCTCAAACCTATAATGACTTAGGTGAAAATCAAAAATCAATAGATATATATAAAGATTTCATTAATTCTTATCCAAATAATAATTATGTGTCTAATGCATTAGTTGAGATAGGAAGCATTTATTTAAAGGAAAAGAAATACAATGAAGCTGAGCAATATTTTTTACAAGTACTACAGCAATATCCAGATGCTGAAGCAGAAAATTCTTTAGCAATAGAATTAATGAAAGAGGTTTACGAAGGGAAAGATAATCTTCCAGGATATTATGATTGGCTTAACTCTCAAGGAATTCAAGTATCTGTGAATGAAAGAGACTCTATTTTGTGGATGCCTGTTCAACAGGCATGGGAAGCAGGAGATTGTAATCTTCAAATAGAAAAAGCCAATGAATACTTAAATAACATACCTAATCCATCTCAAGAAATAAGAGCTCATTTTTATATTGCTAATTGTCACTATGCCAATGATAGAAAACAAGAAGCGTTAACTCATTATAATTTCATTATTGATAGACCTAATAATAATTATTATGCTGAGGTATTAAGATATGCTGGAGATATCAGTTATGGATTTAATGATTATAATCAATCTTTGGCTCACTATTCTACATTAGAAAAAGTCTCTATGTCTCAAAATGACATTCATCATTCTATTGTTGGTCAGATGCGATGCTTCTGGTATTTGAATAGCTATCAGTCGTGTGTGGATTACTGTGATAAAGTATTATCTATTTCAGATTTAGATGAGCTTACTATGATCGATGCTAATGTTTATAAGGGGATCAGCTTAAAAGAATTAAATAAATATGATGAAGCTATAATAGCTCTTGATAATGCAACGATTATAACTAAAAGTATACAAGGGGCAAAAGCCAAGTATCATATTTGTGAGATCTTATATGTACAAGAAAAACATGAAGAGTGTGAAAACGAAATCATGGAATTAGTTCAGCAAAAGCCATCTTATGATTACTGGTTGGGTAAAGCTATTATTTTATTAGGGGACAACTTTGTTGCATTAGGAGATTACTTTAATGCTAAACATAGTTTACAAAGTATTATAGACAATTACGATGGTCCAGAAAAAGCAGAGATGGTAAAGATCGCTCAAGAGAAAATAGATGCAATTATTTTATTAGAGAATTCAGAACAAAGGGATTTTGATGATAATGATGTTGAAATTGACTTTAATGAAGTGGATCCAAAAGATCAAAAATTATTTGATGAAAATCTAAAAAACAAAGACGAAGAAAATCCTGAAAACAATGAGGAGGAGAATGAAAATTAAAATAATCATATTGTGTTTTTTCGGGTTATTGAATTCTCATTTCTATGCTCAATCATCAAGTAATCATGATACTTATTTAGGTATTGGATCTGGTAGGAGGACAATAGCTAGTACAGAGAAGCAACAGCAGATGCCTTCTACTATGGATTCTGTGATAGATCTTTCTGAAATAAAATATTATGTAGAGCCTAAAAAACATCTAGTTGAATTCAATGCTGTGCCTATCCGTCCTGCTAGTTTAAAAGTAGTAGAGCCTTTAGAAAAATTATATCCTGGTTATATAAAGGGTGCAGCTGGTACTTATTTAATGCCCTATCTCGAAGTTTATTATAACTCAACAAGATCTAAAAATAATAATTGGGGAGTTAATGGTTTGCATCATAGTGCATTAGGCGGAATAAAGGATGTTGGAGTTAATAAATTTTCAGATAATAAAATCGGTGGTTTTTATAAGCACTTTTTGATGAAGCAAGACTTGCAAGTAGATCTAAATTACGAAAGGAACGCTTATCATTATTATGGATTTGAACCAGATTCTTTATTAATTCCTATAGAATATTCAGATCCGGAGAATGATGACACAACTAAGCAGATTTATAATTTGTTGGAATTTTCAGGGTTGTTTAAAAGTAGAAATTTAGGGAGAGATACCAATAGATTGAATTACGAAGGAAAGTTGAATTATCATTATTTAAACAGTAGGGCAGGAACTATAGAGAATTATGTTTTGGTTGGATTTGATTTTGGTAAATTTTTGAATAAAGAAGAATTTCTAGGTACATTTTCTATTGACGTCAATCATTTAGACCAAGCTCAATGGATTAAACCAGATACTAGCTGGGAACAACAGGATAATATTCAATCAACTTCCGCTATAGTTAAATTAAATCCTCATATATATTCAAGAGGTAAAAATTGGCAAGTTAAAGCAGGATTAGGCTTACATTCAAACATTACTCATGAAGCTAAATTTTATTTCTACCCAGATCTAGAATGCAGCTATAGTCTTTTTAATGATCTCTTTATTCCTTACCTAGGTATTAAGGGAGGTATAGAAAGAGTCAACATGAATACCATCAGGAATGAAAATCCTTTTGTTAGTGATGATGCAGAGATCCTTAATATGAATAATCGCACACATATCTTTGGTGGAATTAGGGGGTCATTGAGCGCAAACATGACATTTAATGTATCTGCTTCATTTGATAAATTTGGAAGTAAAAATGGGGATAATGGCATGTATTTCTTTATTCCAGATACATTGTCTTCTTACGAAAATAAATTTTCTATTATTTATGATAAAATGGACCAAACTAGTTTAGTTGGGCAATTATCATATGCCAAGGGTGAGAAATTAAAATTATATGGAAAAGGAGAATTTTTTATTTATTCTCCAACTACAGAAGAATATGCTTGGCAAATGCCTAATTATAGATTTACTATTTCTGCGTGGTATGATATTGCTGATAAGATTATATTAAAAGGAGATGTATTTTTAATTGGTAACAGAAAAGCGTTTTCATACAATGAACCAATTGATAATGAATATGAATTTATGAACAATAGATATATTTATTCATTAAAGCCATTTTTAGATATGAATTTAGGTGTTGAATACAGGTATAATAAAAGGATATCTGCATTCATTAATTTTAATAATTTCACAGCTTCCAATTATCAAAGATGGTCTTCATTTCCTGTGCAGTCAATTAATATTTTTGGAGGTGCCACTTTTAGTTTTTAAGCTGAAAATGGTTTTTTTAAATTGTTGTTTATCCCCTTTTTGTTGTTGTTGAAAAGTAGCTATGATTATTCCTGTTAAATAGCTGATTCTAACAGAGATAATATTATCTTTGTGCCAATAAATTTATAGTTGATATGAGTGAAGAGAAAAAGTATTCAGCAGATAGTATTCAGGCTTTAGAGGGAATTGAGCATGTACGCATGCGTCCATCTATGTATATTGGAGATGTTGGAGTTAGAGGATTACATCATTTAGTCTATGAAGTAGTAGACAATTCAATTGATGAAGCTCTTGCTGGTCATTGTGATAAGATAGATGTTAATATTCTTGAAGGGAATGGAGTTAAAGTAAGAGATAATGGTCGTGGTATTCCAGTTGATACTCATAAAAAGGAGGGTGTTTCTGCTTTAGAAGTAGTAATGACTAAGATTGGAGCTGGAGGTAAATTTGATAAAGATTCATATAAAGTATCAGGTGGATTACATGGTGTTGGTGTTTCAGTAGTTAATGCTCTTTCAATTCATTTAAGAGCTACTGTTTATAGAGATGGAAAGACATGGGAGCAAAATTACTCAAAAGGTAAAAAGACTGATGAAGTAACTGTAATAGGTGATTCTTCAGAAAGAGGGACAGAAGTTGAGTTCAATCCTGATACTGAGATTTTTGATGATATTGTTTATTCTTATGACACCTTAAGTGCTAGAATGAGAGAACTGTCTTTTCTAAACAAGGGATTAACAATTACCATTACAGATGAGAGGGAAAAGGATGAAGAAGGAAATTTCAAGAGCGAAGTTTTTTATTCAGATAGAGGTTTGTCAGAATTTGTCGAGTTTCTGGATGGGAATAGGGAAATGCTAATAGATCAAGTAATTGCTGTTGAGGGAGAAAAGTCAGGAATTCCAGTAGAAGTTGCTATGATCTATAATACAAGCTATACAGAAAATATACATAGCTATGTAAATAATATTAATACACATGAAGGAGGTACTCACTTATCTGGATTTAGAAGAGGGTTAACCAATACATTAAAAAAGTATGCGGAAAATTCTGGGATGCTTGATAAGCTTAAATTTGAAATTTCAGGTGATGATTTTAGGGAAGGGCTTACTGCTATAGTTTCAGTAAAAGTTGCTGAACCACAATTTGAAGGTCAAACAAAGACTAAGTTAGGAAATAGAGAGGTAAATGCTCCTGTTAGTCAGGCAGTAAGTGAAATGCTTACAGCGTATTTGGAAGAAAACCCAAACAACGCTAAAAGGATTATTGAAAAAGTAATTCTTGCTGCAACTGCAAGGCATGCTGCGAGAAAAGCCAGAGAAATGGTTCAGCGAAAAAACCCTATGGGTGGTGCTGGGTTACCAGGTAAATTAGCTGATTGCGCTTCTAAAGATCCTGTGATTAGTGAACTTTTCTTAGTTGAGGGTGATTCTGCAGGCGGTACTGCTAAACAAGGAAGAGACAGGCATTTCCAAGCAATTATGCCATTAAGAGGTAAGATTTTAAATGTCGAAAAAGCAATGGCGCATAAGATCTTTGAAAATGAAGAGATTAAAAATATTTATACAGCTTTAGGAGTTAGAATTGGTACTGAGGAAGACTCTAAAGCATTAAACCTTGAGAAATTAAGATATCATAAAGCAGTTATCATGTGTGATGCCGATGTAGATGGTAGTCATATTCAAACATTGATTTTAACTTTCTTTTTTAGATATATGAGGGAGATGATAGAGAATGGGTACATATATATTGCAACACCTCCATTATATTTAGTTAGAAAGGGTAAACAAGCTAGATATGCTTGGGATGACAAGGAAAGAGATAATCATATTGAAGATATGAAAGGGGCTGGAAGTGAATCAAGTGTTCATGTTCAAAGGTATAAAGGATTAGGAGAAATGAATGCAGAACAATTATGGGAAACAACCATGTCTCCAGAAAACAGAACCTTAAGGCAAGTGACTATAGAAAGCGCAGCAGAAGCTGATCGTATCTTTTCAATGTTAATGGGAGATGAGGTTCCACCAAGAAGAGAATTTATTGAGAAAAATGCAAAATATGCAAATATTGATGCTTAGAAAAGTATTATAATTTTCTCATTCTTCTTGACCTATTTACAACATGCATATTTCCTTGGTTGAATAATACACCATAGGTGTCATTGAACTGTATACCTAACGCAAACCCACCGACTGTTCCATTAAATGCACTTAAAGGGCCAATGCTTAAATCATAGGATAGTGAAATATTCATGTTATTGAATTGAACACTAAAGTTGGTGATAATTGCATCTTTATGTCTATAGTAAAGACCTAAGCCAACATTATATTCGCTTATGAAACCTGTATATTTTGTGTCCCCGTGTACAAAGTATTTGATGTCTGTTCCTATAGTAGCATTGATATGAGGACCTTGTTTGTGTATTAAGAATTGAGGAGCTAAGCCATATTTTTTTTCATCAATTGCTATTAATGATCGACCATGTATTACATGTCTAACAAAAATTCTATCTAAGGGATTTAACATGAATTTTTGGGGTCTTAATAAATTAAATGCTGCATACCCAATTTGAAATGATCCTTTGTCAATTCCAGATAAATTTACTCCTCTTGACAAATGCTTTAAAAGAACTCCAACACCAGTATTTAGTAGAATAGATGAATTGTTAGAAAAAATTTCACCGGATGACATTGTTGGATCATATGCACCTATAGCACCATTGTATTGGCTAGCCCATTGAATATTATCTACAGAGATGGAATGCTGAACAAAATTACCTTGCATGCCAAAACAAAATTGGTTATAGTCATCGATATCAACATAAGTTGAAAGAGATAAGCCAACATCTAGTTTACTTAACTTAGAATCTCCACTTCTATCTTGAAAAGCATGAAATCCAATTGCCATTAAAGCTCTTGAAACTTTCATTTGATGTGAAAAAATAGGCCCATCAGCTGAAAAATAATAGGTTCGATATACAAATCCTGCTGCTGGATGTTGAACATGATACATTAAATTGAAGCGATTATATCCTTTTCCCATTCCAGTATTAGCGGGATTGATCATTAAAGGAGCTTTATTAAATTGAGAAAATTGATAATCCTGACCTTTAATAAATATGGAAATTATCAAGGAAATGAAAAATAATGAGATATGTTTTTTATCGAAATAATGTGACATTTCCTGTTAATTTAAATGGCTGAAAATTGGTAAAACTTCCTTCAACCACATATACAAATACATCTGTTGGAAGTTCTACACCTTTAAAGGTGCCATCCCATCCTTGAGATATGTCTGTCGATTCAAATACGACATTTCCCCATTTATCCATGACGGAGAAACGAAAAGTTTGAATGCCTCCACCAATTACTTTTAAAAGGTCATTATTGCCATCACCATTTGGAGAAAATCCACTAGGAACAAATAATGGATTTATGATAACTTCAATATTAATTGTATCAGTAGTTTTACAACCTAAGGAATCAGTTAAAGTAGCAATATATTGGATTGAGGCATTTGCTACAGTAATAGATGTGTCACAATCAGTACAGTTAAGATAAGTTGAGGGTGTCCAGCTTACATTCCCATTTCCATAGGCCCATATATAATAATCAAGACCAGCAAATAATGAAGTGTCTTCCATTATGGTTAAGTTAGGGTAAATATTTAAAGAAGTGATATTTACTGTATCTCCAGCAGGGCATAGTGTACTGTCTGACACAATTACTGAATAGTCACCTGCACATAGATTGCTAATTGTATCTGTAACTCCAACAAGAACACTTCCAAAATTATTGATGCTATACCATTCAATATTTAAAGGAGGAATAGCATTGGTTAATTCAATAGAAAGTTGCCCGGAACAATCGTCTATACAATTTACAGTATCAGTAATTATTTCAACTGAAAAACTACAGCAAAAAGGACCGGGGTCAACAATAGTTGTAATTTGATCTGTACATCCAAAATCATCAATTATATTAATTGTGTAAGTTCCAGCTGCTAAGCTGTCAAAAAAACCAGTTTGATTGCTTGTATTTATATTAGGTCCTGAAATTGAATAAGTAAATGGTGTCTGCCCAGCAGTGGTACTAATAGTAATTGTTCCGTCAGCGCTATCTAAGCAGACTTCAGGAGTAGCAACAGCACTTGCATTTAAAAAAGGCATTACTACAACAATGGCAGTATCATTTTGTAGACTGCCAATTCCAAAGTCTATGTCAACTGGATAGCTAGTAGTAACTGTAGGATTGACATAAGCAGTATCACCTGCTGCATTTGTTCCTATAAAACCAGGAATAGTAATGTCCCATATATAATTAATCCCCATATTGGCATAAATTATTGCAGTATCTCCTGCACATATCGTAGTTCCAAAAGCATTTCCACAGGATACACCAGCTGTACCATAAAAATCTAATGGTATTGTTGCAGTATTAGCACTGAAATTAGAGAAGCAAAGCATGAATTGATCTCCGGCTATTACATTAAGACCATTTTCAAAGTCCATTTGATCTGCACCTACTGGTAAGTTTCCAGGGTTTGCCATTCCAGTAATCCCTCCACAAGCACCATTCCAATTACAAGCAACAGGAGGCCAGTTATTATTTTGAATTTCAGTACAGGTTAGATTTGGGTCATACGGCCACATGATCCAGTCATAACAACTAAATGTGCCAGCAGTTCCCATGCTAAATTCAAGAGTTCCTGGGCTTGAAACAGTTATTAATAACCAAGTACTATTTAATTCTCCTGCTAATAAACAACCCATATTTCCAGGTAATGGATTTGGATTGGTTTGTGGATTACTAATAGTTGAAAAAGTAGTAAACTCTTCTATTAATCCAAATCCTGATGGAGTTACATTAAAGCTCGGATTAGTACAGGCATCAGTACTATTATCACAATCACCCCATTGGCTATAAAATGATTTGAAGGAGATAAAAACAAGAGTAATTATTAGAGCTAGTTTATTCACAATCTGATTTTTGGTCAAGAATTGCATCTTTCCCATATTGACCCTCACGTATACATTTTAATTCTACGTTTAATGACTTCATCCATTTCAGAATAGTTTTCTGATCAATGTTTGAACTTTCATAATATATGACGAGGTATTTTTTAGAATGGATGTCTGCTCTTGAGATATAAACACCCTTTTGTTTTCTAACAAATTGATCAATTTCAATGGTTTTTTCTCTAGTATCAATATTTGTCATTATAAATTGACAAAATAATTTTTCCTGAGCATGAATATTAAAACCAATAAAGAGCGTTATAATTAATATAATTTTTCTCATAATTAGTCACAATATTAGTTTATTTAATTTAATATTAAAAGTTGATCATGAATTTGTTATTTCATAGATTACTTAACTACAGTTACGTGTCCCATATATTCATGAGGAACATCATTGTAGTCCCAAGTTCTAATCATCCAAACATAGGCATCTAATTGGACGGTTTTGTTCATGTAAGTACCATCCCAACCTAGTTCTGGGTTATAAGATTCAAAGATCAGCTCTCCCCATCTGTTAAAGACATAAAATTCGAAGTGGTCTCTATAGATGCCAATACCTTCAGGCATAAAGATGTCGTTTTTTCCATCGCCATTAGGCGTGAACGCACTAGGGGCAAAGAGGATATAATCACCTTCAACATAAATAGTTTGTTGATAAGAGTCGATGCATCCTTCATCACTTGTAATTGTAAGGGTGATGGTATAATATCCTGTATCGCTATAGATGTGAGTAGGTTGAGTAATAGTACCAAAGGTACTGCTGTCACCAACAATTACATCATTGATGTCTCCGTTGATAGAGGTGTTGTCACCAAAGTCCCATATATAATCTGTGCCATTAATAGATCCATCCAAAAAGTCAATATTTGGATTTAATATTGAAGTTTGTTCAGGGTCGGCAGTGAAGAAAGCTTGAGGTATATCAAAGATTTCTATCATGTCTTGGATAAAGATGCTAGTGTCACAACCTGTAGCGGTATTTTCTACACGGACACACAGGTCATAAATTCCACTGAGGGTGTAAGTATAATTAAAGGTATTGTTGGGTCCGCTATATTCAGGAGTCCCGTCACAATCGATATCAAATTCAAAGAGGTCACCTATGTCTGAGTTGATTATAAACTGAGCATTGAATGGTGCACAATCACTAGAGTCAACAGCAATTACAAATGCTTGAGGGTTGGGGTTTAGCCCTATTTGAGTAGAGTCAGTCACTTCAATGGAACAACCATCTGATAAGGTAACATAATACCAGGTTGGTGTTGTTGGAGCAACAAATACTGTAGATGAGTCACCAACTTGAACAGAGCTAAGGGTATTGTTAAACTCATCAGTCCAGCTAAAGATATAAGGGTTTCCATCACCACCAGCACCTACTGCATTTACATCAATAGATCCTCCACTACAGATATTCATGCTAGGTGTTAAGTTCAAGGAAAGTGGAGGAGTAACAGTTATTGTAACACATGCGTTACTAGATAGACACCCATTGGCATCGGTAACAGTAAAGCAGTAATCTGTAGTTGTTAATGGGTTTACCGTATTAGGGCCTGGACCTAGTAAATTAGGGTTAAGCCAATGAATGGTGTAGGGAGATGTGCCTCCTTGTCCACTAGCCCATACTTGTGTTGAGTCTCCATAACAAATAGTAGAAGAAAGGTCTGGAACTGCATTTAGTATATTAGGTTCAGTAACATTAATACAATTAGAAGTTACACATCCATTGGCATCTGTTATAGTAACACAGTAAGTATTGGCATTTAGAGCTACAGCAGTAGGTACTTGTTGTTGAGCAGGGTCGTCCCATAGATAACTATAAGGGGTAATACCTCCAGATACAACAACAGTAGCTGTTCCGTTACTAAGCCCATTACATAAAGGGCTTGTAAAGCTCATTTGATCAATTGTAGGCATTCCCTCGTCAATAATCATTGCTGATATGGTATTGGAACATCCATTTGCATCTGTGACTTCGACCTGAAGGTTGCCTGAACAAAGACCACTGTTTATAGAGTTATTAGGTGAATTTCCAATTCCAAACCAGTTGTAATTAAATGCTCCAGTTCCCCCCGAAGCCTGAACGACAGCATCTCCGTTACATAGATTACAGGTTGCATTGTTGGAGTTAATAGAGATACTGATTGAGTCTGGCTCGGTAATAGTAATGGTGAGAGAATCCTGACAAGAGTTAGCGTCAGTAACAATAACAGTGTAATTTCCATCACAAAGATTAGTATTCAATGTACTAGAGGCTCCGTTATCCCAGCTATAGAAGTAAGGTGGAGTTCCTCCAGTTGCAAAAATCTCTGAAGAACCATTACATAAGTTGTAACAAGAGGTATTATTTGTGGTAACATTGAAAATATTTATTGGTAAAGGATCATTGATTAAAATAGAACTCTGTATAGAACAATTATTATCATCAATAACAGTAACAGTATAGGTGCCAGCACATAATCCAACAGCTGTTGAGGAGTCTTGTGCATTGGGATCGTTCCAGCTATAAGCATAATCGTTAGCTATAGTACCTCCTACCACATTTACTGTTGCCTCTCCATCACACCCTTGATTACAGGATACATTGTTAAAGTTAAATATAGAGGATGTCATTGGGTTAGGTTCGTTAATACAAACAGTTTCTGATGAGATGCATCCAGCATTATCAGTTGCTTGAAGGGTATAACAACCACCATCTAAATTGGATAATAAAGTAAGTCCTGAGCCTTGAGTAATAGTGTTTCCTTGATTATCAAACCAAACAAGAGTAGAAACTCCAGATCCACCAGTTACATTAAATTCTACTGTTCCATTTTGATAGCCAAAACAAGTTAAGTCAATAGTGTTTGCAACGTTTACATTTGGACCTAAAATATCATTGATACAGATAACGCTATCAATAGAACACCCATTGGCATCAAGGATGGTTCCAGTATAGCAGCTGGTCAGTAGGTTGATAGCACAGGCAGAAGTTTGATTGAATGGGTCATTCCATTGATAGGTAAATGGAGCAGTTCCACCCACAGGGGTAATACAGATCTGTCCATTTGCTTGTCCACAATTGGCATCAGTTGCATTTATAGACATTGTAAGCTGTGTTGGTTGAGTAATGACTACTGTTTCAGTGATATTACAGCTATTGTTATCTGTTATAATACAATTATAGGCTCCAGCACATAAGTTAGTAGCAGTGCTAGTTGTAGTAAAGTTAGGGTCATCCCATTGGAATGAGTAAGGTCCTGTACCTCCAGATACTGAGACAGAAGCATCTCCCTGACAGACCTCGAAACAAGCAAGGTCAATGGTTGTATTACTAACAGCAAGAGGGTTGGGCTCAGATATAGTTATACTTGAACTAGTTGTACAATTATTATTGTCATTTACTATAACTAAATATGTTCCTGCACATAATGAAGAAGCAGTTTGATTAGTTCCTGCATTGTTGTTCCAGGTATAACTATACCCCGGAGTCCCTCCTTGAACATCTATTTGAGCAAATCCGTCACAAAAGTTGTTGCAGCTAACATCTGAGAATAATGTAATGGAAGAGGTCAGTAAGGTAGGTTCTGTAATGGTAGCTTGAGCAGTATTAAAACATCCATTGGCATCAGTAATGGTAACAGTATAGGTCCCAGGACATAATCCTGATGCTGTTTGTGTAGTTTGTGATCCTGCATTAACATCCCATATGTAATTAAAAGGAGTATTTCCTGTAAGACCATTAGCTGTAGCAGTTCCATCACATGCTCCATTACAAAGTACATCTGTAGTAGTAGTAGATCCAGTTACTTGTAAAGGGTTATTAATGTTGTAATTTATAATAATTACACATCCATTAGCGTCAGTAACAATAAGGTTGTAAGTCCCAGCACACATTGATGAGATGCTGTCATTGTTAATTCCTAAAGAGTTGTTGGCGTTATCTCTCCAATCATATGAATAGGGGAGGGTTCCTCCTACAATGTTTACCCACATTTGGCCATCACAATATCCAAAACATGATGGATTATTAAAGTTTTTAATAAATTGTAAAGTGTCTGGTTCTTCTATGGAGACAGATGTAGATGCACTACATCCTAGATCATCAGTAATTGTTACTGTATAGGTGCCTGTACATAAATTAGAAGCAGTTGGGGTAATTTGAGATCCAGTATTTGCATCCCATTGGACTGTAAACAAATTACCTGATCCACCTGTCATATCTACTGTAGCACTTCCATCACATGAACCATTACATAAGGTGCTATCAGAGTTTATTATAGTAGCAATAGGACCATTTAAGTCTGATATTTCAACTACTATAGATTCTGTACAATTGTTACCATCTGTTACTTGAACTATATAAGAACCTGCAATTAGCCCTACATTACAGCTGTTAGATGTTAAATCTGGCCATAGATAGGTAAAAGGTCCAGTTCCGCCACTTACCAATACACATCCTTGACCATTAGCTTGTCCGCAAATTGCATTAGTTACTGACGAATCAAGTGATAAAGCAGTAGGTTCAAATATTGTAGTTTGAGAAGTCTCATTACACCCATTATCATCAGTGACAGTTATATTATAGGTTCCAGCACATAGACTTGAAGCAATAGTTGTTATCTGTAACAAAGGGTCATCCCATTGATATGTATAGGGTCCTGTTCCTCCATTTGCTACAACATAGGCATTTCCATCGCAGTTAGAATTACAGTTAGTGGAGTCGTTTGAAGTGATTAAATTAATTGGACTAGGTTCTGTAATATCGAATTGTCCAGTAGTTGCTATACATCCATTGGCGTCTGTTACCTCACAGAAATAAAATCCTACACAAAGATTATTTACTGTAATTAAGTTTTGACCCAGGTTAACTCCTGTAGAAGTATACCAATTATATGTATAAGGAGCGTTACCTGATCCACCCATTGATACGGTAGCGGCACCATCACAAGAACCATGACAAAGGGTGTTGGATGTGCTAGAGATTGTAGCAGTTCCTGGAGGAATATTTCCTATAGTAGCAGTAGTAGTGGCGGTACATCCATCGGCATCAGTTACAGTTACATCATAGATTCCTGGATTAAGATTTGAAGCAGTGCTATTGGTTTGCCCAGTAGGTGTCCATAGATAGCTGACAGGATTTAAGCCACCATTTGTAAGGGTAACTGTAGCAGATCCTGAAGGGGTATTGCAATAAGCATCAATAGACGAAGTAGATAACTGGATTTGTAATGGTTCTCCAATGATAGAAGGTATATCCAACGTACATCCATTATCATCTGTTATGGTGACATTGTAGTTTCCAGGACATAAATTAGTTGCAGTTGCAGAGGTTTGATTAGAGGGGTCATTCCATGAATAAGTATAAGGTCCAGTTCCGGAAGATGCTGTTATAGTAGTATTACCATCACAGTCTCCAAAACAGGTAACATCAGTTGTCGAGGAGATCACTCCATTAAGGGCATTGGGCTGGTTAATGGTAACACTTATAGTTGCCTGACATCCATTAGCATCGATCATTTCACCTGTATAGTTGCCTGCACATAAATTAAATGCGCTTGCGGTAGTTTGATTAATTGGTTGATTGTTTTGATCATACCAGTTGTATTGAACTGGTGGGGCACCGCCAAAGACCTGTATTTGAGCAAACCCATCACATCCATTAAAGCAGGAAACATCCGTTTGAGTTAGGATGGATACTGATGGTGCGCCTAGGTCAAATACACATACATTGACTGTGTCGATACACCCATTACCTTCAGTAATGATTACATCATAACAACCAGCGAATAAATTAGAGGCAGTAGCAGTTGTTTGCGATCCAGCATTGGTGTCCCATTGGTAGTTGTATGATGGAGTTCCGGACACAATACTAACAGTCCCGTCACCATCATTTTGATTACAATTAGATCCATTGCTAGAAGTGGTTACAACCAGTGGATTAGGTTCAGTAATAGTTGAAGAGCCAACTGTTGTACAGCCATTGTCATCAGTTACGATTACATCATAAGCTCCAGGGCATAGATTAGAGATAGATGAAGTAATACTTAATGCTGTATTGTTCCACAAGTAGGTGTAAGGAGCTACTCCGCCAGACGGACTTGCAGTAGCTGTTCCATCACAGAATCCATTACAAGTTACATCAGTATAGGTGTTGGAATTAACTAAGGCGGTAGGCTCTGATAAGTTGACAGAGAAAGTAGAAGTACAACCGTAATCATCAGTTACATCAACATTATAGACGCCCGCACATAGGTTAATAGCAATAGGAGTTGTTTGTCCTCCTGCATTGGCATCCCATAAATAAGTGTAGGGAGGAGTTCCTCCTGAAGGAGTGACTTCCGCAGAACCATCACACGCTCCATTACAGGAGATGTCTTGTCCATTATAATTAGATATTATAGCAGTAGTTGCAGTGATGTTAGCTGGTTCATTGATCGTATATGCAGAGCTAACAGCTATTATACCGTTATCATCAGTAACTTCAACGTAATAATCACCAACACAAAGGTTAGAAGCAGTGATTGATGATTGACCTATGGCAGTTCCACTTGGGCTAGAAAACCATTGGTAGCTATAAGGTGGTATTCCTCCAATTACTGTAGCCGTTGCATCTCCATTACATGAGCCGTTGCATAGGGTGTTATTTCCAGTTAAGGTAACAATAATAGCATTGGGCTCAGTAATAGTAATACATAATGTATCAGGGCAGTTATTGTCATCAATAACAACAACACCATAATCACCAGCACATAATCCATTTACATTTGTTCCTGACAATAATCCATTAGGAATAGTTAACATACAATCATTGAACCATGAGTAAGAGTAAGGTGAAGTTCCACCTGTTGTGGAGACACTTGCCTGACCATCACAGATTCCTGCACCTGAAGTGCTTACTGTAGATAGTTGTGTTAAATTTACTACAGTAGGTTCGCTGATAGTCACATTTACGCTTGTTGCACATCCGTTTATATCAGTTACATCTACAGTATATATTCCAGCGCATAATCCACTTACAGATGAGGTTCCTTGACCTGCTCCTGGAGAAGGAGACCATAAGAAAGTGTAATTAGGAGAACCTCCTCCTACAGTTACATTGGCATTTCCATTACAATCACTATTACAAAGTACATCGTTATATCCATCTATTTGAGCAACAGGTCCAGAAAGATCAGAGACATTAGCTATACCAGTGCCTTGACATCCAATGTCGTCTGTAACAGTAACAAAATAAGTTCCAGCGATTACTGCAGTGGTGTTGGCTACTGTATTACCTGAAGCATCAGTCCATACTTCAGAGACATATACTCCGCTTCCACCAGTTGTACTTGCAACACTGACTACACCATCTGCTTGTCCGCAATTGGCATCGATCACTGATGTGTTGACGACAATGTCATTAGGTTCAGTAATAGTTAGATTATTATCAAAGGTGCATCCATTGGCATCAGTAACTTGTACATAATAGGTTCCTGCGCTGAGTCCAGTAATGCTAGATCCTGTACCAATACTCGAGCTAAGGGCTGCATTGTCAAACCATTCAAAAGTATAGC
Source organism: uncultured Flavobacteriales bacterium (assembly GCA_964430245.1). Classification (GTDB taxonomy): domain Bacteria; phylum Bacteroidota; class Bacteroidia; order Flavobacteriales_D; family Parvicellaceae; genus CAYSEW01. The sequence continues at coordinate 35,300 of CAYSEW010000027.1, forward strand.
TTCCAGCACCTCCACCAGCAGTAGTAGTAATTTCGCCATCACTTCCCCCAAAGCAGGTAACATTAATTCCTGAAGGAGACAGGGAAAGTTGAGTAGGCTCAGTGATAGTTACACTTAAGGTAATGATGCAGCCGACAGCATCAGTAACAATTAGGTCATATGTTCCAGCCATTAAGCCTGTAATGTCTTCAGATGAGGAAGTGAACCCAGAAGGACCGCTCCAGCTATAATTAAAAGGAGAAGTTCCACCGGTTATAGTTGCATCAATACTTCCATTATTACCGCCAAAGCAAAAAACATCTGTTTGCGTATGGCTGACGGTTCCTCCACCAGCATCAGTGATAGTTGCACTAATTGTTTGCGTACAATTATTATCATCAGTAACGGTAACATTATATACAGCTGCTGCTAGACCAGTGACAGTGGCAGTAGTAGATGCGCTTGGGTCATCCCACAAGTAGGTATATACAGGTGTTCCTCCAGTAGCAGATACAGAGACCTGACCATCTGCCTGACCGCAATTGGAATTTATCGAAGAAGTGGTAAGAGTAATAATAGTAGGTTCAGCTGGAGTATATGATTCAGTAATAAAACATCCATTGTCATCTGTTACAGTTACTGTATAAGTTAGTGGAGCTAATCCTGTAGCTGAAGCAGTTCCTTGACCTGTTCCTGGAACAGGTGACCAGTTATAAGTTAAGGTTCCTGTGCCTCCTGATGCAGTAACTGTTGCTGTGCCATCAGATCCACCATTGCAGCTAACATCTGTTCCTGTAATGGAAGAAGTAATTGCTGGAGGATTAGTTAATGTAATACTAACAGTAAAAGGACAATTGTTGTCATCAGTAATATCTAGTGTGTAGGTTCCTGCACCTAAGACGCCAATTAGATCTTCTGCTGTTGGACCATGTTGCCATATAGTTGTATAGGGGCCAGTACCTCCTGATATTGTAATATTAGCAGAGCCATCAGAAGATCCATTACACAATGGATCAGTTCCTGTAGCAGTAGTTGTAAGAGCAGTAGGTTCATTGATAGTAACAGCGACAGGGAAGATACAACCATTGTCATCAG
>CAYSEW010000028.1:0-13982 GCA_964430245.1 uncultured Flavobacteriales bacterium
GTACACCTTCCATTCTGCAACTAATTGCCTTAATTCAAAATTAGATTTTAGCTCAATACCTTTTTGTTCTTCTGCAATGGTTAATTTGTTTTTCAATTCTTGAATTTCTCTGTTCAATTGTTCTATTTCTAGCCCTAGTTTAATTTCAATATTGGTCGGATCCCCAACTTTTTCGTAAGAATTTTTATTCATTTCAATGATAGAGTTCAACCATTCAGAAAGCGTAATATTCAATGATGATGCGATCTTTACATATTCTGCTTTTTGTGATGGAGTAACTTTCAAGCTCAAGGTCATATTACGGTATTGTTCATTATTATTCATAACCAATTTTTTAATAATTAATAAAAGTATTCTTGAGTATACCTGGGGTTTTCCCTTGATTTACTGAGGTAGACCGTTAAGTCTTTATTTTAACTCCTGCTCTACTTATTGTATTATTTATTGTAAAAACAGGATTTACATTGTAAGAAAGTTCATTTTGGGGTATCCAATAATGAACAAAATGTTATCAAATATAATTATTTCTTTGTAATGTTACAAACTTTTATTAATTTTAATAATCAAATGAATGAAGATCTATCAAAATATAGAGGTGAGCTTTTAAAGGTCAATGAATTATTTGAGCAATTAAGACAAAGATATTTTCTCAAAACACAGCTTGATGTTGTATATACAGATTTTACCAATTGGGAGAGATACGATCTTTTATTCATAGACCATGATGTTGAAAAAGGAAAGTGGAAGAAACTTAATTATATAGAATATACGTGGATTAAAATCGTAGAGCATTTAAGAAAATATGGTTTTAGCTATGATGAAATTAGATTGATTAAAAAAGACATTACGCAATATATCAACCCTAAAGATCTGATTCAATCAGCACTTATTAAAAAGGAAGAATTGGATAAACTAAAACCAGGAGCTTCTCAATTAATTAAAAGTAATCAACATAATACGGAATTGACAGAGATGCTGAAAAAGAAAATAACCAATTTGGAGCTATTGATCTATAACGCCATTTCCTACAATCAAAATACTTCATTACAATTTTACCATGATGGTAAAGGAACTTTTTCTATCACATCCAAAGCAATTTTTGAGGAGCTGATAAAAAACAATCAAATTGATTTGATCTTAGAAAAAACAAGTGATACTCATTTGAATATAAACTTAAACTCCATCCTTTCTAAATTTCTTGATTCCAACAACAATTTAGATCTAACTAAAACAATGATACTTACAGATGAGGAATATAAAATACTTAAAATCATCAGGAATAGACCTAATTCTGTGATCAACATTAATATAAAATTGAAAAAAAATAAATTCGACAGGATTGATTTAGAAAGTATTAAACAAGTAGAAATTGAAGGTAGATTAATGGATTATATTAAAAAGGGTGGATACCAGACCATTGAGATTATCACTCAAGATGGTTCGATTACTACATTCAAAAACAAACAAAAAATCAAATTATGATACTGAAAAAATCAGGTCTATTGTTATATCGTAAACTTATTGGAAACCCCAAAAGTGACACACATTACCAAAAGTTGTGTTACCATTTGAAAAATGTAAAAAAATATTAAATAGCGGAAATAGAAAATTCAACAATGAACAGATTAAACAAATAATTGAATTGATCCAAGATCTAGCAGAAATAAGTGTAGAACTTTATTTTAAACAAAAAAAAGATGAAAAATGCAGTAATAATGTCAAGAGTAAGTAGTGATGAGCAAGCAAAAGGCTATAGTCTAGATGTTCAACTCGAACAACTTTCTAACCATTGTAAAAGGAACAACATAAACATTATTAAGCATTACAAAGAAGACCACTCTGCAAAAGATTTTAATAGACCAGAATTTCAAAAATTTCTTGTTTATGCAAATAAAAACAAGCAAAACATAGACCTGCTACTAATAACATCATGGGATAGATTCTCTAGAAATATAACAGATGCATTAGTAATGCTACGAAGATTGGAAAATCTAGGTATTCAAGTACAAGCCATCGAACAACCAATAGACATGAGTATCCCTGAAAACAAAGCAATGCTTGCACTATTCTTAGCCATTCCTGAAATCGATAATGACAGAAGGTCCATAAAAATAAAAGGTGGAATGAGAGGAGCATTAAAAGCTGGAAGATGGTGCAGAAGTGCTCCTATTGGATACAGAAACGCAAGGGACCATGAAAACAAACCTATTATTATCCCCAACGAAAAAGCAAAATACATTCAATTCATATATAAGGAAATGGCTAAGAACACTAGTCAAACTGTTATAAGGGAAAAACTCAAGAATAAAGGGGTTAATATACCTAAAAACACCATTTGCAACATTCTTAAAAATCCTGTATATATGGGAAAAATAAAAGTTCCTGAATTTGGAGATGAGAAAGAAGTATTAATAGAAGGAAAACATGAAGGTATTGTTAGTGATAAACTATTCTACAAAGTTCAGGGAATTCTTGAATTGAATAAAAGAAAAAGAAACATCACAAATTACAAAACTCAAAGAGAAGAACTACCCTTAAGAGGTATATTGTATTGTTCTAAATGCAATGAAAAAATGACTGGAAGTAAATCGAAAAGTAAAAATGGTAGTTACTATCATTATTACCATTGTAATCATTGCTACAATGAAAGACATCCTGCATATAAAGTCAACAGCACTCTTGAAACAATACTTAATGATTTTAAATTCACTAAATCGTCTAAAACACTATACAAAGAATTCGTAAAATCCATTTTAAGTGCTTCCGAAAAAGAAGATGAGAAAGAGTTAAAAAAAGCAAAAGTTGAATTGCAAAAGATAAAAAAAAGAATTTCTAAACTGCAAGATTTACTTGTCGATGATAAAATAGAACATGATCACTACCAAAACACCATGATCCGTTATGCTGAAATAAAACAAGAACTTGAATTAAAAATTGGAGATAGAGATGTTAAAGATGCAGAGTTTAAAAACTGGCTAAAAATGGGATTTGATGAGCTTACAATCATTAAAAAGCTATATGACAATTCTGCAGTAACTCAAAAGCAGGATATATTAAGTTCGATTTTTCCAGAAAAACTGCAGTTTGACGGAAAAAAATGTCGAACACCCAGGATTAATGACACACTAAGATATATCTTACAGATAGACAAGGACTTACAAGGAAATAAAAAGGGACAGTTCTCTAAAAAATTGCACCTGTCCCATAAGGTGGAGCCGGAGGGTTTCGAACCCTCGTCCAAACGAGGAACCATTCAGGTTTCTACATGCTTATTTTGTGATTGATTTTCGATGCAAAGCTGAGCACAAACACCCCAATTTACACTTAGTCTCTAAAATTTTCGTTGATACATCAAGACGCTGCATCACTTAGTTTAGACCAACGATACCCAATTGCTAAAAACCGCTAAACAGGTAGTCTAAAGCTGGGTAGCTTGTCCGACTGATCTAATCAGTGGGATTAGGCGTAATCACCTAGTGATTAAGCTGCAAGCGCGTAGTTGTTGTTGTCGTTTATAGACTGAGAATTGTTTTTTACGAGATCATTCACAATACTCGACATGCTTACTAAACAATTTCTCTCGCTGTCAAATCCAAGTCGGCCCCAGTAAGAGAACTACAAAATTAAACAATTCAATTCTTATTCCTGTTCTAAATGGTATATTTGCGCAAAATTTTATCCATATGAAGCTAGGGATCATAAGAGAAGGTAAAATACCACCAGATAAAAGAGTTGTCTTAACGCCAGAGCAATGTCAACACATTGCTTCGGAATACCCAAACATTGAGCTAAAAGTTCAGAAAAGTGAGATCAGAAAATTCAAAGATGAAGAATACAGTGCTTTAGGCATTCCTGTTGTAGACACTGTTGAAGATTGTGATGTATTACTTGGCGTAAAAGAAGTTCCTATTAATGAGCTCATCCCTAATAAAAAATACTTTTTCTTTTCCCATACCTTTAAAGAACAGCCCTATAACAGGAATTTACTCAATGCTATTTTAGAAAATAACATCCAATTGATCGACTGGGAGGTGGTCACCAATGAAAAAGGCAAACGATTGATCGCTTTTGGTAGATATGCGGGAATAGTAGGCTGTTACAATGGTTTTATTGGATATGGAAAGAAACATGTCTTATATAACCTTAAAAGGGCCAATGAATGTGAAGACAGGGCCGAAATGGAGGCTCAATTGCCAAACATTCAGCTTCCTAATGATTTTAAGCTGGTATTAACTGGAAAAGGAAGAGTAGCCGGTGGAGCAATAGAAGTATTGGATAAAATGGGAATTAAAAAGGTATCCCCTGAAGATTTTCTTGATAAAACATTCAATGAGCCTGTTTTTACCCAGCTTGGAGTAGAATACTACAATAAAACCAACGATGGAAGACCGTTCATTAAAAAGAACTTTTTTAATGACCCTACTCAGTTCCAATCAGATTTTTTAAGATTTGCTCAAGCTTCCAACATGTATATTGCTTGTCATTACTGGGATAGCAGAGCTCCTTTTATTTTTTCTAGAGAAGATCTTAGAGATGAGCACTGGAAGATTTCTATAGTAGCTGATGTAAGCTGTGACATTGATTGTGCAGTTGCAAGCACTATTCGTCCTTCAACTATTGCCGATCCTTTCTATGGTTATAATAAGCATTCAGAAGCAGAAGATGATTTCATGAAGGAAAATGCAGTAGGCGTAATGGCAGTGGATAATCTACCTTGTGAATTACCCAAAGATGCATCAGTGGATTTTGGACAGATGTTTATTGACCACGTTTTAGATCCATTGATTGGTAATGATCCTGAAAAAATAATTTGGAGGGCTTCTGAAACAAAAGATGGGCAGCTAACTCCTCATTTTGCTTACTTAGAGAATTATGTAGCAGGGCTTTAAATATTTTTTAAATCTGCAATTGTTTTTGTAGGATTTTCTGATTTAAATACGAAACTACCCGCCACCAATACATCTGCACCGCATTCTATTAAATTAGCAGCATTTTCAGAAGTAACGCCACCATCTATTTCAATTTTTGTATCTACATTGGCTTTAGTGATGAGCTCTTTTAATTTAGATACTTTCCTATAGGTACCTTCAATAAATTTTTGACCTCCAAATCCTGGATTAACAGACATCAAACATACCAAATCTATCTCTTCTATTACTGGCATAATCAATTCCACATTGGTATGCGGATTTAAAGCAACACCTGCTTTCATTCCCTCATCTTTTATGGCTTGTAATGTCCTGTGCAAATGAGTAGACGCCTCATAATGAACTGTTAATATATTAGCCCCTGCCTCCTTAAACTGAGTGATGTACCTTTCAGGTTTTTCAATCATCAAATGAACATCTAGTGGCTTCAAGGTGTGCTTATTAATGGCTTTAATAACAGGAATTCCAAAGGATATATTAGGAACAAAAACACCATCCATTACATCGAGGTGGTACCAATCTGCTTCACTATTATTAAGCATTTCACATTCTCGTTGTAAGTTCGCAAAATCTGATGCCAATAATGAAGGTGCTATTAAATGTGCCATTTGTAATTTTTGTACAAAGAAAAAAAAAGTCTCGCAAAACGAGACTTAATTTTAATGAATGTTATTAACCGAGATAGGCTTTTAGCATTTTACTTCGAGAAGTATGTTTTAATCTTCTAATAGATTTCTCCTTAATCTGGCGCACCCTTTCTCTAGTAAGGTCAAACCTTTCACCTATTTCCTCTAAGGTCATTGGATGACTACCACTTAAACCAAAATAAAGTCTGATTACATCAGCTTCTCTAAGTGTTAATGTAGATAGTGATCTTTCAATTTCTTTTCTTAATGATTCGTTCATCAGCTCCCTATCTGGTTTTGGAGATGAATCTGAAGTAAGTACTTCATACATGTTACTACTATCTTCAGTATCTTTTAAAGGAGCATCCATAGATAAATGTCTGCTACTATTTTGTAATGACTGTTTTACTTCAGCTAAAGTAATATCTAGTGATTCAGCAATTTCATCTGGAGTTGGAGGTCTACCAAATCTCTGTTCTAGATCAGAAAAAGCACGATTAATCTTATTAATAGAACCAATCTTATTTAATGGTAAACGTACAATTCTTGATTGTTCAGCTAAAGCTTGTAATATACTTTGACGTATCCACCATACTGCGTAAGATATAAATTTAAAACCCCTAGTTTCATCAAATCTTTGAGCTGCCTTTATTAATCCTAAATTACCCTCATTGATCAAATCTGGTAAAGTTAAACCTTGGTTCTGGTACTGTTTAGAAACAGAAACAACAAAACGAAGATTGGCTTTAACCATACGTTCTAACGCATCCTGGTCTCCTTCTTTGATTCTTTTTGCCAATTCAACTTCCTCCTCAGCAGTAATTAGGTCTACACGACCTATTTCCTGTAAGTATTTATCCAACGAAGCCGTTTCCCGATTCGTTACCTGCTTTGTTATTTTTAATTGTCTCATTGATTTTAATATGGGGCTAGATAGCTTAAATCATAACGAATTACCTTTAAATAGGTTTCATTAATCATACATTATATTAATAATTTAAAAAATAAAGTTTCAAGAAATTCATAAAAAAAGCCACTTTTCAGTGGCTTTTATATTTTAATTATAAGTAATTAATTACTTTTCTTCAGTCTCAGGCTGAGGTTTTCTTTCAGGTCTTGGTAATAAAGCTTTTCTGGAAATTTTCAGTTTTCCATTTTTAGGATCTTTACCAATCACCTTTACATCAAAAGTATCTCCTTGTTTAAGATGATCTTCCACTTTTTCTACCCTTTCATGAGCAATTTCAGAAATGTGTAATAAAGCATCTGTACCAGGTAAAATTTCAAGGAAAGCACCAAAAGCGACAATGTTCTTTACTTTACCAGAGTAGGTCTCTCCTACCTCAGCAGTCGGTGGATAAGCAATTAAGTCTATTCTTCTCATTGCCTCAACCATGCCCTCTTTATCTTCAGCAAACACTTCTACATTAGCCATACCATCTACAGCATCACCAATACCAATTGTTGTATTTGTTTCTGCCTGAATAGCTTGAATAGTTTCACCACCTTTTCCAATAATTCCACCTATGCAATCTTCAGGAACAGAAATATTTTCAATTCTTGGAACATGCGATTTATAATCTTCTCTAGGCTCTGCCATGGTTTTCATCATTTCACCTAAAATATGAAGTCTCCCATCTTTAGCCTGATTCAATGCTTCTTCTAGCATATTATAATCTAATCCATCGATCTTAATATCCATCTGGCAAGCAGTAATTCCTTTTTCGGTTCCTGTTACCTTAAAGTCCATATCACCTAAATGATCTTCATCACCAAGAATATCAGAAAGAACTGCGTATTTTCCAGCATTATCTGTTATAAGCCCCATAGCGATACCAGACACAGGTCTTTTCATTTTAATTCCACCATCCATTAATGCAAGCGTACCTGCACAAACAGTTGCCATTGAAGAAGAACCATTAGATTCTAGTATCTCAGATACTAATCTTATTGTATATGGGTTTTCAGGTTTACCAGGAATCATAGGCTTCAACGCTCTAAGCGCTAAATTACCATGTCCAACCTCTCTCCTACTTACACTGAATTTCATTCTTGCTTCACCTGTAGAAAATGGAGGGAAATTATAATGTAATAAAAAATCAAGATCATCTATTTCAATTGCTCCATCCTTACGTTGAACATCCAAAGTACTACCTAATGTTAATGTCGTTAAAGACTGAGTTTCTCCTCTTGTAAAAAGTGCAGAACCATGAACAAATCCAGGTAAATACCCTGCTTCTGAAGAAATTGGTCTTATTTCTGTTGTCTTTCGACCATCTAATCTGATTTTTTCATCTAGTACCACTCTTCTTACAGCTTCTTTTTGTGCCGCTTTAAAATAAGTTCCCACTAAAAAACCTAATTCTTCTGTTTCTTCTTCTGAAAGAGATGCTTTAAATTCTTCTTTTACAGCACCGAATAATTCAGCTCTTTTGTGCTTATCTGCAAGACCTTGCTTTGCAATATCATAACATTTTTGATAAGCAAATTCATGTACCCTTGTTCTAAAAGCATCATCATGTACTTCATGAGAATACTCTCTCTTAGGATTTGATTTTTCAACTTTAGAAGCAATATCTAATTGCATCTGACACTGTACTTTAATTACTGCATGTGCTTGCTTAATAGCATCTAACATTTCTGCTTCGGAAACCTCATCCATCTCACCTTCAACCATCACTATACTATCTAAAGTACCAGCGATCATCATATCCATATCCACTCCTTTTAATTCTTCAAAAGTTGGATTTACAATAAACTGCCCTTCTTTTCTAGCAATTCTTACTTCTGAAACTGGTCCATTGAAAGGAATGTCAGAAACAGCTAAAGCTGCTGATGCAGCTAAACAAGCTAAAGCATCCGGCATGTTTTCTTTATCGGATGACATTAATTGGATCATCACCTGAGTTTCCGCATGGTAATCATCTGGAAAAAGTGGTCTAAGAGCTCTATCCACTAATCTCATTGTTAAAATCTCTTCATCTGAAGGCCTTGCTTCTCTTTTTAAGAACCCTCCAGGAAATTTACCTGTAGAGGCAAATTTTTCTCTGTAATCAACTGTTAGTGGCATAAAATCCACACCATCTCTTACATCTACATTAGCGACAGCTGTTGCCAAAAGCATCGTGTCGCCCATTCTTACTACAACAGACCCATCTGCCTGTTTTGCTAACTTACCTGTCTCAATGGAAATCTCTTTTCCATTGCCTAAGTTAATTGTTTGATTTACTATATTCATCTTATTATTTATTTCTTATTATTTTCAGTTTATACAAAAAAAGGACTATTACGCTTACGCAATAGTCCCCTCCAGTACGTTAATTTTTCATTTATCTTCTGATCTTGAGCTTCTTAATAATAGCTCTATATCTTTCTATATCTTTTGCCTTTAAGTAATCTAATTGATTCCTTCTTTTACCTACTAAAAGAACCAACGCTCTTTGCGTATTATAATCTTTCTTATTAGCTTTTAGGTGGTTAGTTAAATGCGATATTCTATGAGTGAATAATGCGATCTGACCTTCTGCAGTGCCGGTATCGGACTCCCCCTTACCGTGCTTTTTAAAAATTTCTTGTTTTTTCTTCGAATCTAAATACATGTCCAACACTATTTGAGTTATTGTTATGCGAATTGCGGTGCAAATATAGACTATTTTATCAATTCAACATCATCTCCTATTTAAAACCATAAAAAAAGCCTGCCGAAGCAGGCTATAATAATTTAGAAAAAACTTTCTAGAAATGGAACATTAATGTAATAGCTCCACCGTTATTTCCAGTATCTATTCCAAATCCTGAGCTTCCACCAGTTCTAGTTTCACTAGTAACTACTTCTGTTCCATCCCAATATTCACTAGTTGAAGTGCCTTCTCCTGTAGATGAAAATCCTAGTCCCCAAGTATATTCAGCTCCAATAGAAATCTTTGGCATAATAAAATATTCTACTCCAATCATAGCTCCTAAGGAAATTCCAAAAGTACTACCTGAATTTGTCCCTGTCATTCTCATCCCTGGATTATTAGCATCGCAGGCTAGCTCATAAGCATATGAAGAAGACGAACCTCCCATAGCTATGTTAATTCCACCACCATAAACACCTACTAATCTACCATTACCTCTTCTCATCTCATACCCACCTCCTAATACTATAGCATTAGAGCTCATGGTCATATCATCCTGAATATAATCTCCCATACCACTAGTATCAGACAATGTAGAAGAAGTTGCAGACCCCATTCCTATTCTTACTGATGCTCTGTAAGCAGTATTGGCGTCTTTAAAGTACTTACCAGAAATAGCAAAATCTCCATTGGCCCATGCAGCACCCATAGAATTATTGGTATTACCATTGAACATATTACCAGCATAATTTAAAAGTGGAGAAGCGTCAAAACCAAGCGCCCAATCACCTGCAGCAGGCAGAATAGCGGCTCCATCTTTTCCTGTTAAAACTTCATCATCTTGTGCAAAAGACAAAGAACCAAATCCAAGTGCAATTGCTAATAAAAAAACTTTTGTTTTCATAACTTTAATTTTTAAAATTTAATCAAATTAAGTTTTTAAAGCACTTCTTTAGACTACTACAGTCTTTCTTTTTTAACGACTAAATGTTAATTATATGGGATAAATCATACTATTTAAGCTTTAAAATTTCCAGCCTACCCTTATCACTCCAACACCAGAAACTCCTAAAGTTTTATGCTGGTTTTCAGGAATAGAAGTTGTTACATCTGCTGATGTTGTTGAGCTAGCATCCATTACCCTAAATTCACCTCTTGAGTATTTAGTAGATAAATATTGTATTCCTAATTCTGTTCCAATATATAACCCCTCAACTATTGTAACATCAACCCCTGAAAAAAAACCAATACCTATCTGTGTAACAGGTGTTTTTGAAGAATAATTCAAATCACTTACAAATAAAATAGAGTCTGTCCTTGAACCATATTCCTCATTTTTACCCCATCCTGTAATTAACTCAAATCCTAAGTATGGTGTAATTCTATCGTTTTTAAATAGATATTCATAACCAAGTGTGATTTGATAACTCTGATCTATAGATTCAACAGATCCAACTCCATTTCCATTTTGTTCCAATATTTCATGTTTATCACTATTATATTGAAATGTTAAATTAGACCTTAGCACATGAGCATCTGAAAAAACAATTCTGGCTTTTAAGTTAGGTTCAAAAACTCCTGTACTTAACCTTGGGTAAAATTGACTTTCAAGTAAAAAATCTGGTGACTGATCTTTATCTTTTGCATTCTCTTCTTGAGCAGATACACATTGAAATATCATTAAAAAAATAAGTGAGTGTGTTAATTTTATTAATTTCATGTTTTTGTTTAATTAAAGTATATTAAATAACTGATTATTAATTTACTATGTTTTATTTTTAAGCATAGGCACAAAACTAAATGCACCTAAAGTTTCTTCAGAAAATTCATCCTCATTTAAACGAACTACTAGCTTCATTTGTTGTGTACCCCCCTCACCAACAGGAATCACTAGCCTCCCATTGATCTTTAGCTGTAGCTTTAGAGGTTCAGGAATATAAGGAGCACCACAAGTAACCAATATACCATCATAAGGTGCAAAAACTTCTCTTCCAATAAATCCATCCCCATAAAAACACTTAGGATTATACCCTATTTTTTTTAGAAAATGACTAGACACTTCAAATAATTCCTGCTGCCTTTCTATTGAAAAAACTTTAGCTCCTAATTCACACAAAATCGCTGCCTGATAACCTGAGCCTGTCCCTATCTCAAGTATTTTTGATCTTTTTTTAACTTGAAGTAATGAGGTTTGAAATGCAACCGTATATGGTTGACTGATCGTTTGACCAGCCCCTATAGGAAAAGCAATGTCATCATATGCATATTTTTGCTGAAACTCTTTGTCAAAAAACAAATGTCTAGGCACCTTACCTATTGCATTTAAAACATTTTCATCCTTAATCCCCTTTTCAATCAATACCTTGACCAATTGAGATCTTAATCCTTTATGTACATTATCATCATTCACAAATACAAAAAAAATAAGTATTTAGCTAGAATAGGCACTAATTCATAATAATATGCTAACAATAAATGTTTATAAATGTATTAACACCCATATAAGATATTTAAATCTAATGCTAATTTTGCATGCAGATAAAAAATAAAAATGATCAAAACAGGAGTATTAGGAGCAGGTCACCTAGGTAAAATTCATCTAGACATACTACAATCATCCGAATTTACTGAGCTTACAGGTTTTTTCGACAACAATTCAAGTGTAAGGGATGAAGTTGCCTCATCAAAAGGAATTCATGCTTTTAACAGCATGGAAGAATTAATAGAACAGTCAGACATCATTGATATTGTAACTCCCACCCCTTCTCATTTCGTTTGTGCTAAAGCCGCATTACAATCTTCGAAACATGTTTTTATTGAAAAACCTGTTACACAAACAGTAGAAGAATCTAAAAAGCTGATTAAGCTAGCAGAAGAATCTGGGACAAAAATCCAAGTAGGTCATGTGGAAAGGTTTAATCCTGCTTTTCAAAAAGCCAATCAATTCCTAAAAGATCCTATGTTTATAGAAACTCATAGGCTGGCACAATTTAACCCCAGAGGAACAGATGTTTCAGTTGTGCTTGACTTAATGATCCATGATATAGATATTATTTTAAGCATAGTCAATAGCCATGTGAAAAATGTAAGTGCCAGTGGGGTCTCTATTTTAAGTGACCTCCCTGATATAGCCAATGCAAGAATAGAGTTTAACAATGGATGCGTAGCCAACCTTACCGCTAGCAGATTTTCTATGAAAAACATGAGAAAATCCAGGTTCTTTCAAAAAGACGCCTATATATCTGTAGATTTTTTAAAGAAAAAATACGAAGTAATCCAGATGGAAGACACCGATCAACCCGATCCATTTGCACCAGTAATCGACCTAGGTGATAAAGGCAAAAAACAAATCAATATTATAACTGAAAACACTACAGAACACAACGCCATAGAAGAAGAGCTTAACTCTTTCATTAATTCAATACGAAATAATTCCGAACCTATTGTTGACCTTTATGCTGCACAACAAGCCCTCCAACTTGCAGTTGATATTTCCAATAAAATCGCAACAATACAAACCTAATTAATAACTCCGAAAGAAAATAGATCAAAAATTTCTTAAAACCCATTGCAATAATAATCCTAATTTTGCGTTCAATTTTTTAAACAGTAGATGCGGAAATTTTACTTAATATTCACCTTTCTTACTTTAATTTACAGTAGCTGTAAAGTTATTGATCAACCAGAAGCCATCCCCTCTTTTATCAGCATCAATAATATTAATCTGCAGATTAACAATAGCCAGGAAGGAACATCAAGTCACGCAATTATAGATGCTTGGGTTTATGTGGATGGAAATTTGGAAGGCGTTTATGAATTACCTGCAGAAAAAATCCCTCTTCATTATCAAGGAGATCATGAAGTTAAAATATATGCAGGTATTAAAAAAAACGGAATAGCTGCTGACAGAAAAAAATATGACTTTTACACTCCTTACACTCTTCAATTAAATCTCATCCCAGATAGCAATATCCTATTAAACCCAATAGTTGAATATGAAAATGACATATATGTATGGATAGAGGACTTTGAAGATCCTCAATCTCGTTTTAACAACACCAGCATAAGCGACACAAACATCTATATTATAAATTCACCCGCATCTGAACTTTTTGAAGGTAGCTGTGGAGCCATTAGCTTAACTTCCTCAAATTATTTCTGTGAAATCAGAACCGATGAGCTTGACTTCAATAATCTTCCAACCAACCTCAACATACCTGCCTATATGGAGATGAATTACAAAAGCAATCATGAATTTGTCGTTGGAATTCTTCATAAAGGCAATGGAATTCCTTCTTATATGAGCCAACCTCTTATCACCATTCTCCCAACAACAGATGAAAATGGTATTGACCAATGGAATAAAACCTATTTATACCTACCCGATGCAACTAATTTCTTCTCTAGTGCTACAGATTTTGATATTTACATCTCTGTTTTAAACAACAATAGTATAGATGATATTGAAGTTAGACTAGATAATATAAAAGTCATTTTTAGAAACTAATGAAAAAAAGAAGGATCTTATCTTTAAAATATATGCTGATAGATATACTTTCAGCAATTATATCCTGGGTCTGTTTTTTTTATTTCAGGAAATCTTTTATAGAATCTTCTGAATTTACTATAGATCAAAATTTTTATTTAGGTCTTATCTTTGTACCTATATTCTGGTTTATTTTCTATATCTCTGTTGGCTCCTATAAAAATGTCTATAAAAAACACCGGATCAAAGAGATCGGGCAAACTATTTTAACTTCAATCATTGGTAATATATTTTTATTTTTCATCCTTATTTTAGATGATGA
>CAYSEW010000028.1:14082-15831 GCA_964430245.1 uncultured Flavobacteriales bacterium
ATAGAGCCATCTGAACACGAAAACATAAACAGGATAATTAATGATCTTTACAACCTCCAAGTACGAATAAAAGTTATTCCAGACATGTACAATATACTTACTGGATCAGTTAAAATGACGTCTATTTTTGGCGCACTTCTTATTGAAGTCAATCCTGAAATAATGCCCGCATGGCAAAAATCAACCAAGCGTGTTCTAGATATTATTTTTTCTACAATTGCTATCATTTTACTTTTACCCATTTACTTGTTTTTAACGATTACTGTAAAGTATTCATCTAAAGGACCTATTTTATTCAAACAAAAGAGAATAGGTAGACATAGAAAAGAATTTAATATTTACAAATTCAGGTCTATGATTAATAATGCTGAGAAAAATGGACCTCAATTATCGAGTTCAACAGATCCCAGAATCACCCCTATTGGGAAATTCATGCGTAAAACAAGATTAGATGAAATACCACAATTCATTAATGTCCTTAAAGGAGAAATGTCAATTGTTGGACCAAGACCTGAAAGACAATTTTACATTAACCAAATAATGGAAAAAGCGCCTCATTATAGGCATCTAGAAAAAGTAAAACCAGGGATTACAAGCTGGGGGCAAGTGAAATATGGCTATGCAGAAAATGTAGAAGAAATGATCTCAAGATTAAAATATGACGTTCTATACGTAGAAAACATGTCTCTTTCATTAGACTTCAAGATTATGTTTTACACAATAATCATTATCCTAAAAGGTAGTGGTAAATAATTCTATTTGAATTCAAATATTAACTTTACACCCAAAATCAAAAACTCATGGAAAACATTACTGTTATAGGTGCTGGAACAATGGGCAATGGAATTGCACATGTATTTGCACAAAGCGGATTCAAAGTAACATTAGTAGATATATCTGACAAAGCTTTAGAAAAAGCAATTGCTACAATTACAAAAAATCTTGACAGAATGATCAACAAAGAAAAGATCTCTGCTCAGGACAAAGAAAACACATTAAATAATATCTCCACTAATAACTCTATCCAATCCGGAGTTAAGAATGCTGAATTGATAGTAGAAGCTGCTACAGAAAATACTGATTTAAAGCTATCTATATTTAAAGAAATGGACTCAAGTTCTCCAGAAAACTGCATTTTAGCCACCAACACATCTTCTATTTCAATTACACAAATTGCGGCTGTTACGGGCCGTCCCGACAAAGTGATTGGAATGCATTTCATGAACCCAGTTCCGATAATGAAATTAATTGAAGTAATTAAAGGGTATTCTACTTCAAATGAAGTGCTCAATACTATTATGGAACTATCTAAAAAATTAGGTAAAATCCCTGTCGAAGTGAACGATTACCCTGGATTTGTTGCCAATAAGATCTTAATGCCTATGATCAATGAAGCCATAATTACACTTTATGAAGGAGTAGCAGGAGTTGAAGAGATCGATACTGTGATGAAATTGGGAATGGCTCATCCAATGGGTCCGTTACAATTAGCTGATTTCGTTGGACTTGATGTATGTCTAGCAATATCAAGAGTATTACAAGATGGGTTTGGCAATCCAAAATATGCTCCTTGCCCATTATTAGTAAATATGGTGACCGCAGGAAAACTAGGAGTCAAATCTGGAGAAGGTTTTTACTCTTGGACTCACGGAACTAAAGAATTGATAGTATCCCCCAATTTCAAAAAATAAAAAAAGGGAGCTTTAAGCCCCCTTTAAATTAGTTAACATTAAAATCAATTTGTGAAAT
>CAYSEW010000028.1:15931-35388 GCA_964430245.1 uncultured Flavobacteriales bacterium
ATTAAAATCAATTTGTGAAATCAAACCTGAGCTAAAAACCTTATATGATTTTGAAAAGCTTAAAATGCTTTCAATGGTTCCTTTCTTTAATTGACTTTCTGTTTTTTCTTTTGTTTTTACTGATTCTTCAGCATTAAATTGAGTAGATGATTTTGGCATAGGCACTATGTTATTTAATGATACATGTACCTATAACGAAATCATAATTAATATATTGTATCTAAACTCAAAAGCGAATCGACAATATAAGTTTCACTAATAAGCAGTAAGCATAATTTCATGATCATTGATCAGCTTTCTTAAATTAATAAGTGCATATCTCATTCTTCCTAATGCAGTATTTATACTAACACCCGTAGAATCTGCAATATCCTTAAAGCTCATCCCCATGTAATGACGCATCTTTACAACATCTTTCTGCTCATCTGGTAATTTCTCCACAAGATCTCTTACATCTTGAAAAATCTGCTCAAGTACCAATTCATCTTCGATTGTACATTCTTCAAGCTTTAAAATTTTGAAAATATCAAATTCTTCATTTTCTGAATTACTCTTTCGTCCAACGATGGGCATCTTAGATGAATTTCTAAAATGATCAATTACTAAATTATGAGCAATACGCATTACCCATGGAAGAAATTTACCTTCTTCATTATACCTTCCCTTTTTTAAGGTAGCAATCACTTTAATGAAAGTTTCCTGAAAAATATCATTTGCCTCATCGGAGTTTTTAACCATTTTCATGATATAATTAAAAACCCTTTCTTGGTGTCTTTTCAGTAAAATTTCGAATGCGTAATCATTGCCTCGGATGTAATTTCGGATCAACACACGATCCTCTAGTTTATCAAGTACCATAACATCTACATTTTGCAGTCTAAATGACTTTTATTAATAATGAGTAGATGTTTAAACTATAGGCAATTTTTGTTAGGTGTAATTCTTATTTAACTATAAATATGATAAAAGGTTTCCTTTAATGCAAATTAATAGTATTCAAATATAAAAAAAGAAGTCATCCTCTTGATGAATTTTAACTTAATTTAGCAATCTTTTATTTGAAAGGCAATATTTTAATGACGAAGCTCATTATTAAATCTTATGAAAAAAGTCACACCTGACACACATATAATTATAAAAGGAGCTAGAGTACATAATCTAAAGAACATAGATGTTGCTATAGCTAGAAATAAAATTACTGTAATAACAGGTGTTTCAGGATCTGGAAAATCTTCTTTGGCTTTCGACACCCTTTTCAATGAGGGGCAAAGAAGGTATGTAGAGAGCTTAAGCTCCTATGCAAGATTGTTTTTAGGAAGACTAGATAAGCCCGATGTAGATCACATTAAAGGCATTTCACCTGCAATTGCTATAGAACAAAAAGTAAAGACAAATAACCCTAGAAGTACTGTAGGAACAAGCACGGAAATTTATGATTATTTAAAATTACTTTTTGCTAGGGTTGGAACAACAATATCTCCAATTTCAGGAAAAGAAGTTAAAAAGGATCAATCTGAAGATGTTCTTAAGCTGATCAATAAACAAGATGAAAAAACAAAAGCATTGATATTATGTCCCTTGTTAATTCCAAAAGGAAGGACAATTAAAAACCACTTACAGATTATAAAAGAGCAAGGGTTTACACGTTTGTTCTATAAAGAAGAACTATTTCTTATTGATAAACTCGAAGACCAAACGATAATTGAAAAAGATCTATTTCTTGTTATAGATAGGATTTCCTGTAATAATAATGAGGAAAATATTTCAAGAATTAATGAATCTGCGACAACTGCATTTATTGAAGGAAATGGTGAATGCGCCATATACTTATTTACTAAAAAAGCACAATGGCATTATTACAATAATAGATTTGAAGAAAATGGTTTATTATTTGAAGAACCATCTTTAGATTTTTTTTCCTTTAACAATCCATTAGGCGCTTGTCCTACATGTGAAGGGTTTGGAAAGATCATGGGCATAGACAAAGACCTTGTCATTCCCAATCCTAACTTATCTGTATATGAAAATGGAATAGCATGTTGGAGAGGAGAAAAAATGAAAAAATGGAAAGAAGAGTTAATCTTACATGCAGAAAAATTCAACTTCCCTATACATCAACCCATAAAAGACCTAAATGATTCTCAACAAGAATTACTATGGACAGGTAATAAATACTTTAAAGGATTAAATGCCTTTTTCAATTACCTAGAAAAAAAGAACTATAAGATCCAATATAGGGTTATGATGGCAAGGTATAGAGGAAAGACAACATGCACAGATTGCAATGGAAATAGATTAAGGAAAGACGCTAATTACGTAAAAATCAACAACACATCCATCACTGATATAACAAACATGTCTATTGACAAAGCGATCCGTTTTTTTGATGAGATTTCATTGAACGAAAATAAGCTAGTCATAGCCAAAAGAATATTATTAGAGATTAAATCAAGACTCAACTATTTATCTGATGTAGGTTTAGGTTATTTAACCCTGAACAGACTATCCAACACTTTATCTGGAGGAGAGTCACAAAGAATCAATTTAGCCACTTCTTTAGGAAGCAGCCTAATTGGCTCGATGTATATTCTTGACGAACCATCTATAGGTCTACACCCAAGAGACACCGATCGATTAATAAAAATTCTAAAAAAACTTCGAAATATAGGTAACACAGTAATTGTTGTAGAGCATGAAGAAGACATTATGAGATCTGCTGATGAGATCATAGACATTGGTCCATTGGCCGGAACCCATGGAGGAGAAATAGTATTTCAAGGAAAAAATATAGATGAAAACTTCTCCAATAAAAGCCTCACAGCTCAATACCTATCTAACATAAAACAAATACCTATTCCTCTTTCCAGAAGAAAATGGAAGAATTACATTAAAATGGAAGGAGTAATACAAAATAACTTAAAAGGGATTGACCTGAAAATTCCTTTAAACATTATGACAGTTATTACAGGTGTTAGTGGTAGCGGAAAATCATCTCTAGTTAATGATGTATTGTATAATTTTCTTAAAAAATACCTTGAAATATCTATTGACAAACCAATAAAATGTAATTCAGTTAATGGAGATCTTCAGCTTATAGATCATGTTGAATATATCAACCAAAACCCTATAGGAAAAAGCTCAAGGTCCAATCCTGTTACCTATATTAAAGCATTTGATGAAATTAGAAGTCTATTCGCAAGTCAACATACAGCGAAAGTTAACGGCTTCAAATCAAAACATTTTAGCTTTAATGTAGATGGAGGAAGATGCGATGAATGTGAAGGAGAAGGCACTCTAAAAATTGAAATGCAATTCATGTCTGATGTATTACTCACATGTGAAAGTTGTAATGGAAAAAGATATAAAGACGAAATATTAGATGTATTATACAAAGACAAAAACATCTCAGCTATTTTAGACATGACCATTGATGAAGCACTAGATTTTTTCAATAACCCAGAAGACAAATTAGAAGTTAAAATAAAAGATAAAATTACTCCTCTACAAGATGTAGGTCTCGGTTATGTGAAACTTGGCCAATCTTCAAGTACTTTAAGCGGAGGAGAATCTCAAAGAATCAAACTAGCTTCTTTTTTAGGAAAGAAAAACAATCAAGCAAAAACGCTTTTTATTTTTGACGAACCCACTATTGGCCTTCATTTTCATGATATCGAAAAATTACTTTTAGCACTAAACGCTCTTATCGAAAAAGGCAATCATGTTATTATTATTGAACACAATGCTGAAATCATAAAATCTGCAGATTGGATCATTGACCTTGGTCCAGAAGGAGGAGATAAAGGTGGAAATATTATATTTGAAGGGACACCTGAAGACCTAATAAAAGACAAGAATTCCTATACAGGTAAACATTTAGCTGAGAAATTTAAAAACACCACAAAGAAAATTCAATCTTCCTCTAAAGCAAATTGAATTTTATACAACTGACTATATCTTTTATTGAGCTTAAGTAATTCTTCATGAGAACCCATTTCAATGATTTCCCCTTTATCCATTACTACTATTTGATCGGCATTTCTTATAGTTGACAATCGATGGGCAATAACAATAGAAGTTCTACCTTGGGTAAGCTTCTTTATAGCTTGTTGTATCAACTCCTCTGATTCTGTATCTACAGAGGATGTTGCTTCATCTAGAATTAATATTTCTGGACGATAAACATAAGATCTTATAAAGGCAATTAATTGTCTTTGACCCGTAGAAAGCATTCCACCTCTTTCTTTTACATCAAAATCATATTGATTAGGCAATTGAGCAATAAAATCATGTGCTCCAACTAGCTTTGCAGCAGCAACAACCTCTTCTTTTGAAATACCTGGATCTCCTAATGTAATATTATTTAAAATAGAATCAGAATATAAAAAAACATCCTGTAAAACAACAGCTATTTTATTTCTCAAAAAATCAATCTCATAATTTCTAATATCTACCCCATCCAATAAAATTTGGCCTGATTGATATTCATAAAATCTACATAAAACATTTATAATCGAGGTTTTACCTGACCCAGTAGAACCTACAATAGCTATAGTTTTACCAGGCTCAACATTAAAAGAAATATTTTTCAACACAACATCATCTGGATTATATGCAAATCCTACCTCTCTGAATTCTATTCCCCCTTTAATTTCAGCTGGTTGATGGCATCCCTGCTGTATTATATTTTCATTTGTATCAAGTACTTTAAATACTCTAGATGAACCTACCATACCCATTTGTAAAGTATTAAAGCGATCAGCTAACATTCTAATAGGTCTAAAAAGCATGTGTACATAAAGAATAAATGCAGTTAGATCTGTACTGATCTTACCATAATCAGCTGTTTCGTAGGTCATCTGGTTAATTGAAAATAATATAAGAAGAGCTATTGAAATAGCACTTAAATTCTCCACAACTGGAAAGAAAATTGAATAAGCCATTATACTTCTAATATGAGCCTTTTTATGAGCATTATTGATCTTTCTAAATTCTTCTGCCTCTTTCTTTTCTCTATTAAATATCTGTACAACACTCATTCCTGTTATATGTTCCTGCACAAAGGAATTTAACCTCCCCACCTGAGACCTCACATCTTGAAATGATTTCTTGATGACTCTTTTAAATATATTAGTTGAAATAATTAGCAACGGTATTGGTATAAGCACAATTAAAGTAAGCTCCCAATTCATCACAAACATAAATACCAAAACTCCTAAAAGCTTTAATAAATCTCCAATTATCACCAATATCCCTTGAGAAAATATTTCTGCAATTGTTTCAATATCACTAATGGCCCTAGTAACTAGTATACCAATCGGATTTTGATCAAAATACTTAAGCTTTAAATAAGTAATATGCTTAAATAACTCTTTCCTAATATCCCTTATAACTCTTTGACCAAGGTCATTTGCTAAATAGGTTAATTTAAATTGGCCGAAAGATTCAAGTATCAATAATGCAATTACAAGCAAAGCCCCTAAAAATAAATTCTGCTCCTGGCCCAAACGAACATAGTCTCCAACCATTATTCCTATAATATAAGGTCTTAAAGGAGATAAAAATGCAAGAAATACAGTAAGCGATAATCCGTTGATCAGTAGTTTACGATAGGGAAAAGAATAGTTAAGGATCCTCCAGAAAAGTTTACTATCCCATGCTTTGCCTGTTACATCATCCATTAATTACGAATTTAATTAATAGATAATAAATAATTAATGAAAGAAGTAAGAATTATTAATTCATTTTAATTTCTGAAGGATATTTAATGTTTTCTAAAAACAATCCCTTAGCAGGTACTGAAGCCCCAGCTGCTGATCTATTTTTTAATCGGATAATATTATGAATTTCAATAGCATCCATTTTTTTGATGCCTATATCTATCATAGTACCTACAATTGAACGAACCATATTTCTTAAAAATCGATCAGCAGTAATTTCAAAAATTAAATGATCATCCTGACTCTTCCAACAAGCAGATTTAAGCTTACAAATATTAGTTTTAACATCTGTATGTAACTTACTAAATGAAGTGAAATCCTCATATTCACACAAATAAACACAAGCATCATTCATTGCTTTTATATCTATTTCTTTATTGAGATACCAAGAATAATTTAAACTAAAAGGATCTTTTTTAAGGTTTATATAATACCTATAAGTTCTCTCTATAGCATCAAACCTTGCATGAGCATTTTCTTTTACATTAAAAATGTATTTTACCATTATATCACTAGGAAGCATGTTATTTAATCTAAATTTTATTTCATTAAAATCAAGATTAATATTCAAGTCCACATGAAAAAAAAATTGTTTTGCATGAACACCAGTATCTGTCCTACCACACCCTATAATACTTAAAGAATCATCTTTAGCTATCACTCTTAACTTTTCAGTAATAACCTCCTGAACAGTAATAGCATTATTTTGGACCTGCCAACCATGATAATTAGTTCCATCATATGCTATCTCAACAAAACATCTCATAAAACTATCTTAAGCTAACCTTTTGTTTATAAACTGCATGGCCCTATTCAAAGTCTCACTTTTGCTTAAAACAGAGTTGTCAATCACAGCAGCACCTTCAGGCATTCTTAATGGGCTTTCTTCTCTATTGCTATCTTCATAATCTCTTAATTCAATATTAGAAACAACTTCTGGCAATTTAACTGAATGCCCTTTTTCAAGTAACTCCTTGTACCTTCTAGCTGCCCTAACTTCTATACTAGCAGTAATCCACAACTTGACTTCAGCTTCAGGAAATACAATGGTACCAATATCACGACCATCCATAACAATCCCTTTATTTTTACCCATACTTTTCTGAAACAACACTAATTTCTCTCTTACCTTTTTTAATTTACTTACTGTACTAACATGTTGAGACACATCCATCATTCTTATTCGTTCTTCCACAGATACTCCATTTAAAAAAACCTCATTTAAAGAAGTGATAGAATTAAAATTAAACGAGACATTTATATCAGAAAGTGCCTCCTCCCATCCAGATCTAACTTTATTATCTTTTAAAATATAACCATTCTCTAAAAAATAATAAGTAACTGCTCTATACATTGCACCTGTATCAACATAAATGTATTTTAATTCATTAGCAATAGCTTTAGCCAATGTGCTTTTACCACAAGCAGAATGGCCATCTAATGTTATTATTATTTTTTTCATCTATAAAAAAAAAGGCTGCCCAAATGAACAGCCTTTAGTTTTTGTAAAATATTATTTAAAGCTCTTCAACCTCAACCATCTCAAAAGGGAGATCAATAATGGCTTCATAATCTTCTCCTGCTTCCAGCATATCTTCATCATCTTCCTCATAATACCATTTAATTTTAACTGAAGTATCGGGTAAAGATTCTAATTTTTTAAATACATCCAAAATACATTTAGAGGAGCTAGTATTAAAATATTCTAGTTGAATATTAACAGATGTATCTGACTGAGGGCTATTGCCATAGTCAGTTATCCAGTCAATAATAGGCTTATAAAATTCAATAGAATTCTCAGGAATAGACCTTCCCTTAATTAATAATTCTCCATTAGATTTGAAATCCACAGTAGGTGTCTTTGCTGTACCTTCTAAATTCAAGTCTTCCATTGTGTATTATTTTTTTTGAGTTATTTTAACTGTTAATGTAAAAAACGAATAGGTAGTATCCAATTCCTTTATACTATATTTTAATTTTTCTCCAGATTTTTTTGCAATATCAATAAAGCCTAAACCTCCTCCACCTTTTTCACTCATCTCGCCATTATTCAATATGCTTTTATAATATTGCTTTAATTCAGCCCTATCCAATTTATTGATATAATCAATTTTGTTTTTAAGACTATCAACATTTTTCTTTGAAACAAAGTTACCAGTTACAATATAATAACACTCCTCTGTTCTACTAATACTAAAAATAGCTGATTTCTTTTCTGTAACCTCTTCAGCATCACCAACTACTTCAAATTCTTCTATATGATGATACAAATTTTGCAAACATTCGACTAAAACATTAAATACTTTTTTTCTTGTCTTAGGAGCATCATCTAGATCCTCCATTTTAGTCTCCATGATTTGCAATACAGATGTCAACAATTCAGAAGTTATGGATCCTTTAAAGGCAATAAGGACATTATCCTTCTCCATTGTCCTGTATAAATCAAAAGTATCCATCTGTTTTTTTAATGAGGAACAAATATAATAAAATGACTAAATAAATTAGATTTTATTGCATCTCAATAATATATTGACTTCCATTCATCTCGAAAATCGCTTCATTATCACAATCATTAGCTCCAAAATCAATGACCTGCTTAAGCCCATCTGACAATTCTATTTCTAATAAACCTTGAGAAAACCACCTACAATTAGCCATTTTATACAAATTGTCAGAGTAGCCAATTCCAATGGCATCATTTCTATCAACCATTAAACCATTGGATGATATTAAAAACTGATCATCTAACAATAGACCTGTAGTAATATCTCCACCCACCCTTTTATAAACAAGAGTATCTGCTATAATAATATCCTTTTTACTTAATTGCAATCTTAAGTCCTTAGTGATTACTGTCCAGGAATTAGTAGTAGATGTGTATATTTCAAATCCTCCCCACAAAAAATTACCCCCAATTTGAAATCCATCAAAAATCACTTCACAGCTACCATTAGATCCATTTAAAAAATCCTCTAAATTACATTGCACAATACCGGCTTTATGAACTCCATCTGAATCAGAACAGCCATGATAGAAATCCACATTGTATTGAATAATACCAGACATATTCAAAGTATCTCCACTTACATATTGGAAAAGAGCACATGTATTATTAGTGTCTATTTGATTGGAGAGTTTTGTTTTTAATTCTAAAGGATCAAAAGATGATTGAATCACTAATGGAATTACATGAGAAAGACTACTATTAATCAATATATAATCCTTACCTGTTTGTAAATTTCTATTGCTTTCATTTCTGCAAGAAATAATAAACAATAGGCTTATAAAGAAAAAAGTAAAATTTTTCACGAAATAAAATTACTAAGTTATTAGATATTACAAAGCATTATATTTGCAAGCTATGCAAAAGAATGAATGGTTCAGAGATTGGTTTAACTCCCCCTACTATCATGTTCTTTATAAGAATCGAGACCTTAAAGAAGCAAAATTATTTATCTCTAATCTAACTGAACATTTATCTTTAAACTACGATTCCAGAGTCCTTGATCTTGGTTGCGGAAAAGGAAGACACTCAGTAGAACTTAAAAAATATTACAATACAGTTAAAGGAATAGACCTTTCACCTAATAGTATTAAAAATGCAAAAAAACATGAAGCAAATGGACTGACATTTGAAATTGAAGACATGCGTTACTTCAAAAGTATTTCAAAATTCAATGCCATTTTTAACCTATTTACAAGCTTCGGATATTTCAATAATCACAATGACAATATAAACACTTTAAAATCATGTAATAGAGCCTTATTTAAAAACGGATTAATTGTTATTGACTATTTAAACGCAAATAAGATTAAAATGAATATCCATGAAAATGAGACCAAAGTTATTGACGGAATAGAATTTCATATAGCAAGAAAAATAGAAAATGAGAAAATTTTAAAAAAGATTGTTTTTGAACATGATAATATTTCCTATAATTTTGAAGAAAAAGTTCAGCTTTTTACTCTAACTAACTTTATAGATTTATTTAAAAAATCGGACTTTATTTTAGAAAAAACATTTGGCAACTATCACTTACAATCTTATGAAGCTGAAATTTCAGATCGTTTAATTTTAATAGCTAAAAAGAAATGACCACATCACTATATATTCTAATTTTCTCAGTAATAATTACAGGAGTCATTGCCGACTTCTTTCATAAGGAAATTAAACAATTCAATAAGTATATTATTCCTTTTAGTATTTCATTTGTTCTAGCATTGATTTTCACCCATATTTTACCAGAATTATATACGACTCCATCAAAAACAATTGGAATATTTTTGGTGCTAGGTTTTGTTCTTCAAATCATACTTGAACTTCTCTCTAAAGGAATAGAACATGGACATGTACACGCACCATCAGATCATAAAGGCTGGACATTACTATTGCCATTAATGATAGGACTATCCTTACATTCATTTATTGAAGGAATGCCTTTAATTTCTATTGACGAGCCCTTAAGCCATGAAATTGCACATCATGGACACAATCATTCTCATCAGAATCATTCGACACCATCTACAGGATCTATTTATTTCATAATGATTATTGCTCATAAACTACCTGTTGCTGCCATTTTAATGGTTTTCTTTATCAAACACCTTCATGTTAGGTGGAAAAGGTATGCGCTACTTTGCTTTTTTGCATTAACTGCTCCAATGGGAGCATGGACTGGAAATTTGCTTAATGACTTAAATATAAATGAGGATCTAATACCAATTTTGCTTGCCGTATCAACAGGTATGCTGTTACATATAGCTACTTTACTTGTATTTGAAAAACATCATGAAGTAAAAGAAAAATGGTCGAACATCCTATTAATCATATGTGGATTAACGCTAGGTATATTACTTTATTATTAATTTATAATTTGATGAAATTCAGTGTTTTAAACTGATTGTTATAAATTACTTTCATTAAATACCAACCACTTTTCAAATGGTCTAATGAAATAGAATCGCTATAACTTAATTCAGCAACTTTTAATCCATGAACATTATAAATTTCAATGTAAACATCTTTATCAATACTTGTGTTTAGACAAAGAACATCAATTACAGGATTAGGGTAAATTGATAAATGATCAAGTGGATGTTCAAAATTAGACACATGAAGTTCATCTTTATATTTAATTTCTGAAACAACTCCATTTTGAGAAGTTGCAGTAAATACTGGGGCTCCTTCTCCATTAGCATACCATTCATATATAGTAGAAACAGGTCTATCAAAAGTATTTCCTAGCATCAATTGATCTATGTATATTGTATCTTTTTGATACAAAGTAGTTTTTACTCTTAAGGCATCATAAGAAGAAAATGGTGTTATTATTGTCCCCCATCCATCTACCTCAACATTCCTTCTAATCCATTGACCGTAAGTTCCTAATGAAGGTATCGTTGATAGATAATATGCACTTGAAGAATCTGTAGTACCATAATTCATAGGTAGAGGATAGATCTGATCAATCGTATCATATTTAACTGATGCTGGAAGACCATTTACATTGGCACCAAAACCAACAACTTCATAGCTTGAACTAGAAGATTTATAATAATCAAACCTGTCTGAAATAGTAACAGTGCTGATAAGAGATATGTCTTGTCCTACCTGAGCCATTGTTGCATAATGATCTGGATATAAAAAAGGATTATTAAAATAAAACTGATAAGCCAATGGAGTACCAGAAACAATAACGGTTTCTAACGAATCCTGATCAAAATAATTTAAAGATGAAAAATCCCAGTTGTAATTAGCACCTGTCTGTGTTATATCAACAGAGAGAAAATCCAAAACATTTGAATAATAATATACATTACCGCTAATTGGCATATCTGCATCAGTAATTGTAATTTGGGACATTAATAAATTAGGGATTATAAAAAAAAGTAACGTAACTCTCATTTGAATTTATAAAGTCTAAATATAAGACTATTTCTTTTTATTAATTTAGCATTCTTTTTGCATACTAAATCAGGAAAAATAAGAGTTTATATGGACATGGTTAAAAAAATTGGATTAACTATAGTTTCAGCTATAATACTGTTTTCTGGCATTTCTCAAGAAAACAAACCTAAACTTATACAGTTCAGCGGAGTTGTTGTTACTCATGATAGTCTTAGACCATTACCCTATTGTAATATTTTTGATAAGACATCTTTAAAAGGCACAGTTACTGATTTTTACGGATACTTCTCATTTGTAGCAGCTAAAGGTGATACTCTGATATTCTCAAGTGTTGGGTTTAAAAGATCTGAATTTGTTATTCCAGATACATTAACTACTAATAAATATTCTTTGATACACATGATGCAAAATGATACTATTTTGCTAAAAACTGCAGTCATATATCCTTGGCCATCAAAAGAACAATTTGCAGATGCTTTTGTAAATACAGAAATTCCTAATGATGACTATAAAAGAGCATTAGCGAACCTTGAAAGAGCAAAAATGAAGGAAAGAATGGATGCAATTCCTATGAATGCAGCCATGAATTTTAAATGGCAGCAGCAACAATATCAAAATAAATTATATTATGCAGGTCAGTTCCCTCCTAATAATTTAATGAATCCTATTGCTTGGGCGAAATTTATTCAAGCGTGGAAAAACGGTGATTTTAAGAAAAAAGAATGAAATATTTTCAATATTGGATCATAGCTGTTTTTTTAGGGTTTTTAAACCATTCATTTATTGGTCAAAAAATGGGGACAATAAATGGCACTATAGTAGATGAAAACCTGGTACCTATTGAAAATGCAAACATTATTCTCACAGGGTCAAGACTTGGAACTATTTCTGATAAATATGGCAAATTTACATTACAAGTTCCTTCTGAAAAGAAAATAAACCTTAAAATATCTCATGCTAAATTTTTAACAAAAAAGCAATCCTTTTTTCTTAGCCCTGCTGAAATAAAAAACATTCAATTTGAATTATCAATACCCACACTTAATGAAGTAGAAATCGAATATCAAGAAAGAGGATCATCCCCAATTGAATTTATTAGACCCTTAGACGCTGCATCTTTATCAATTCCATCTGCTAATCTAGAGAGTTTATTGCCCTCCCTAGGCTATGGTGTTTCTCAAAATAATGAACTATCAGCAGGATATAATGTTAGAGGTGGTAATTTTGATGAAAACCTAATCTATGTTAATGACATTGAAGTTTACAGGCCTTTTTTAGCCAGAGCTGGCCAACAAGAAGGTCTAAGTTTTATTAACCCTACAATGATCAACAATATTCTTTTTTCTGCTGGAGGTTTTGACGCAAAATATGGTGATAAATTATCGAGCGTACTTGATATAGAATATACAGAACCTAATCAATTTAAATCTACTTTAAATGCAAGCTTATTGGGAGTCCAGGTTCATGTGCAGGATAAAATATCAACTCGATTTAATTTCAACAATAGCATTAGGTACAGAAAAAACACTTACCTGATTAATTCTCTTGACACAAAAGGAGATTACCAGCCTTCATTTATAGATTATCAGGGGTTTTTCAATTATTACCTTAATGAAAACTGGAAAATGAGCTTTTTCGGAACCTATTCTAACAATAAATTCAATGTAGTTCCTGAAAACAGAGAAACTAATTGGGGAAGCATCAATGAAGCATTGAGATTTACTGTCTATTACGAAGGTCAAGAAGTTACACAGTATGAGACTTACATGGGTGCCATCTCTTTGAATAATGACCCAAACGATAATCTTAGCTTGAAATTCATTACTTCTATCTATGAAACTCATGAATCTGAATATTTTGACTTACTAGGTGAATACAGGTTAGATGAACTGGAAAGAGATCTAGGAAGTGATGAATATGGAAATGTTGCCTATAATAGAGGTGTTGGTGCATTTTTAAATCATGCTAGAAATAAAATAGATGCTACAGTTATTAATGCCTATCATAAAGGAAGATTTATCAATAAAAATCACCACATTATTGAATGGGGAGCAAAGTATCAACATGAAATAATTAATGACCGAATTAGTGAATGGGATTATATTGATTCTGCTAGGTTCAGTATTCCACATCCTCAAGATAGTATTGGATATACGAATGGGGCAAATATTCCTTATCAATACCTTCATCTTAGCAATTTGATCAAGGCCAACAATTTCATGGAAACCAACAGAGTAACAGGATATATTCAGGATCATTTAAAATTCACAAAACCTAAAGAAGTACAAGTCATAGATTCTGTTTTAATCGACAATAAGTACGAATTAATAGACACCACTTTTACAGGATATAGGTACCTATCAGTTACGGCAGGTGCTAGAGCTAATTATTGGGATTATAATAATCAACTAGTCATCTCTCCAAGGGTTAGTTTTCAGCTTAAACCAGCTTGGTATGAAATTGATAAAAATGTAATAAAAAGAAAAAGTGTTGAATTCCGTTTTGCAACAGGTCTATATTACCAACCTCCATTTTACAGAGCTGCTAGAAACCTCCAAGGCCAGCTCAATCCAGAAATAAGGGCACAAAGATCTATCCACTTTGTTTTGGGTGGTGATTATATATTTAAAATGTGGAATAGACCTTTTAAATTTGGTAGTGAAGTTTATTACAAACATCTTAATGATATTATTCCTTATGAAATTGACAATATTAGAGTACGTTATTATGGCAATAACAATGCAAAAGGATATGCAACAGGTATAGATCTTAAGATTAATGGTGAATTTGTAAAAGGAATTGAATCATATGCTTCTCTTAGCTGGCTAAAAACTGAAGAAGACATATTAGATGATTATTACTACAATTATTATAATGCTCAGGGAGAACAGATTATTTTTGGATACACTTTAGATGACAATCCAACTGATAGTTTAAAAATAGAACCTGGTTTTTTACCCAGACCTACTGACCAAAGAGTATCATTTGCAATGTTCTTCCAAGATCAGATGCCTGAAGAATGGAATACCGAAAAAGTAAAATGGAATACCTTTAAAGTAAATTTAAATCTGGTTTTTGGAACAAGACTTCCTTATGGTCCTCCTGGATCATTTAGGTATGCAGACACATTAAGATCATCCTTATACAGAAGACTTGATATAGGTTTTTCAAAAGATATAGTTAATGAGGAAACAGATAGAAGTAAAATTAAAAAAGGGTCGTTTTTAGATAAGGTAGATCGCATGTGGATTGCTTTTGAAGTATTTAATCTATTGGATATATCCAATACAACTAACTACACCTGGATTAAAGATGTTACTGGAAGACAATATTCAATACCTAGCTTTTTGACATCAAGAAGATTAAACCTAAAATTAGTTGTACAATTCTAATATGAAACATTCAATTATTATACTATTTACTATTCTTTGCATTTTAGCATTGTTTAGTTGCAATAAATCGCCAAAGTGTTGGGGTAAAACAGAAAGTACTGAAGGGCTTATTGAGTCTGATTTTAATCCCTGTTTAAATTGTAACATCTTAGTTAATCCAGATGAAAGCTATGTTATAAATTCAGATGCTGAATATCAAGAACTATCATTATTAGCACATAGCAATCAAACTGTTTGTCAATTTGAAAATATCAATTTTAACAACTATACGCTTCTTGGAAAATCAGTTTGGGCTTCTTGTAAATACAAGATCAAAAGAAATGTAATAGAAGATGAAGACAATAATAAATATATTTATACTA
The DNA here is from genome assembly GCA_964430245.1 of uncultured Flavobacteriales bacterium. Classification (GTDB taxonomy): domain Bacteria; phylum Bacteroidota; class Bacteroidia; order Flavobacteriales_D; family Parvicellaceae; genus CAYSEW01. Next base: position 31,311 of record CAYSEW010000028.1, read on the forward strand.
TTGAACTGAAGGAATGTGGCAACTGCAGTGATCTTACAAAAATTGACAACTGGGTTCTTGTTCCCAAAATACCAATTGGATATTCTGTAGAATTTCAATTTATTAAATTATAATACGACTAAATCACACTTAGTTTTTAATTAAAATGGCAGAAACAAAAACATTAATATTAAATCCCAAAGAGGTAGATCAGAAGATCAAAAGAATAGCCCATCAGATATTAGAAGAATATCATATTGAAAAGAAAATCATTTTTGCAGGAATTTCAAAAAATGGATTTCTTTTAGCTAAACATATATGTAAAGAAATTCAAGCACACTCAAATATTGAAGTTGAATTAACTGAAATTCTTATTAATAAAGAAAAACCCTTATCTGATACGATATCTCACCAACCAAAAGTTGATCTTAAAAACCAGACAGTTATTCTAATTGATGATGTTCTGAATTCAGGAAAAACACTCATGTATGCTGCTAGTCATATTATTGACCATAACATAAAAAGAATGAATACCATTGTGCTTATTGATAGAAGACATAGAAAATTCCCTATAAAAGCAAACTGGGTTGGATTAACACTATCCACCACTCTTCAAGAACATATAACCGTTGAATTTTTAAAAACTAAAATTGAAGTATACCTTCACTAATTCTTTATAAAAAATCTACTTTCCCTTCACCTAAATGATAATAGGCAGGGATAATCTCCAATGAATTATTTTGTACAGCATTTTTAATGATCTCACTATTCTCAGATAGCATAGAAACATTAGTTCTTGCATTTTCTTTTACTACTGTATTCACATCCGTTGAACCAGCAGATTTTACTGCAGGCTCAATATGGCTACATAAATGATTAAGGTTATTCCCATTATCTCCTCCATTAATAGCTGCAGTAACAGCTCCACAACTTTCATGACCAAGCACAACTATTAAACTGCAATTAAGATGAGCCACAGCATATTCAATACTTGCTATTGAACTAGTATTAGCAATATTTCCAGCCACTCTTACAACAAACAATTCTCCAATATTGCAGTTAAATATCATTTCAGGAACGACTCTTGAGTCAGCACAACTTAAAATAATTGCAAAAGGAGACTGACCATCTGTTAATGAATTTCTTAAATCGACATTACTCTTCAAATTTTCTTTATCCTGTACATATTGATTATTTCCATCAATTAATCGATTTCTAATCTCTTGATTATTCATAGTTTTTATATTTTTTATAGGTTAGTTAAAAATTCTATTGTATCTATATTATCTGCATAATCCCATAGCTCTGGTTGTTGAGCTTTCCCAAAAGGCAACCCATTTACCCCAACTCTACATTGTATTTCTTCTGATTTTTCTTTGATTATTTCTTCTAATTTATTTTCATCATTATAAAATTCATAAAATAAAGTTCCTATTGGAGAAAACAAGGAGGAATCTTCTTTTAAAATTATAAAACCATTTTCAATTAAATCAAATTTTTCTAATAAAAATATAGCTTTATAATAATCGTAATTATTAGCATATTTATTATTATTAATTACATCTCTCTTCAAAAATAATCCTTTAAAAATTCTATCTAAATCAAATCCAACAGGTAAGAATAATTTTGTTACATTTCTACAACCTAATCCAAAGTAAAGAAAAACATCATCAGCTAGTTGCTGTAATTCCTCTTCTGATTCATTACCATTTAGAACAGCAACTGACGTTCTACTTTTACGAATAATATGAGGATATTTTCCAAAATATTCCTTAAAATACCTAGAAGTATTGTTGCTTCCAGTTGCAATAACTGCATCAAATCCAATTAATTTTTCTTTAACAATATCTACCTGATCATATATATCTGCATCAAATTTTGACATTAAACCTATAACAGCTGGTATTAAAACATTGTCATCGGAAGATAATTTAAGCTTCATTGAATTACCATTAAGATAAACACAGATAAGATCATGAAATGCGACCATAGGAATATTACCAGCACATATAATAGCAATGGTTTTAAAACTATCTGCATTTGAAATTGAATAAGAAGATAGCCATTGATCTAACTTTTGCTGAGTCAGTAAATTAGACCAAGCTTTAAGCATAGCTTTAACCATAGACAGAGAAAACCACCCATTATGATTTTTAACAGATCTTAATAGTAGATTAAATTCATCAAATTCATCTTCGTTAATACCAATTGAATATCCTGGCCACTTCTCATCATTTGATGATAATTTAAAAATCTCTCCTAATTTTATCAGAGCAGCTTTTCTTTTTTCCAAAGAAGCTTTTATCATAATTTGAAATATATTTGCAACAAAATTAAAAAGATTTATATATGGCCATCAAGATAACAGATGAATGTATTAATTGTGGTGCTTGTGAACCTGAATGCCCTAATAATGCAATTTATGAAGGTGGGGCAGAATGGCGGTTTTCAGATGGAACTTCTCTTAAAGGAAAATATACTGGTAAAAATTCAAAAACTGAAGTGGATGCAGAGCAATTGAACGAGCCTGTAGATATGGACATCTATTTCATAGTTACAGATAAATGTACTGAGTGTAAGGGCTTTCACGAGGAGCCTCAATGTGCTGCAGTATGTCCAGTAGACTGTTGTGTAGATGATGAAAAATGGAGAGAAACTGAAACAGAACTTTTATCCAAAAAAGACAGCATGCACCTTTAATCCTATTGTAACTAAGTTTAATTTTTAACGTTACTATTCTCTAAACTAAACTGGCTTATTTCTTGCATTGATTATCATTAATGAGACTTATTTTATACATTATTATTCTCTTTCCATTATTATTCATTGGGCAAAATAATACAACACTTAAAATTCAGGAAGATTCTTTAATCTATCTTCTTAATGAAGAAAGAATTAAAAGTATCTATGAAGAAACTATTAAACTTAATAATCCTTTTGAAAGCTACCTAAAAAAAGTATTGGAAAATGATGCTGCATTTAAATACCCTTTTGATTCTCTTTCAAAATTTATGAGTATAATAAAATCTCCTGATGAACAAATTAGGATTTTTAATTGGAATTATGAATTAGTAAATGAGCAACAATTATATGGTTGTTTCATTGTGAAATTCGATAAAAAGTCAAATAGTTATTCTACAATAAAGCTTAATGATGCATCCATGTTTGCTAAAGATCCAGAATACACTCAATTCAATAAAAAAAATTGGTATGGTGCTCTTTATTATGCAATTATTCCTGTTAAAAAAGACAAGTCTGTCTATTATACATTATTAGGATGGGATGGAAATAATAAATTTTCTAATAAAAAGATCATTGAAACAATGTCTTTCCAAAGTAATGGTAATATAAAATTTGGACTTCCTTATTTCACCTATCCAAATGGAAAAACAAAAAAGAGAGTGGTCTTTCAATACAACAAACAATCTTACATGTCTTTAAAATATTTTAAAGAGAGAAAAGAGGAGCTTATTATTTTCGATCACTTGATACCAAAATCACCACAACTTGAAGGAATGTTTGACTGGTATGTTACTGATTTAAGCTTTGATGCTTTTAAACTTGAAAATGAAAAGTGGGTTTTTATTGGGCAGGTTAATAAAAATTCTAAAAAAGATTCAAAAAACAGACCTTATAACAATCCTTAGTATTTTATTCATTATTTCCACCTAATAAAATTACATGCCCTTTATATTGGTGTACTAAGTTCATTGCCTCATCAACAACAACAAGCTTCCAAACATAAGCATCCTGCTGAGCCATCTTACCCATATAAGTGCCATCCCATCCATCTTCTGGGTGATGAGATTCAAATACTAATTCACCCCACCTATTAAATATATAAAATTCATATTCCAATATATCAACACCATTTACTATTGGCATAAATTCATTGTTGATCAAATCCGATCCTCCGGGAGTAAATGCATTGGGTACGTATACTAAAAATACATCATTAATTACTACTGTTTTACATATAGTAGATACACAACCCTCTATACTTATCGCATCTAAACAAACCTCATAAGATCCTTCTTCAGTTGCTGGAAAAACATAGCTCGGATGTTCCTGTATACTGGTTGCCGCTGCGCCCTGCGTA
>CAYSEW010000029.1:0-34593 GCA_964430245.1 uncultured Flavobacteriales bacterium
AGTAGTTTCTTCGTTAGTAGTTTCTTCGTTAGTAGTTTCTTCGTTAGTAGTTTCTTCGTTAGTGGTTTCTTCGTTAGTGGTTTCTTCGTTAGTAGTTTCTTCGTTAGTGGTTTCTTCGTTACTTAAATCAATGGGGCTGTATATAGTGGCAGGAATGATGATTTTATTTGTTTGATCTCCAGATATAAGAAATTCAGCAGAAAAAGTTCCTTCTAATGTGAATTCACGAGCTAGTGTGTCGTTAGGTATTAGCTTATAAGAAACAGTAAAAGACTCTAAAGATGAAGGTAATTCAGACCATAAAAATTTTGCAGAACCATCGATGTTTTTAAAAACAGCACCAGCAGTTTCAATTGATTCTGCTTTGAACCCTTCAGGTAAGTTATCTTTGATTCTAGCAAAACCTCTTTCGTTTGATTTAATAGTATGTATGCTAACAATGTAATGATTGTTATAAGGGGTAATGGTTCTTCTGCATTCAATAGAACTATTTTCTTCTTCTATATTATTATTCCCATCGTTGTTAGCTACTGAATTATTCGTCACTTCTATAAAAAGTGTAGGTATTTCTACCTGTTGTTTTTCATTTTCATCTAAATAAGAAAAAGCACCTGTTATCTTCTTTTTGCCTAAAGAGGATTCACTTGCATTTATTTTGTATTTAAGTGTAATAACTTCATCAGAAGGAATTAAATACCATATAAAAAGAGCTTCATTATTTGAGAAGGTGAATGAGGATCCAGCACTGTTAACTTCAGAAGGAGTTAATCCATCAGCATTTTCAAAATTTAATTTTAATCTAGCAGGTCCTGAAAAATCTCCTTTATTGATTTCTATGGTAATTTCAGTGAATTCTCCAGGTTGAATTTCAGAAGGACCTTTATGTGTAATCTCAAGATCTTCGATATTGAATAATGAGACAAAAAGTAGTCCTAATAAATTCAATGTCAGAAATATTGATTTTAGCATCTGGTAGTTTTGACCATGTTTCTAACAAAACTAATTGAGCTAATAGAGGTTTTTAATCATATAGACAGTTAATTATCCATATAAAAATGTTAATAATGAGAAGGGATTAATTAAAATATTTTTTCTTGAATTAATATGTTATTGATCAAAATAATAATCAATTATATCATATAATCTGCTTACAGTAAAATCATTTGTTCCTTCAAAAAATGAATTGATGGCTATGTTGATCTCTTCTTTAGAAATTAAACCATTTTTATCTACATCTACTGGTTTTAATAATTCAGTCAACTCCATTTTGATTGATTGCTCATTATTATCCAATGTATTTGAGTCGTCTAGTATTTCAAATACCTTACCAGTAGAAGTGCTGTCTGAAAATACTTTCCTTCTTTCAATTTCAATAGAATCTCTTTCGAAAATTCTTTTTTCTATGATGCTGTCTGTTAATTCCCTGCCAAATTCATCTACCTTGACTGAAGATTTTGTGTTTTTTTCTTGATCTAAATAATTTGGTACTCCGTCCAAATCATCATCTAGTGGACAACCAGTTTTGTCAACATCAACTCCTTCAGGAGTCTGATGACATATATCGTTGACATCTTCCACTCCATCATTGTCTTCGTCAAACTTTGAGAATTCTTTTAATTTAATTCCTTTGAACCTTTCTTTTTCTTCTAAATCAGGTTTGCGAAAAATATAATTAATAGAGATTCCTAAATATACATATTGATCATTATTGTCATTTTCAGCAGCATTATCAATCCAATCCGTAAAAGTTAAATTATAAGTGCCCATTATTCGTGCTTGCAGGTTATTACTTAATTTCCATTTAAATCCAAGTGTGAGAGGAATAGCAAATGTAGATCTGTCGTATGCTTCTATTGAATCTTCAAGAAGGGTTTCATAAGTATAGTCTCTATTAATTTGTTTGGCATTTGAAGAAGTATCGCCTTCTTGAATATTCCATATTTGCCCATTCTCCCAATAATGATATTGATTGTTATTGACATCCAATAAATCTCCATAAGAATCAAATTTTAAATAATTTAAACCGAAAGATAGATAAGGAGCAAAAGGACTATTTCTTTTAAAGATCATATCGTTGTCAAAATGAAGTAAAACATTAGCACCGATTTGCATAATCTGTGATTCGAAATTTCTATTTAAACCTATGGTGGTAGTTCTTTCATTATCAGCTAAAATACCTTTAGCTCCCATAAGTTGTATTCCTAATAGATTACCAATTCTTTTTTCAAGACTAAATGAAAATGAAGATCTAATATTAGTTAATGGAGAAATATTATCCCCTTTTACAAAGTCACCAAAATAACTATTGAAACCAGTTCCTAATCCAATAGTTAGGATTTCTGGTTGATTTGCTTCAATAGATTCAGTATTTACATCGTTATTTTGACCAATAATATTAAAAGTGAATAGGCCAATAAGAAAAACAAGAATAATTTTTTTCATTAGAATATATTTGCATTCTTTTTTAGAATGATAAATATATATCAAAGGTATTGAATTACCAATAAATAATCCTTTTTAATCGATTAATAGAAATTAGATTAAAAATTAGGTTTTAATTTATAATTATTATAGAAATTATTAATCTCATCAACAGCTTCTTGAGGAGTGTCTACAATTTTTAATAAATCCATATCTTCTGGACTTATTGTTTTTTCTTTGTCCATTAGCACTTCTTTCATCCAATCGATCAATCCTTTCCAAAATGTTGAGCCTACTAAAATAACAGGGAATTTCCCTATTTTATGTGTTTGGATAAGAGTTAATGCTTCAAATGTTTCGTCAAGTGTTCCAAATCCACCAGGTAATACAATAAAACCTTGAGCATATTTGACGAACATCACTTTTCTAACGAAAAAGTAATCAAAGTTGATTAATTTATCATGATCTATATAAATATTGGCTTTTTGCTCAAAAGGTAAGTCAATATTTAGCCCTACAGATTTGCCGTTTCCTTTTTTAGCCCCCTTGTTGGCGGCTTCCATAATGCCTGGTCCACCTCCAGTAATAACACCATATTTGTTTTGTGTAAGTAAATAGGAAATGTCTTCTGCAAGTTTATAATATGGATGATCAGGAAGTGTTCTTGCAGATCCGAAAATTGAGACACAAGGGCCTATTTTTGCCATTCTTTCATAGCCTTCTACAAATTCTGACATGATCTTAAAAACTGCCCAGCTATCATTGGTTTTAATCTCATTCCAGTCTTTTTCTTTAATCACTTGTTCTATTCTTTCTTTATCTGTCATGTCATTAATTTAATGTATTTATTTTATTTAACTAATTCTTTTTTTAGAAATTGTCCAGTATAGCTATGTTTAAGCTTAATAATTTCTTCAGGTGTGCCAGTTCCTATAATTTCACCACCTTCTCTTCCGCCTTCTGGTCCTATGTCAATAATATGATCTGCAATTTTAATAATATCCATATTATGTTCAATTACTATTACTGTGTTTCCATTATCAACTAGTTGATTAAGGACATTAATGAGCATTTGAATATCTTGAAAATGAAGTCCAGTAGTTGGTTCATCTAGAATGTAAAGTGTTTTACCTGTATCTTTTTTTGATAATTCTGAAGCTAGTTTAATTCTCTGGGCTTCTCCACCAGAAAGAGTTGTAGATGACTGACCTAATGTAACATATCCTAAGCCTACACTATTTAAAGTAGTCAACTTATGATGAATAGAAGGAATTTCTTTAAAAAAAGTAACTCCATCAACTATTGACATATTTAAAATGTCATTAATTGATTTTCCTTTGAATCTGACTTCTAAAGTTTCTCTGTTATATCTCCTTCCTTGGCAATGATCACATTTAACATATATGTCAGGTAAAAAGTTCATTTCTATTAATTTCATCCCTGCACCTTTACAACTTTCACATCTTCCACCTTTTATATTAAAGGAAAATCTCCCTGGTTTATATCCTCTGATTTTAGCTTCAGGAAGTTGTGTGAATAATTCTCTAATATCACTAAATACACCTGTGTAGGTGGCAGGATTAGACCTAGGAGTTCTTCCAATAGGTGATTGATTAATGCCAATGACCTTGTCTATAAATTCTAAACCCTTAATTGAATCATAAGGAAGAGGTTTTTTAACGCTTTTATAGAAATGCTGGCTTAGAATAGGATAAAGCGTATCATTGACTAGAGTAGATTTTCCACTACCTGAAACTCCAGTAACACAAATGAAAACTCCTAATGGAAATGAGGTGTTTATGTTTTTAAGATTATTTCCATTAGCTCCATTAATAGTTATTATTTCGTTATTGATTTTTCTTCTATTACTAGAATATTTAATGGATTTTTTGCCATTTATGTATTGCGCAGTAATAGACTGAAGATCTATTAGGTCTTTGGCGCTACCTTGAGAAACAATTTCACCTCCATTAATTCCTGCGCCAGGTCCAATATCTATAATATGATCAGCTTCTAGCATAATGTTTTTATCATGCTCTACTACAATAATAGAATTATTGCTATTTCTTAGTTTTTTTAATGAATTAATCAATCGATAATTGTCTCTTTGATGGAGGCCTATAGACGGTTCGTCTAAAATATACAGAACGCCAGTGAGTTCAGAACCAATTTGAGTGGCAAGTCTAATCCTTTGAGCTTCTCCACCTGAAAGTGTGGAAGCAGGTAAATTAAGAGATATATAATTTAAACCTACATTTTTCAGAAAATCTAATCTTTTTTTAATTTCATTTATTATATCAGTTGCAATTTTTAGTTGTTGAGGATTCAATTTTTTTTCAATTGATGAGACCCAATTAAATAATTCACCAATATCCATATTGGATAATTCACCAATATTTTTATTAGCAACTTTAAATAAGAGTGAATTTTTTTTCAACCTTGTTCCATTACATTTTGAACAGATTATTTTATTTGTAAAATTATCTACCCATCTTTTAACTTTAGTTGATCCTTCTTTCTGTTGACGAGTAATGATGTTAATTATTCCTTCGAAATTAGAAACCACTTCATGTACTCCTGAATTTCCAATGATTTTAATTAATTTATTAGATCCATAAAGTATTTCATTTAAAGTATCTTTATCAATAGAATTTATTGATTGATTTAATTCATACCCAGCATTTTTAAGAATAACTTCAACTTGTTTAAAGGTCCAGTTGTTTTCAAAAGTCCCTAATGGAGCAATACCACCTTTTGCAATACTTTTTGTTTCATCAGGAATGATCTTTTTTAAATCTATATCTGATATTTTTCCTAGACCATTACAAGATATACAGGCTCCATGAGGAGAATTAAATGAAAAAATATTTGGTTCAGGTTCAGGTAAAGAAAATCCACTTAATGGGCACATTAACCATTTGCTGTAATGCTTATAAACACCTTCTTCATTCATAATAATGACTTCGCCTTTCCCTTTTTTAAGGCCATTTGATATAGCATTTGATAGTCTGTTACTAGATTTATTAGGTAGTTTAATTCTATCTATAATTAATGAAATGTCGTGTGTTTTATATCTATCTACTCTTAATCCATGTATTAGGTCTGTTATTTCACCATCGATTAATACTTTTGTATAACCTTGCTTAATCAGTTTTTCGAAAAGATCTCTATAGTGTCCTTTTCTTGCTTTAATAATAGGTGCTAATACAGTTATTTTTTCATTAATGAATTGACCTTCTATTAATTGAAGTATTTCTTTTTCAGAATATTTGATCATTTTCTCACCTGAATCAGGAGAATATGCTAATGAAGCTCTAGCAAATAGTAGCCTTAGAAAGTCATAAATTTCAGTGATAGTTCCAACAGTTGACCTAGGATTTTTTGAAACTGTCTTTTGTTCAATTGAAATAACTGGACTTAAACCTGTAATTTTATCAACTTTTGTTCTAGTTAAATTTCCAATGTATTGTCTTGCATATGCACTAAAAGTTTCAAGATACCTTCTTTGCCCTTCAGCAAAAATTGTATCAAAAGCTAGAGATGATTTGCCGCTACCGCTTAATCCTGTTATAACTACAAGCTGATTTCTTGGGATGCTAACATCCATGTTCTTCAGATTGTGGGATCTTGCACCATATACATTTATATTACTATCGTTAAAACTAGTTGACATTATGCCAATATTATTTCCTGAGATCTTTGTTTTTCTGAGTGACCAAATAAAATGAAATAAAGACTGCTAAAAAGTAAATTGAAAAACCTATAGTCATCCAATGATTCCAGTGATCTACAAATCTAAACAATGCAATACATATCAGTGCTGACATTGCTGAAACACCAAGATAAACAAAGCCTACTTGACTATCAGTAAATCCTAAATAGGATAGATGATGAGTTGTGTGATCCTTTCCGCCAACAAAAGGTGATTGTTTCCTTGATATCCTATTGATCACAACACTTGTAGTGTCAATGATGGGTAAAATAAAGGCGAGTAATACTGTAATAATTTGTTTTGAAGGAATTATCTCACCATCAAAAGATGAAGAATTCCAGATGTATTTTATGCCAAAAACTGCAATAAATATTCCAATAAATTGACTACCAGAGTCACCCATAAACATCTTGGAAGGGTGCCAGTTATAAAACAAAAATGCTAGAATTGATGCAAATACTCCTAGTAAGGCAATAAAATCAAAATTTTCAAAATCTGAATTGATGCTTAGATAAAAAAGAATGATCAAAATAATAAAGATGGATGTTATTGAAGTAATTCCATCCATGTTATCCAACATATTAATAGAGTTCATAATGCCTACTACCCATAAAATAGTAAGGCAATAATTTAAGATGTTATTATCGAAAAGTTGAATGATGGTTGAATGGCTAGTTTGATTATTGATGCTAGAGAATATTAAGATAATACCACAAAGTACCTGTACAAAGAATTTTAAAAAGGGTTTGGTGTTGTAAGCATCGTCTGCAAGCCCCATTAGAAAAGCCAAAGAAGTAGCAGATAAAATTCCAATTGCTTGAGAGTCATTAAATAAGGTTTGTTCTTCAAAAAAGACACCATAACATGCAGTAGATATGAGAAAAGAAATATAAAATGAAATTCCTCCTAAAGCAGGTCTAGAGATACTGCTCCACCTTATTATAGGCTTTTCATTTTCTCTAATTCCTAGAGTTGTAGAAAATTTCAAAAGAATTGTGTTGATCAATAAACAAAATAAGACAATGCTTATAAAAAAAACTGAATAAACAATAAAAAGGTATTGATTATGGTCCATTAATTAAAATTTAGATGCAAAAGAACTAAATTTTTCACCATCTAGATCTTTTTTCGATATAATTGGTTCTTTTATTCCCCAATCAATATCAAGGTCAATGTCATTCCAAATGATACAATCCTCAGCGTCTTTATGATAAAAATCAGTACATTTATAGGAGAAAATTGTATTATCTTCAAGCGTTAAAAACCCATGAGCAAAACCTCTAGGGATATATAACATTTTAAAGTCATTGTTACTAAGTATCATTTTAAAATGTTGTCCATATGTAGTTGATTTTTTCCTTATATCAACAGCAACATCAAGTACGCTTCCATTTAATACTCTTACAAGCTTGCCTTGTGCATGAGGAGGGTTCTGGAAATGTAACCCTCTAAGAACATCTTTTGATGATTTAGATTGATTATCTTGTGAGAAATTTATATTCAACCCAGTATTTTTTTTAAACTCTTTTTGGTTAAAAGATTCAAAAAAATAGCCTCTAGAATCTTCAAAAACTTTTGGTTGAATAACAAATAGTCCTTTTAAATCAGTTTCAAAAAATTGCATTTATTTTTTTTTCTTAAATACGAATTCAAAAAATCGTTTAAAGATACTTTTTTTATTCAAATCTGTTGAGTCAGTGTAATAAGATGAGTATGATTTAGAGCCATAGCCGTAGCCGTAGCCGTAGCCATAACCATAATGATATCCATAGCTGTATCTTCTGCCATACCCAGCTCTGCTGGCGTCTACACCATTTAAAACGACTGATAATTTGGTTAAATTATTCTCATTCATCAATCGGTCAACATTCTGAATAAAGTTTTTTCTTGAAAAATTAGCCTTAAATACATAAATTGGATAATCAGCCATTTGCAGAACAGGAATACCATCTGTAACTAAACCTACAGGAGGATTATCAATTACTATCATATCATATTTAGATTTAAGGTCATTTATTATTTTTGTAAATAAATCACTTACAATTAATTCAGAAGGATTAGGAGGGAGGGGGCCAGCCGTAATAAAATCTAATCCAATCAATTCACTTTTGTTGATACAGCTATGTAAATTATCTTTTCCAATTAACAAGGTGCTCATTCCTTTTACATTTTTCACTCCAAATCCTAAATGGATTTTTGGTTTTCTCATATCAAGGTCAATAACTATTACTTTTTTTCCAGTATAAGCAATGATTCCAGCAAGGTTAATGGCAAGAAATGTTTTACCTTCTCCAGAAATGGTACTTGAGATACTTATAACATTAGATTTTTTTTCATCAGCTATAAATTGAAGGTTTGTCCTTATAGCTCGAAATGATTCAGTTAATAATGATTTTGGGCTTTTATCAATGATTAAATGGGAAATAGGAATCTTAGTTTGTATTAAAGGGATCATTCCTAAGATTCCAATACTGCCATTAGAATATTTTGCAATTTCATAAAGTGAAGTTACTTTGTCATGTGTTAAGTATTTAAGAAAAGAATAAGCAGCAATAAAAAGTAATGATATGAAAAATGCGACAATGTAAGTAATTAAACTATTTGGTGAAATAGGATCTAAAGGGATTTCAGCTTTTTTTAGAATTTCATTGTATGAAGTAATGCCTGCTTGTGAAAGCTGATATTCAGTTTGCTTTTCTAATAGTAGGGTAAAATATTTGTTGTTAATTTCTAAAACACGTTCAAGGCGTGCGAGTTCAAGCTCTTTTTCTGGTAAAGTCAATAATTTAAGCTCTAATAAATTAATCTGTTTTTTTAGTTCATTACTGTTTTTTACTTTTTGAGAAATAATAAGTTCTATAGCCTTCCTAATTGAGATTATTTGGGATTCAATTTTTGAATCTAAAATTACTAATCCTTCATTATCTGATGTAACTTCATATAGTAATTCATCTCTTTTGAAAATATTTTCATATAATTTATTGATCATGTTTTGAAGAAGGTTGTCATTATAATAAACTTTTGAAAGCATTAGGTTTTCAGTTGACTTTAGATTAACATTCCCATTAAACATTTTTTTAATTTCATTTAACATATTAATGTCTAATGTGATTTTCATTAATTCTTCTTCTACATTTTGAATATTATAGAGAGCTGAATTTTTTGATATGTCTGATGAATTAACATCATTTTGTTTTTTGAATACCTGTATCTTTTGTTCACTATCTTTTAGTCTGAATTCAACACTATCTTTTTGAGAATTGATGTAATTAACAATATTTACAGAGCTGATTGCTTTTTTATTAAGGTCGTATTGTATGTATTCATTGGCAATAGTATTACACAAGTCTGCAGTGAAAAAAGGATTATTATGCCTAAATGAAATATCAATTGTATTGGCAGCAGGATCTGCAATTTCAATGATAAGATTTTCGTTAATTTCATTGATTAATGATTGACTTTTTGGAAACACAAAAAATAATTTATCATTTTTCAGGGAGTTTTTTAGCAATTTAATGTCTTTAATAGAAAAATATCCAGAAAATAAGGGAGTGCTAAAATATTCGTTAGGCTTGATATATTTAGAATAGAAGACAGTTTCCTCTTCATTGTGTAATTCTACATAAGATTTATTTATTTTTAGATATATATTTTTTTCTAAAATTGCTGATGAGTCTTTTATGATAAGATCTTTTATTATAAAAGGTGTGGTTTTATATATATTTCTTGTTAATATTTCACCTTCTGAATAATATAAAGTTTGTAAGTCTAGTTTTTTGATAGCTTGATTAATGATTATTTCAGATTTCATTAATTCTACAATAGAATTTATATTACTAGTTTGATCAAAAGAGTTAATATTTAAAATTTCTTCTCCTTGATCTTTAATATTTATTTGTATTGTAGATAAAGATTCATATGTTTTAGGAGTATATCTTAAGTATAGAAAAGCTAATGTGAAAATCAATATAAAAATCAATAAAATATAGATTGATGATTTTCTTAAAAGGTAGATGAATAGACCTACTTCAAATTCTTTACTGAAATTAGATAATCGTTCTCTATATCTTAATAGATTGTCATCTTTATTTTGTAAGTCATTTGCTAACATTTATAATATATTATAATTGATTGATGATTAAATAGGTAGTTAATAAACTAGTAAATGATGTAATTACGCTTAAAATAGGAGAAATATCTTGAAGGATTTCTCTAGCATAATTAGGGTTCGGTTCAACATAAATAATATCATTAGATTGTAAAATGGTATTAGCTTTATTTAATCCTTCAATCGTTGAAAGATCAATTAAGTATACTTCTTGAATGCCATTGAAATTACGGATTAGTTTTATACGATTTGCTCTGCTATTTCCAGCAATTCCTCCAACAAGTGCAATTGCTTCAATTAATGTGGTGTTGTTGTATTTTAATGGGACTACCTGAGCAGTACTACCAGTTCCTGGGAATACAATTACTCTTCTGCTATTTACCCTTAAGTTGATATAAGGATCAACATAAAATTTTGAATAGATTTTCTCAAGGAAGGTTTCAGCTTCTTGAATTGTTTTATTGACTAGATTAATTTCTCCAATGATTGGTAACTCTACTAAGCTATCTTTTCTCAATATATATTGTATTAAGCTATTTTGATTTGTAAAAACATTATTTCCACGATCTGAAACTGAGCTCATATCAATAACTTGAAAACCATCATTAGTGAATAACCTGAAACTAATAACATCATTAATAGATAGTTTGTATTCCGGATTATCAACATCTAATAATTGATTGAAATCATAATCTTTTTTTGTTTTAAGCATAATATGAGAATTAATGGTGCATGCACTCATTAACCCACATAATATAAACAGTACTAATAGCTGTTTCATGGTATTATTTTTATCAAATGTATATATAATTTATGTAATTTACAAAGAACTTTGCTATTCAAAGTAAACTAAAGTAGTTTATAGTAAAATTTAGTCATATCATCAACTAATCTATTCATATTGTATTTGTCAAAAATATGGTTGCCGGAAATTGAAAGTTCTTGCCTTAAATTAGGATCATTAATTAATAGTTCTAAATTATTGACAAATGATTTTAGATCTCCAGGGTTACTTAATAAAGCACTTTTATTCTCAATTACTATATTGTCAATTCCTCCAACTTTCGTAGAAACTATAGGTTTCAAACTGGATTGAGCTTCAATTAAACTTACAGGAGTTCCTTCGTTTTTAGAGCATAAACAGATAATGTCTAATCCAGCATTGGCAATATCTATATTTTTAATCCAGCTTGTAAATGTGATTAAAGATCGATCTCCTTTTTGAAAGGTAAAGGGTATATTTTTTGTTTTCACATAATTGATGATATTTTCCTTGTATTCACCATCTCCTATAATAAAAAAGCGAATATTGGCATGATTGTTTTTAACAATTTCTTGGATCACATCTATGAAAAAGTGATGATCTTTAATAGGCACTAATCTCCCTATTATCCCAATAGCAATTTCATCTTTTTTTATATTCCATTCACTTCTGAATGCTTTTCTTTTTTCTTCTTGATTAGTTTGAAATCTAGATAAATCAAACCCTAAAGGGATTACCACAGTTTGTTCTTCAGAACATATTTTATATTTTTTAACTAATTCCTCTTTTTGAAGCTCACTTATGGCAATTATTTTAGAGGATCTTTTAGCTAATTTTCTTTCAATAAATTTATAAAATTCAGTTTTTAATTTCCCAAAATAAGAATGAAAGACATGTCCATGAAATGTATGAATAATCACTTTTACTCCCATTTTATGGGCTGCTAATCGACCCAATGCACCAGCTTTTGATGCATGAGTATGAACTATGTCAGGTTTAAAGTCTTGAATGATTTTTTTTATTTTTTTATAGGCAATAAGATCATTTTTGAAATTGATCTCACGATTCATTTCAGGAATGATCAATGGTTCTAGTCCTAATTCTTCAAGTATAAATTCAGAGCTTTTTTCAGTAGGATCATGCATGCCGCCAACTAATAAGGTCTCGAATTCTGGAGCCATATATTTACTTAAATAAGCAGCGTTATAGGTGGGTCCTCCAAGATTAAATCTATTAATTATCCTTAGTACTTTTGGCATTTTTGTAAATATTGAACAAAAGTATCATTTTGAAGGTTTTAGATTAATGATTTTTAAATGGTTATTCACAAATTGAATTAGATAAGATTCTTTCTGAACCAATTATCTAATGTAATTAATGCCCATGTATTTAAAACAGTGTCACCTGAATTACCTTTGTTAAGTGAAAATTCAATCTTAGACAATTGGCTTTGATCAATAAACCCCTCTTTAACCATAGGATTATTATTAAATACCTTGTCTTTTAAATAGGAGCTTAATTCATTTTGAAACCATTTTTCTAGTGGTACTTCAAATCCATGTTTTTTTCTTTCAAAAACAATTTCAGGAAGATCTTTTCTGAAAGTGTCTTTTAATATTTTTTTTCTGGTAGAGCTGTCAATTTTATATGCTGTAGGTAATGAAAATACATATTCAACAAGCTGATGATCTAAAAAAGGAGTTCTTACTTCTAGACTATTAGCCATGCTCATCAAATCAACTTTTTTAAGCATATCATTAGCCAGCACTAAATTAAAATCAGCATATAGGTAATCATTGAAATTATTAAAGTTTAATTCCTTAATAGGATTTATAATTTTTTTGTTTTGGGTTAATGTTGAAACATCCTTTTTATTCATAAAGGAAGCCCATTCTTCATAACGAGCTAGAGGGTTTAATTTTAAACCAGTATTTAATTTTGAAAGTTTTCTTCCTAGATTTCCAATTTTTGAATTTCTTGAACTGGGCATATTGTTAAATATCATCCCCATGTTTTTAATTAAGAAATTTTGAAAATTTTGTTGGTCTGCAAATAAAAGGGCAGCATGTTTATTATATCCAGAAAATAATTCATCTGCGCCATCGCCAGAAAGTGAAACAGTAACATGCTCTTTTGTTCTTTTTGATAATAGAAAAACATTGATAGCTGATGAATCGGCAAACGGCTCATCCATATAATCCAATATATCTTCCAGGTGCTGATATAGTGTGTTATTTGTTAATTGAAATGTGTGGTGTTTAGAGCCAATATGTTTGGCTACTTCTTCTGCATAACTAGATTCATCAAAAAGAGGTTCATCGGGAAATCCAATTGAAAAGGTGTTTAGGTCTTTTTTAAATTTTGAAGCAATAAGAGATATAATACTAGAATCTACCCCACCACTTAAAAATGTTCCTAAGGGCACATCGGATACCATTCTTGATTCAACAGAGCTATATAAAAGTTCTTTTATCTTTATTTGTGCATCTTCATAGCTATCTGTTGAAGGAGCAGTGTTATTGTAATATTCATAGTATTTTTCTATTGTTATTTTATTGTTTTTAACTTTAATGCATTCCCCAGGTAATAATTTTTTGCAGGATTTAAGTATACTATATGGTGCAGGAATGTAATTATACCTGAAAAACATATTCAGTGAATCTGTATCTATCGTTTTATCTATTGGATAGGCGAGAAGTGCTTTTAATTCAGACCCAAATATTAGGTGTTCATTATTCGTTGAATAATACAATTGTTTAATGCCATACCTATCTCTTGCAAGAAAAGATGAATTATCTTGAGAATCATAAATGCAAAACCCAAAAAAGCCATTGAATTTTTCAATACACTTTTCACCATATTCAATATAAGAATACAGTACAACCTCAGTGTCAGATTGAGTAGAAAATTGATAGCCCTTTTCTAATAAATTATTTTTGATCTCTTTAAAGTTGTATATCTCCCCATTGAAGATGATTATATATCTCCCGCTTTTATCTTTCATGGGTTGATTTGCCTCAGGGGAAGTGTCAATTATGCTTAACCTTGCATGCCCTAATTCACAATTTTTGTCTCTATAAAAATCTATATGATCAGGTCCTCTTTTATTAAGGGTGCTTACAGCAGCTTTTAAATACCCATCGGAATGAGTAATTGGCTTATTTATTGATATATATCCAGTAATTCCACACATTAATTTGTGAATTTTGGCTAAAAATAACTAATCCTTTTATACTAGTTATTAATTAGATTTGAAAACTGAATGAAATTTTTAATTACCATATTCTATTTATTTTACTTGGCTAATGGTATTTATTTACAGGAAATAAATAAATCAATTAAGAAATTCGTCACAAATCCAGTCCTGAAAAATGCTTCTGTCTCATTCGAAATAGTAGCAATAAACAATGATTCAGTTGTTTCTTCTTATCAATCTAACCAATCATTGGTTCCTGCTTCTACGATGAAATTAATAACTACTGCAACAGCATTGGAAGTATTTGGGCATAAACATCAATTTAAAACATCTCTTGCATATGATGGTATTATTGATTCAACTGGTTTATTAATAGGTAATATTTATATTATTGGATCAGGAGATCCAACATTAGGCAGTAAATATTTTCCAGGTCAAGATTTTTTAAATGAATGTTTAAATGCAATAAATAAAATAGGGATAAAAAAGATTGATGGAGGAATTATTGCAGATGCTTCCTGTTATTCTGATGAATTTGTGCCATCTAATTGGACTTGGGGAGATATAGGAAATTACTATGGTGCAGGAGTAACAGGGTTAAGTATTTATGATAATACGGTTTCTTTGTTTTTTAAATCTGGAAAAAATATTGGAGATAATACTATAATAACATCTACCCATCCGAATATTCCCAATTTTGAGGTCAAAAATGAAGTTATTTCAAAAAATATTAATAGTGATCAGGCTTATATTTTTGGTGCTCCTTATTCTCCATTTAGAATTGCAAGAGGGGCAATTCCTTTAAATGTATCTGAGTTTAATGTAAAGGCATCTATTTTTGATCCAGCATTATTAATTGCACATGAATTAAATGAAGTTTTAAAAGAAAACAATGTGCAGTTAAAAAATCCTCCTAAATCGATTAGGATCTTAAAAGAAGAAAATAAATCAGTTGAATATGATGGAAATACTTTTCATCAGCACCTTTCTCCTCCTTTAAAAGCAATAATCAACAATATTAATTTAATAAGTAACAATCATTTTGCTGAGCATATCCACAGGGCTCTTGGTTTTAAGCTAAATAAAAATGAATTAGTAACTGCTTATTCTTCATCTCAGCAAATTAAAAATTACTGGATAAATAAGGGATTAAGTTGTAATGGTTTTTATATGAGTGATGGAAGTGGATTATCTAGAAATAATGCAGTCTCAGCTTCCTTTTTAGTGGATATTTTATGCTATATGAAAATAAGCAGCCCTAGATTTTCTGATTTTTTTGAATCATTGCCTGTTGCAGGAAAAACAGGAACACTGAAATATTTGGGAAAAGGCACGGTTTTAGAAGGAAAATTAATGGCTAAAAGTGGTTCAATTCAAAGGGTAAGAAGCTACGCAGGTTATTATAAACCTAATGAAAAAACACTATATGCTTTTGCTATTATTGTCAACAATTATAGTTGTTCAGGAGCTGAGTTAAAAAAATTATTAGAAAAATTACTTATTACAGAATTGGAGGATTTGTGATTAAGGAAATTTTGGATATTTCTTAAAATCAGGGTCTCTTTTTTCTAAGAAAGCATTTCTGCCTTCTTCTGCTTCATCTGTTCCGTAAGCAAGACGTGTAGCTTCACCTGCATATACCTGTTGGCCTATCAATCCATCATCAATTAGGTTGAATCCAAATTTTAGCATTTTAATGGCGGTAGGACTTTTAGTCATAATTATTTGAGCCCAATCGTAAGCTGTTTGTTCAAGTTGATCATGAGCCACAACTTTATTGATCATTCCCATTTCATATGCTTCTTGAGCTGAATAGTCCAAGCCTAAGAAGAAAATCTCTCGTGCTCTTTTCTGTCCCACTTGACGTGCGAGATAAGCAGATCCAAAACCTCCATCAAAGCTTGCTACATCTGCATCAGTTTGTTTGAAAATTGCATGTTCTTTACTTGCAATTGTCATGTCGCAAACAACGTGTAGGCTGTGTCCACCTCCTACAGCCCATCCAGGAACAACTGCAATGACTACTTTATTCATAAACCTTATTTGTCGTTGTACGTCAAGAATATTGAATTTATTAACACCATCAAGGCCTTGATAACCTCTTTTAGCACGAACACGTTGATCTCCTCCAGAGCAAAATGCCCATCCGCCATCTTTAGGAGATGGACCTTCTCCTGTTATTAAAACAACGCCAATTTCCTGACTTTCATGACAAATGACAAGTGCTTCTAATAACTCATCCACAGTTTTTGGTCTAAAGGCGTTTCGAACTTCAGGACGATTAAAAGCGATACGAGCCACTCCATTAGCCATTTTGAAGGTTATGTCTTCAAATTCTTTGATGGTTTTCCAGTTTATCATTAGTTTTAATTTCTTTTATAACAAAAATAAATTAGTTTTTAATTGATTTGAAATAGTCATTTAAAATCTCATTGTTTGAACAATTTTCAGTATTTAATTCTAGGATACAAGTAGATTTGGAAGTAATAAGTTTTTGTATTGCAGTTTGAGCAGTTTCAATTGAATTAGCAGTTAGAAATTCTACATTATAAGCTTTAGAAAGGTATTCTAAATTCGCAGTATTTTCACTTTCAAAATTTTCTTTTCCATAAGGAGTTGAAAAAGGACCAGGGATAATCTTAAAAATTCCTCCTCCATTATTGTTTACTACTATTACCTTAAGATTATTAGGGAGTTCTTTGTTCCAAAAAGCATTAATATCATAAACAAAACTAAGGTCACCTGTGATTAATACAGTTAATTTACCATTAACCAAAGCGGCTCCTAATGCTGTTGATGTAGTACCATCAATACCACTTACACCTCTATTTCCATTGAATTGAATATTTTTAGTGTAATTAAAAAGCTGTACATATCTTACAGATGTACTATTCCCCATATGAAGATTGGTCTTTTCAGGTAAGCTTTCATGTATTAATTGATGTGCTTTAAGATCTGACCAGCCAATCGAATGAAGATATTCATTGTGATTAATTTGTGATTGATTGTATTCATTACGCCACGATAGTTGAAAAGAAGTATTATTTGGCTTTTGATGAGGTTTAAGTGATGCTAGAAAATTAGATGGATCTATAGGTATTATTTTAGTTAAAGAAGTGAAAACATCCATAGCAACTTCTTTTTCTTCTACATGCCAGTGTTCAATAGGGTTATATTTTCTGAAAAGTGTTTTGATTTTTTTTGATATAATGGGACCTCCTATTGTAACTATGATCTCAGGAATAAAATCTGGGTTGCCAATGATTCTTTCTAGAGTTCTATCAATACAAGGAATGAATTTTTCACTTTTTAGATTGCATGTTGTTTCAGTTAAAACGACAGTCGAAGGATCATTACTAAAAAAGTTTAAAAGTTTATTTAGAGATTCATTTGCAGACATAAGACCACATAGAATTAATTTCTTTTGTGATTGATTCCATTTATCAGCTATTTCTATTAGATCTTTTTCCTTAATTGTTTTAGAAGTTTTAAGAAGGTTAGTTTTTCTTCGTTTTGTTGTTGATGCAATTGTATCATATAAAGGCTCTCTAAATGGTAGATTTATATGAACAGGTTTATTTGAAGATTTTGATAAATTGATGGCCTCATTGGTAATTCTACCTGCTTGCCAAGAAGTATCAGGATTTTCATCTACAGGGAAATTGTAGCTACCCTCAATGTAATTGTGATAAATAGCATGTTGATTAATTGACTGGCCTTCTCCTTGATCTATCCATTCGGGTGGTCTGTCTGCTGTTAAGATTAATAATGGTATTTTTTGATAATAAGCTTCACAAATTGCAGGTGCATAGTTAAGTGTGGCACTCCCAGAAGTTGAACATATGACTACAGGTTCTTTCAATTGTTGTGCCATCCCTAAAGCAATAAAGGCAGCTGATCTTTCATCAATAATAGTTCTTGTTTGAAAATAAGGGTCATTCCTAAATCCAATAACTAATGGAGCATTTCTAGATCCAGGAGAAAAAATAATATGTTTAATTTGATGTTGCTTAAAGAGGTCTGTAAGTATCTGAATTCTTTCAAAAGATGTTGTCATGGATTTAAGTTCATCAATTTTCAATCAAAGATAACATAGTTTGAGCTTTAATTTCTGTTTCTTCCCATTCTTCTTGGGGGTTACTTTTTGCAGTAATTCCTCCACCGACATATATATTGAATTCATTAAAATTAATTCTCATACATCTTAGATTCACATATAAAGAGATAGCGTCTTTATTGATCTCTCCCAGAAAACCAGTATATAGTTTTCTATTATGTATTTCATTATTAATAATCAGCTCTTTTGTTGTTTTTAGAGGAATTCCACATACTGCGGGAGTAGGGTGTAAATCTTTGATTAAGTTATAAATAGATGAATTTATATTGAAATGAAAGGTTGAGCTTAGGTGAGCTATATTGCCTGCTTTAATGGTTTCAAGATCATTAATACATTTTAAATTTTCTGTATGACCTTTTAAGATGTTTTCAATATAAAATTTAACATATTGTTGTTCTTCTATTTCTTTTTCTCTCCATTTAATATTATTATTCCATTTTGTGCTACCTGCAAGAGCTATGGTTTTAAAATTTCCACCAGTTCCTTTTATAAGTATTTCTGGACTTGCCCCCATCCACATTCCGTAATCAGGATGATTTAAAATATAATTAAAAGAATGATCATAGCTTTCACAGAGTTTTTTAAATATTGTAAAAATGTTAGGAATATTGTTTTTAATTTTAACTATTCTACTTAAAACTATTTTATCAATTGAATTGTTTTTACAGAGTTTAATGTATTTCTCAACTTGATCGATGTATTGTTCTTTTGAAAATGTGTTTATGTTGTTAGTCTCATTATTTGAGATAAATATGTCAATATTTAAAAGACCTTTATTTCCAGAAATCTCCTGAGTTTTTCCCGTAAAAGGAGTAATGATAAAGGAGTTTGATGATTTAAATTCTTGAGAATTAGTCCATTCACCTATTATATAATTAACATTATGATCTCCGGGATTTTTGTAGAATACAAAACTGTCTTTATTTGTCAGATGCATATATAGCTACATTATCGTTCTAGGATCATCATAGTAAGTCTACAAATAGAGATCATTTTCCCTTTATCATCTTTAATATCAATGTTCCAAATATGGGTTGACCTTCCTTTATGAATTATTTTTCCATATGCATGTGCAAACCCTTTATAAGCAGACCCAACATGATTAGCATTGATCTCAATGCCTACGGCATAATGAGTTTTTGAATCGATAATCAAGTGCGAACCTGAGCTACCTACTGTTTCTGCTAATGCCACGCTAGCTCCACCATGAAGCAATCCCATAGGTTGAAAAGTGGTTTCGTTAATAGGCATTTTTGCTTCAACAAAATCTTCCCCAACATTAGTAAATTCAATTTTCAAATGAGAGATAAGGGTGTCTTTTGATATTAGGTTTAGATGCTTTGCTTTAATTTCTTTTGGGATCATGGTATAAAGTTAATCAACTATGCCTTAGTTCATAAAAAAAGGTCTCAATTTGAGACCTTTTATAAATGAATTTTGAGAAATTAATCTAAGATTAAAAGACGTTTTGTAATATTTCCTTTATTACATGTAACATTTAGATAATAGATTCCTTTAGGTTGATTAGAAATATCATATTCATAATTGTTATTAAATACCTCTTTAAAAGAATCAGATTTAATAATTTGCCCTAATGAATTATAGATAGTTATTTCAAAATCTTGCATTTCAGGAACGGATATCACAACTTCAAATTGACCTTCATTGGGATTAGGTATGATATTGATAGCATTATCAATAGAGTAGTCATCAATATTTACAGCTCCAACATTAATAGTTAATTGAGAAGTGTTTGTACAACCATTTAAAGTTCCAGTTAATGTTACAGTATAGATGCCAGCAGTAGAATAAGTATGTGAAGGGTTATTCTGTGTAGAAGAATTTCCATCTCCAAAGTCCCAAACATATGATGTTGCTCCAGATCCAGCACTACTAAATGAAACAGTTCCGCCAACAGAAATAGTTGTTGGATTAGCACTTGCTGTTACAACAGGTGATTGTATTACGCTAATTGTTGAGCTAACTGGAGAACCAGCACAAGATCCATTTTGACCTATAACAGTATAAGAACTCTGATTTGTCGGGGAAACTGTAATAGATGAAGTTGTTGCACCTGTATTCCAATTATAAGATTGAGCACCAGATGCAGTTATGGTAATACTTTCTCCACTACATATAGATCCTGAAGTTGGATTCAAGGTAACAGTTGGAGGATTGTCCACAGAAATCGTAACACTGGCAGTAGCTGTACAGTTATTTACATCTGTAATTGTAACTGTATAAGTGGTAGTAGATGCAGGGGCAATAACATGTGATGATCCGGACCCTAATCCATTATCCCACATATAAGAACCACCTGCACCTGCACCACCAGCTGTAATGGAAACTGAATTTCCAGCACAAATACTTTGATTTGAAGTAATAGTTGGTGTTACTCCTCCTACATTATTTAGAGTAATTACATTTGTTTCAGAACATCCAGTAGCATCTTCTATAATTACATTATAGGTTCCAGCCGTAAGGTTTGTAAATGTTCCAGAAGCTTGAAAAGTTGTTCCGCCATCTATACTGTATTGATAAGGAGAAGTTCCTCCTGAAGCAGCAATAGTGATTGAACCATTTGCTTGATTACAAGTAGGGTTGTTGGATGAAGGATTAACAATTAAACTTGATGCGCAACCTCCACAAAGAATAGCTCTAATATACTGAGATACATCGACTCCCCAAGCGGAATTCATATCATACCATGCACCATTATCCCATTGTTCCCAACCAGAATTTGCTGTAGGATCATATACTGAATTAGTAATTATTCCTAAAGAATCTTGTCCGCCAGGGTATGCAGCAAAACCATTCATTGTAATTCCACAATATATAGTATTGCCATTCAATGTTATTGGACTTGGGAAATCAACAACATAAGCACCTTGACCACCATTGGTTGTTAGCGCAGCATCTAAAGCAGCTAAAGTAATTTGTGTACTTCCAATTATTGATCCTGGTTGCCCTCCAATGTCATCCCATACATTAAAATCTATTGTGGCTCCATTACCACCATCATTTACACCATAAAAATAGATTTCCATTCCTGAGATACTATTGAAAGGAGAATAATTTGAATATGCTTCACATTTCGATAAATCTCCATATCCATTCCATCCCGAAAGATATCCTCCATTAGTTGTGGTATATACTCTTAATGTATCTGTTGAAGCAATGTTTATTAATGTGTCACATCCTGATGAACTTCCAGGTGTATTAACAGTAATAGTAACTGTAGTACTACAAGTCCCATTTGCATTGGTAGCTGATAATTGAACTTCATAACTTCCAGCATTTGAATAGGTTACTGAACCAGGGTTTTGTGCTGAAGAGGTGCTTGGAGTTACACCACCAAGTGAAGTGTTGTCAAAGTTCCAAGACCAACTAGTTGGTAAACCAGTAGAAGCATCGGAAAAAATAACAGATCCACCAGCGGTAATAGTGTTAGAACTTGCATTAATAGCACAGGTTGGAGGATTACTTTGGTTACAGGGTTCATATGCACCATCTAAATTGCTAACCCCTGTACTTCCTGGATCTAACCATGGCTCTAGCTGTGATTGTGAGTTATTGCCATTAGCAGCCCAATTTTTTGAAAATTTACCATAGAGATCAGGTGAAGTAGGACTAG
Organism: uncultured Flavobacteriales bacterium; assembly: GCA_964430245.1. Taxonomy (GTDB): domain Bacteria; phylum Bacteroidota; class Bacteroidia; order Flavobacteriales_D; family Parvicellaceae; genus CAYSEW01. Next base: position 21,952 of record CAYSEW010000029.1, read on the forward strand.
TACAATAAGAACTTCCTCCAGATAATTGTCCAACAACTCTTCCATTTTGGTCAAAAATTGGAGAACCAGAAGATCCACCTTCTGTTACTCCATGACCATTAGTTGTTGCAGACCAAGAAACAAGCCAGTGGGCAGAACTAGCTCCCCCATTATAAGTGGCGCTTGAAAGATTGGAAGAAAAAGTTGAAATTTTCTTAGCAGATCCTGCTGGATGGTGTATACTTACTCCTGAACTGGCTCCACTAGTTCCTCTATTCCATCCAGCATAAAAGGCATTGTAAGATGAAGGAATAGAAGATCCTAATTCTACAAGATAAAAATCAGAACCTGCGACTTGGTTAGTTGAAGGAGGATTATTTAAAGTGCCACTACCTGATGAAGCTCTAACAGTTCCGTTAATTTTAGTGTCAGATCCTTTTGAAGGATTACTAGAGTTTTGATTAGGTTGACAAGAAGATTTTTGATAATTCCAATACCATGTGTAACCATTAAGACTAGTTCCAGCCGCATTTTCTCCACAGTGCCATGCAGATAATATATAAGGTGAACAATCTTGAGATGTGTTATTCAGCAATGATGCTGAACATACACTCATCCATCCACCAGAAACCATTGTGTAATGTATAGCAGCATCTATTTGTTCAGACCACCCATTATTCTCTGGTGAACATGCTACATCAACCTGACAACTTTCTGCTTTTTCATACAGTAATAAAGCATTTTTTTCAGCATCTTTTATAATAGGGTTTACAAAATCTTCAACACCTCTAAATACATAAGCAACCTTTGAGATTTGAATAATAGGTTCTTCAAAGGTGCCAGCAGGTTCAAAATATTCTAGATAAGTAGTTTCACCTTGAATCATTTGAGTATGGGTGATTGGGTTATTAAAATTTCTATTGGAAGTAAATTTACCTATCACATGATTTTTATATTCATTATAAAGAAATAGCTCAGCACCATCAGGTAAGTAAAGACAGCTATAATGTAATGCAAGAGCCATTGCTTGATCTGCATGGATCTTTAATCTCCATATTCTGGACCCATCTGATAAAGATTCCCATGTTCCTGAATTATTAGCACTTACATTAACAGGCACCATGAATCCGACCTTATATGGACCTTTGTTATTGTCTACATTGTTTAAAATTGTGGAATTAGGTCTGGGAATATGTTTAGTTTGAATAACAGATTTTGGTAAATTATTTTGAAAACTGTATGGAGTTCCTCCCTCACTTTCCTGACCAGAACTATTAATAATTAAGCTTGCCATAAAAAATGACAAAAGCAATTTAATGCATTTATTCATAATAAATAGATTGTTAAGATTAGTTAACTATAAAATTTGGTGTTAAAATTTGACGCTTTTCTTTTTTTTCTCGTCTTTTTCTTCAATAATTACTTTTTCTTTAGGCACAATCACTGCTTCTTTTTTTTCAAGTTTTATCGCTTCAACTTTAACAGTTTTATTTGTAACAGTTGATTTTTTAACTTTCATAGGTTTTTCTGATTGCACTTCATTTTGGGGAGCTTTTTCAGATTCTGAGGTAGGGTTTGTAGTATTAGTTTGAGAAAAGGCTGTATTAATTGCAGCTAAAAATAATACTAATAGTAAATTTCTTTTTTTCATAGAATTTCAAGTTTAGTTTAGGTAGAGTAATATTAATAACGTTTAAAATTTGTTAGAGTTGTTTCTATACAAAAAAAAGATTTATTTTATAATTAGATGTAATTGTTACATTTTATTTTATTTTAAGATTCTTTATTTTATAATAATATGCAAAGAAGAATACTTTTAGTAGAAGATGAAGAAAATCTTCATGAAGCTATAAAGATGAATCTTGAGTTGGAAGATTACATAGTCACCTCAGTATTTAATGGAAAGGAAGCCATGAAGAAATTTAATCAGGGAAGATATGATCTTGTGATTTTAGATGTTATGCTTCCTGGTGTTAATGGGTTTGATATATGTCAGGCAATTAGATTAGAAAATAAACAAATTCCAATTTTGTTTTTAACGGCTAAAAATGCATCTCATGATAGAATCAATGGTTTAAAGGTAGGGGGAGATGATTATTTAACTAAACCATTTAATCTTGAAGAACTAATATTGAGATCTGCCAATTTGATTAAAAGATCACTAATGACAACCGATAAATCTATTGATCAATATAGAATAGGAGAATTTGTAATAGATTTTAATTCTTTTGAAGTCGTTTCTGAAAATGGGCAAAAGAATAGATTAACAAATCGTCAAATAAAGTTATTGAGATTATTAATAGAAAAAAGTAATCAAGTTGTTAGCAGGCAAGAGATTTTAGAAAAGATATGGGGTTATGATGTTTATCCTTCAACAAGAACAATAGATAATGTGATTCTTGCATTTCGTAAAATTTTTGAAATAAACGTTGAGCCTTTCACTTATTTTAAATCGGTTAGAGGTGTAGGGTATAAATTTACCCCTTAGCAAACCATGCAAAATTTACTTGATTTATCGTGTTGAAATTCACACTCTTCATCCAATAGATTAATAATAAAATTATTGATTAGATACTCCTCGAATTCTATAAATACATTTTCATCTAATGCTGTATTTTTTTTATAATTAAGATATATAATGTTTGACTTTGGATTTTTAAGAGAAACAATAGAAGGATAGATATTTACATCTTTATCAGTAGAATGAAATAAATAGGCATAGGTCATGAGCTGCAGTGCATATTTATGTTTTTTAAAGGTATTAAATCCATTAATTTTAACATCTTCTTTTTGAACAAAACCTGATTTATAATCAATAATTCGAATGCCATTATTTGTTTTATCTATTCTGTCTAGATTACCCTTTATCTTAATTTTTAAATTTTCATATTTAATAAAGTGTTCTAGTTTTTTTTCTACTGCAACCACTTCAAAGTCACCATTTTTAATAATGTTTTTCTTTTCATTTTGCAGATAAATATTTATGCATTTAAAAGCTTGATGATATAAGAGTGCATTCTTGCCTTCTTTAAATCTTCCATCTGGAAATTTTTTATTGAATTCTTCTTGAAGAATAGTAGGGAATGATTGTTGAAAGGCGTCTATTTTTTTAGTTGTAATTATTCCAAGTTCCTTAAATAGTTCTTGAAGTGTATTGTGTATAATTGTTCCCCATGTATTATTTTCAATGGTTTCTTCAATAATAGGTTCTTCTTTTATTTTGAGTAGATATTTAACATAAAAGTCTTTAGGGCATGATAAATAACAATTGATCGATGAAGGTGAGATGCCAGTTTGGAAAAAAGTATGGATTTCGGCAATCGTTTTTTTGTCATTAGAAATAATAGATTGAGACTGCTGATTTTCAGAAAATTTAAAATGTTTTTTTTCTAATAGAATGGCCTTGTGATTATGTTTAATTTCTTTTTCTAATTGATGGATATACCTGCTAGGTTCAGAAGAACCAATTTTACTTTTTTCATTAGTAGAATAAATTAAATATATGTTTTCTGCTCTTTGAATAGACCTGTAGAAGTAATAGCTAAAAATGGCATCTTTTTCAAAAATTCCAGGGATTTTATAATGCTTTTTAACATCGTATGGAAATAATGAATTGTCAAATTCTGAACCTGGCAGACAAGACTCATTGCAGGATAATAAAATTACATTTTTGTAATCTAATACTCTACTTTCTAAAAAACCCATTACTTGTAACCCTTGTAAGGGCTCTCCATAAAACGGAATTTTTATCATTGAAATTTGTTTCAATAATGCTCTAATAATAATTGATTTATTTATGAACTTTTTATCCGAATAATTACTTATATAATTTTCAATTTTTTTTATACTTTCAATTGAAAGTTCAAGAGTGTTTACTTCTATTTTATTGTTGATCTTTACTTTTAAAAAAGTAAAATATTCAATGAGCTGGTTTATAAAATCTATTGGGCTTTTTATTGATTTTAATTTATAGAAAGATAGCAAGTCTTTTGTTTCTTTAAATTCAGTTGTAAATGAATTTAAAGCAATATACTTCCTGTTGCTTTTAATGATTTTTTTCCAATAAGTTGTCTTGTTTAGTGTCTTAGGAATTAACTTATTGAAGATCGGCAGGCTTAATATTTCTTGAAGAAAACTATAATTTATATAATCGCCTTTCCAATATGTATTTTCATTTTTATTGTCTAGTGAATTCAATATTAATTTAATAAGAGCAAAGCTATATGTGTTTTTAATAGTAAATCCCATTGTAATATTTAGCTTATTGACATTTTTAGGGATATTATGTATTAATGGAGTTAATAAGTTTTCGTCAATCAGGTATAATGCAGTAGAACTTAAATTAAGATTTTCTTTTTGAAGGATAGTTGATGCAATATGTATTTGATCTAAATCTGTTTTTGCTTCGTAGATATTTATTTTTTTTTCAGTTGACAGAAAATTATTAGGTATGCTTTGATCCTTAAAAAAGGGAAATTTCCTGTAGAAGTGACCTGCTTCCTGATCTGGGTTTTTTGTATAGTATTGATCTCCATCAAAATAGATGGAGGCAATTTGCTTTTCTAATAAATAATTAATGATGCTTTCTTCAGATTTGCTTAAAGCATTTAGACCAACCAAATAAATTGGTGCTGTAAATTTTTCAGCTTTTTCTTTTATTTTATTTGCTGCTATTCTATAAGCATGTCCTTCGGTTGTATAATTTAATTTATTTAAGTGTTGATGAAAAAGATGATATAATTCTCCTAATTGAGTCCAAAAGTTGGCAAAACTTTTTTGATTTTCTGTCAATTCAGGGTTGTTAAAGCTCCAATTTTCAATATCTTTAATTGATTTAAGATCAAAAAGAAGTTGATCAGCTTTAAGTAAATATTTATCTATTAGGTTAAAATCATTAATGATAATTGGAGCCAAATTTAGAAATAGGTCCAATGATTCAGGATTTTCATTAATCTTTTTATAGCAACTGTACAATTCTAGCTCTGCTTCAAATCCATTGATGACCTCACAGTCAGAAATTTGAATGATAAATTCATTTATTGTAATAATATTAGGCAGGAAAAAAGTTTGATCTAGTTGCTTTGATAATATTTTTTTAAAATAAATTCCAGATCTTCTTGATGGTAAAACAATAGTAATGTCTTTTAGGTCATCTACTTTAATTTCATTAATAATCTTGATGGCAACTTCATCTAAAAATGAGTTTTTATTAGAGTTAATCCTTTTAGTGGCCATTAAAAATTAAAGTATTAAGGTTTTTTAATTATTTCCCAAGTATGATCAGCTAATAATTTTACTGTTGCAATGAATTGATAAGGACAATTCTTTTTACCCCAATCATTTGGGCCTATCATAGATAAAATATAGTTGTCATCTTTAGAATTGTAAAGGTGGTAATAATGTGAAATAATAGGTTCAAATCTAATTTCAGCATTATAAATTCTTTGTGAGATGTCAACCCTTGACTTTAATTTAGTGGCTTGTTTGGCTAATAATTCCATTTGTTCTTTGATCTGCGTGAGTTGAATATCTGTTTGATGTTCCATAGCAGAAATGGACTTATTTTTAATATCACCTTCTTTAGTTGGAATTATAGGCAAGCTTCCACGATGATGACCATAGGTGAGATTATGAGGATTCTCAGAAATATTATCCTTGTCGATAGGGTTTTTAAATTCATTATTGTCCTTGTCTTTTTTACTCATAGTATCAAAGATAAAAAGAATTAAGGATTGTTAGGGTCTGAGAAATCAGGATTATTGATGAAGTCGGAATCTGAGAAAGTAAGTAAAAAGGCTTTTAATTCTGCTCTTTCCTGAGGGTCTAGCTGCACACCTCCAGATTGTGAAAATTCCATTAAAGGATCAATATTAGGAGAATTGTGTTGAACAAGTATACTGTAAAAGTTAATGACTTCATCTAGAGTTTGAAATCTTCCATCATGCATATAGGGAGCACTAAATTCTATGTTTCTTAATGTTGGAACCTTGAATTTAAATTGATCATTGACTAGACCAGTAATTGTCCCTCTTCCTGTGTCAATAGGAAATTCATCTAATCCATTGTTTTTAAAGCTATTGTCTGTTGCTAATATTCCGCCATGACAATGAAAACAATCTCCTCCAGAAAGACTGTTGAATGAATCAAATCCAGCATTTTCTTCTGGAGTGAAATTAGCCTCATTCCTCAACACCTTATCATATTTTGAATTAGTTGAAACCATTGTTCTTAAGAATTGTGCTATGGCTTTTGCAGCATGGGTAGAATCTGGCTCAAATGTAAAGAATGCATCATAGAACATCCTTCGATAATTATTGTCATGTTTAATTTCTTCAAAAAAATGAGACCAGGTTTCATCCATTTCTATAGAATCTAATACAGGCATAATAATCTGTTCTTCTAAAGACAATGCTCTTCCATCCCAAAAGAATTCATTAGCCCAAGCAAGATTTTGGAGTACCATTGCATTTCTAGTACCATTGATTCCATTAATTCCTGTACTTGTTGGATTAGGGTCAGAAAAAGAATATTGTGGCATGTGGCAACTACCGCATGACATTGTGTTATCTCCGCTTAGCTTTTTTTCCCAAAATAGATGCCTTCCTAATAGGATGCCTTCTTCTGTAAGTGGGTTATCTTCTGGATGTATTATTGAAGGAAAATTATCTGGGATATCTATGCTTGTATAGGTGAGATATTGCTCTGGTTGTAGTTCAATACTTTTCCTGCATCCAAAAATAATGCTTAAAAGACAAAATAAACAGATATGAATTAACTTCATCATTATTCTAAATTAGAAAGAATATCATTGTTCTAATGAATTACATAAACAGAATTATTGGCAATTGTAGTAGCTAAAGGTAAGTTATCCATTGTATGCGTGAAATTATCAATACTTAAATCAATGTTTTTAATAAAACCAGCCCAATCAATAGTTAGGTCAATTGAAATTGTTTCTCCTAAAGATACATTATGGTCTATGGAAAGACCTGAAATATTATTAGTAAGACCATCATTGCCAATATGAAAAACAAAGCTTTCGCCAGGTTCTATATTGCCATTGCCATCAATATCAACACGACCTTCCAAAACAATAAATAGATAACTCCAGTCTTGAGGATTCGTCCCCATCTGCCAATGCATACTAGGTGTTTGATAAGATAAAGCATTCGAGCTGATATAGGTAGCGGGATCCATATGATTAGTGATAGGATCAACTCCAATCAATAGATCTACATCGTTTACATAACCAGAAGTAATGGTATTAAATTCGTTCGTTGTGTTTTCAGGAGTGATCAAAGTATAGAAATTAGAAGAATCAATGATAAAACCTGAAGCATCTATGTATCTGGGTTTTCCTAAATAAAAGATGGCTCTGGTAAATTGAATGTCATTTCCATGATCGTCCTGATAAGTAGTGTCTAAATAAAAGGGTTCATTATTAAATATATGATTTAAATGAAGTTGAACTGTTGCTGATGAGTATTCGCAAGTACCATCATTAACTTCTGCGTTTTCATCAAAATTTATTGAAGAGGGGTCAGTACAGCCTTTTTTTTTGCATGATAAATGGAAAACACTAACAATGAGTATTATAATGTAGATAATTCTGTTTTTCATAATTTATAAATATATCTATTAAATAAGACACATTAAATCCTAAAATGGTTGTTCCTTAAAAAATTAGAAAATAATTAGTTTATTCTATTAATTTTAGATGATGCAAAATTCCATGGGCTCTCCTTCATTAAAAGTATACAGGTCATCAGCTGGTTCTGGTAAGACATTTACTTTGGTAAAGGAGTATTTAAAAATAGTATTTGCAGCTAAAAATCCTAATGCTTTCAAAGAGATACTAGCTATTACATTTACCAATAAAGCAGCAAATGAGATGAAAGAAAGGATTATTGATGCCCTTTATAGTTTGAGTAATGGAGATGAGCAATTATTGGAGATTTATGCATTAGAATTAAAATTGAATAAAAAACAGATTCAGGAAAAATCTAAAAAGATACTTTCAAAAGTATTGCATCAATATAGTGATTTCAGTGTTTTCACAATAGATAAATTTACCCATAGATTAATTAGGAGTTTTAGTCAGGAATTAGGCCTGACTTTCAATTTCAATGTAGAGCTTAATGAAAAAGACTTTTTAAATGAATGTGTTGCTAGGTTATTGGAATTAATTGGTAAGAACAAGGACTTAACAACCTATTTGTTTCAATTTATAGAACAGAATTTAGGTGATAGCACTAAATCAAATATAGAAAAGCAATTAGCTGAATTTAAAAATTTGATATTTAAGGGAAATAGAGATGATATATTATTGGATTTTGAACATTTGAGCATTCCTTATTTTTCTTCATTACGGGATCAATTTTATAAAGAATTAATTGAGCTTGATAAAAACAACTTTCAATTAGGGAAAGATTGTTATGACCTAATGATTGAACATGGTATAGACGTAGATTATTTTTATAAAAGGACACAGAGGTTCCCAAAAATATATAATCTATTGAGGAACCAAGATAATTATGATATAAAAGACATAGAAAAATGGGAAGAGTGGTTAGATGAAAATAGGTGGATGGCAACTAAGCTTGACTCCTCAAAAGTGATAGTGTTTGAGTCTGTTCTTCCAGAATTAATTCAAAACACATCTTTAATTATAATAAATGCCAAAAGAATTGTCTTTTTAAGAGAAGTATTAAAATTATTTACAGCTTATTCATTAATTAATCAGTTAGTAAATGAGGTTGAGGTTTATAAAAAAGAGAAAAGTATTTTATTGATCTCAGATTTTAATAGGTTAATAAGTCAAATAATTAGAAATGAACCAGCTTCTTTTATTTTTGAAAGAATAGGTACTCGTTACAAACATTTTTTGTTTGATGAATTTCAAGATACGTCTATTAGACAATGGAGTAACTTAGTTCCACTAGTACATGAATCTTTATCTAAGGGAGGAGTTAATTTGTTGGTGGGAGATGCAAAACAGGCAATTTACAGGTGGAGAGAAGGTGATGTTGATCAATTTTTAGATTTACCCAAAATAGATGAATCAATCCCTTTTTCTGAAGATATTAGCCAATTGTTTAAGAATTACTTTTTTGCAGATCAGCTAAATGTGAACAGAAGATCACTTCCCGAAATTATTAATTTCAATAATTGGTTATTTGCTGGGTTATTGTCAAAAATTTCTTTGACTAAAATTGCTGAAGCATATAAAAGCCATGAACAACAAACATTTAGAAATGGTGCTGGTTATGTAGAATGTATAGTTTGCACAGATAAAGTGGATCATTTTAATTTTAAATTAAATTATTTATCAGATGTAATCAAAAGATGCTTAAAAAATGGTTATTCGTTTAAAGATATTGCTGTAATTGTTAGGAAAAATAAAGAGGGAACCGAGGTAGCACATTTTTTGCAAAACCATGATTTTCCAGTAGTTTCAGGTGAAAGCATTGTTTTGAATTCATCTTTTGATGTAGTACTATTAATAGATGCTATTAAGGCATTAGAGTTTGATGATGAACACAGCAAGCTTAATGTAATTCAGTCATTGTCTAATGAAAATCTTACAGGATTATATTTTTCCTATTTATTTGATGCAAATAACACTTATAATCGAAAAATTGATCTTTTAAGGTTTTTAAATGATCTAGTTCCAAGTTTTATTCACCAAGAGTATAGGCCTTTAGATCTATCAGAAAAAATATATTATATACTGAGAACTTTTAAGATTAATCAATTCTCTCCATATATAGAGCGTTTCTTAGATTTATTATTCGATTTTATTCAAAAGAATGGAGCTACTATTAAAGGATTTATTGAATATTATGATAAAGAAGCTGAAAGAACTTCCGTAGATATAGGAAGTCAGGATGCCATTCAAATTATTACTGTACATAAATCTAAGGGGTTACAATTTCCCGTAGTTATCATGCCTTTTGCTTCCTGGCCTGATAAGGAGAGGTCAAGTAGAGAATTAATATGGGTTCAAAGTGAAGAGTTAAAAGACAAGGGAATTAATACATTCATAGGTAATAATGATGAACAAAGCTTAAAGAGATTAAATAAACATAGTTTATTTCTAGAAGAAAAAGAACAATTGATTTTTGATAATTTGAATTTATATTACGTTGCTTTTACAAGGGCTCAGGATAGGTTATATATGAGTTTAGGGCCATCTCCAAATAATATTTTGAAACCTAATGTTAAAGATTTGATAATGGAACAAATTATAGCTGATGAGAATTATGATCCTGAGATTAATTTATTTTCTATGGGAGAGGAAAAAGACACTTTAGATAAGAAGGTGAATTCCGATTCATTATATGATTATTCTAATGAAATACAAGCTAATAAATATGACCTTGCTCTTAGCTTAGATAAAAATAATTCTATAGTAGCTCAATCGGGTCAACAATTATTTGGAATATTATTACATCAAGCTTTGGAAAAAGTGATATATGATTTTAAGCCAGCAATTAATAATATTAAGACATTAATAAATCAACACAAGATCAGTAATGAATTAGCATCAGAATTAATTAGAACAATTGAGCTAATAAAAAACAATAAGGAGCTTGAAAAATTCTTCAGCAAAGAATATCAAGTTTATAATGAAATAGAAATTTCATGTAAAGGGGGAAGAATTTTTAGAATAGATAGGTTATTGGTTAAAAATAATAAGATTACCTTGATAGATTATAAAACAGGAATACCTAAAGAAAAAGATCAACAACAGTTAAGAGAATATGTGAGTTTAATAAAAGAAATTGGATATACTGTAAAAGAATGTTTCTTAATTTATCTTCCAGAATTAAGAATTGAAAAAGTAGTTTTATAAATTTAAATGTATGTTAGATGATATAAGAGGGAATATTAAATTAAAAAGTTATGTGTCTTATGTTTTTATAGGATGCATGATTATTGTAACTGTATTGTCAATTACATATCCTAATTTGAAAGAATTATATGGAAACAATGGTAAAATAGGTTTAAATTATTTAATTAGAGCTACCATTCCATTTCAACATGGTTTTTCAGATATATCTGCAATCATTCATTTAATTATCAATCTAATTTTTTTCTGGTTTTTTGGAACATTTATTGAAAAGATCATAGGCTCTTTTAGGTTTTTGATATTAACTGGTTTGAGTTTCCTTGTTTATCTAATTTTTCATAGAGTAATGTTGTCATATGGTCAAGGGTTTAGTCCAATAATTATGACATATGCTGGATTTATTTTTATGATTTTGAATCAAAGTAAATATTTAAAAACAAAGAGTGCATTTGAAGATTATTATAGATTGCTTGTAGGATTAGAAATCATCATTTGGCTAGTTATACCTTTTATAATGATATTTATACCTATATACTATGATTCTGACAGTAATTTATTAGATGCTATTTTTCTTGGGAATATTTTCCATATAATTGGAGGTTTGATAGGGCTTATTATGGGCTATTTTTATAAAGGGTATATTAAAGAAAAATTATTACAACAAATGAGGAAGAAATACATTACGCATTCTCTATTGGACAGGTACTCTTTTTTACTAGCAATGGCATTTCCTTTGTACTTAATAATAATATTCTTTATAAATCCTATTTAATAAACTGATTAGGATAGTCAGTTATTAGGGCATCAATTCCTATTTTTTTTAGCTCATTTCCTGTTTCAACCTCATTTACTGTCCATGCATAAATATGAATTCCATCTTTATGTGCTATTTTAATAGTCTCTTTATTTATCAATGGATAATATAATCCTAGAGCATAGGGTTTGAAATTGAGAAATGATAAACATTTCTTAAAATTATTCAATGGATTATATTCAAGATAAATATACTTTTGATCAGGCATAATTTTATTAAGTGAATTCAATATTTCAGAATCAAAAGACATGAAAATGATGTTCTCTAGATATTCATATTCTTTTAATTCATTTAGAATGATCTCTGCATATGCTTTAGGGTAAGGTTGATAGATTCCGTAATTTTTTTCTGAAGATTTGATTTCAAATAGAATGACTGGATTGTGTTCTTTAAGGTCATTTAATGCTTCTTTTACTGTGGGTTTTGTAACAGATGCTAATTTTTGATATGGAAATTCTTTATTGAAAATATTACCACAGTCATATAATCTAATCTCATCTGTAGTCATTTCATAAATGTTTAGACTATTAGATGGATTATTGGTAGTGTCAATTTTTTTACAATAGCTAATGTCAATATAAGGTTCATGAGAAATAATTAGTTCATGGTCTTTATTAACAACAACATCCCACTCTATACCATTAACACCTAATTCTATTGCTTTTTTAAATGAAATAATTGAATTTTCTGGTAATAAACCCCTACATCCTCTATGACCAAATATTTTCACTTCTTGTGCTGGATTTTGAAAGCAAATTAATACAATTGCATTAATAGTGAATATTAGTTTTAATATTTTAACTGAACGATACTTAATTAAATAAATAGATACTTCCATTATAAGAATTCCCTTTAACATCAATTGTGTAAAAATAAGTGCCTGCTGGTACTTTTTCTCCTACACTTGTCCTTCCGTTCCATTTAAGGTTATTGCCTGTAGATATGAATAAAATTTGTCCCCATCTGTTATAGATCTTAAGATCTACACATTCATAGA
>CAYSEW010000030.1:0-33346 GCA_964430245.1 uncultured Flavobacteriales bacterium
CAACGTTACAGACAATAAAAAATAAAATGAAAGTAACTGCTGAACACAATGAACGAATAGCGAAAATGACATTCGCCTCAGTTTACCCGCATTACAAAACAAAAGTTGAGAACAAAGGAAGAACAAAGGAAGAGCTACATAAAGTTATAGAATGGTTAACAGGATTTAGTGAAGGGAAAATAGAAGACTTTATCAATAAAAAAGTGACTTTTGAAACCTTCTTTCAAAATGCTAGATTAAATTCAAACGCTAATTTGATTAAAGGTGTAATATGTGGTTATCGAATTGAGGATATAGATAACTCACTAACCAGAAAAATTAGATATCTCGACAAGTTGGTAGATGAATTAGCTAAAGGACGTAAAATGGAAAATATTTTAAGAAAAGAAAAGGAATAAAAACTGGGTATAACACTGCCTAAAGCTAATTTCCAATACCATTAGGCGGAACGTTGTAATTAAGAAATGAATAGACTAACATACATATTTGGATTATTAATTTTGATTTTAAGTTGTAAATCGAAACAAGAAGATAAAAACATTATCCCTGAAGTTAAAAATGTTACGGATCTTAAAGATGAGAGTGTTTTCCCTAAGGTTAAAAATGTTACGGAATTTAAAAAAACAGATTTTGTTCCAACTTTGGAAAGTTCGTTTAATAATGAAAACAATATTATTTACGGAGCAACCATGCCTTTTGCCTGGAATGAAATAAGAAAAGAAATTGGAAGCTCATTATCAGGCTTCACAAACAAAGACCTTGAACAACTGAATGAGACCAAAAGTTTTCTAAATGTTTTAAAAGACGATGAATATCAAATGTCTGTGGAAATTGATGGAAACGAAATTAAAGTGAAGGCATACTTTAGAAAATCATTACCTTTTGAAGAGCCTTTAACAAAATTTGAAGAAAGTTTAAAGTTTGGTAATTCAAAAGTGGAATCCTTTGGTTTTTGGGGAAGTTCCAGTTACGCAAGATTAAATTACTTCAACAATGAAAACGACTTTTCAATTTCATTATTTCCTCTAAATAAAGAACACGAAATTATCTTAATAATGAATCAAAAAGAAAAAAATAACTTTTCTGATTTTACTGAATATTTAAAAGTTCTTAGTCAACAAAAAAATCAAACTGTGTATTTCAATGATGATGACAAAGTAGAAATACCAATTATCGAATTTAATCTCGAGAAAACATTCAACCTGTTTATAGGAAGCACATTCCATTCTGAAAAGATAGATTTTGAAGTTACTGAAGCTTACCAACGAAATGCGTTTGTTTTAAACGAAAAAGGAGCTGAAGTTGAAAGCATAATGGAATTTGCCGCTGAAGAAGCCGCAGCAGAATTTGAAAAACAAAAACCTAAAATGATGATTTTCAATAAACCCTTTGTCGTTTTTTTAAAGCGAAAAGATGCCAGTCATCCTTATTTCGGAGTTTATATTGCAAATGATGAACTATTAAAAAACAAATAAAAACTACTGGCAACACATAGACGCAACGTTGGTGGTGAAAATAATTTTTGATTACTCATAATTATCTTCTTTTTGGTATTATTATATTATAAATAACAGCAATGAAATCCGTAACATAGGCTAAAGCTAATTATGGAGCTAGAAGAAAGTGAATCTTCTGTAACCATTAGCCAGCATAAACTATGGTTTATATTGTTTTAATGCTATTAAAGAAGCAACTCATTATCAGGAATTTTTGCAAAAAAATAATTACCCCCTACACAGTTTAAACTAATTTTCATAACTTAGTTTACATATATCGTTGGTAAACATTTAACAAAAACAAAATTAATGGGGAAATCACAAGAGTCCTTTAACAAGAAAGAAAAAGAAAAAAAACGTCTAAAAAAACGTCAGGACAAGCTAGCAAGAAGAGAAGAACGCAAGGCGAATGCAAAACCCACTAAATTTGAGGATATGATATCCTATGTCGATGAATATGGAAATCCTACTGATACGCCTCCAGACCCTACAAAAAAAGTAGTAATAAACGCAGAAGACATAGAAATTGGAGTTCCAAAAAAAGAAAAAGAAGAAGTGGACCCTATACGCTCTGGCAAACTTGAATTTTTTAATACTAAAAAAGGCTTTGGTTTCATTAAAGAAAATGACACGAATGAGAAATTCTTTGTACATGTCAGTAACTTAACTGAAGAAATAGAGGAAAACGATAAAGTGTCTTTTGAATTAGAACAAGGCATGAAGGGTTTAAATGCTGTTAGAGTCAAAAAGATTTGATTTTATAAAAAGTAAATCGCTCATAGAAAACGTCAATCAAATTCAAAGTTCGCCAACAAAAATTTAAAGGAATATAAATCCGATATTATTAAAAATACCTATCTATATTCTATCATTTTAACTTTTATCACATTACTTTCTTCTTGCTATAAAAGTAATGATTCAACTACATTTTATTTTAACGAAACTGGTTGCTCAAACCCATGGGATAGCCATTATATAGCTGACACATTTAGCTTAGAAGCCCTCAATCAAACTATTAATATTTTTTTAACAAGTGAGAACATTGAAGTTAATTCTATTGATTTTGATTTTGATTCAACGATAATGGAATTATGCTATGCATGTCATTGTAAAACTGGAAGAATCATTATTGTCAATGTTTCTTCTGGCAGCAAACGAAAAATGAAAAAATTAAATTTTTATCAATAAAATGGAACCAATTAACATAAAAGATAAGCTTGATTTAATCAATGATCATTGGAACCCAAGAGTCATTGCTGAACTAAATGAACAGCAAGTTAAAATCGTAAAAGTAAAAGGCGAGTTTGTTTGGCATGATCATAAAAATGAAGATGAACTTTTTTATGTACTTAAAGGAAAACTAATTATTGAGTTTAGAGATAAAAAAGTAGAATTAAATGAAGGGGAAATAATTGTTATTCCTAAAGGTGTTGAGCACAGACCTATTGCAAAGGATGAAGTTTGGATCCTACTTTTTGAACCGAGGAACACAAAACACACCGGTGATGTTAAACATGAGCTTACAATTGACAAATGCGAAAAAATATAAATTATATTTTCTGAATACTATATTATTTTAAACAAAATCATTCATTCATATATAGATTTATATATTTAATTAAAAATCTCTTTGTGAAAGTACTACTAACAGGTGCAAACGGATACATTGGAAAAAGGATTCTCCCTTTACTTGTTAATAAAGGTCATCATGTTATTTGCTGTGTAAGAGACAAAACTAGATTTAATCCACCCAAATCTATAATTAAAAATATTTCGGTCATTGAGGTTGATCTATTAAAGTCGGCTACTCTTTCTGCTATTCCCAATGATATTGATGCTGCATATTATTTGGTTCATTCTATGTCCACATCAAAAGATTATAAAAATTTAGAAGAAAAGTCTGCAAAAAAATTTCAAGAAAAAATATCACTAACTTCTGCTAAACATGTAATTTATTTAAGTGGTATAGTTAATGAATCGAACCTTTCTGAACATTTGTTGTCAAGAAAAAAAGTAGAAGATATTTTAGAAAAAGGCTCATACAACTTTACTTCTTTAAGGGCTGGTATAATTATAGGTTCTGGAAGTGCTTCTTTTGAAATCATGCGTGATTTAGTTGAAAAACTACCAATAATGATAACACCTAAATGGTTGTTAACTAAATGTCAGCCAATAGGAGTTGATGATGTACAGAAATTTCTTTTAGGGACTTTGTTTAATGAAAAAACATTTAATAAAAATTTTGATATTGGAGGTGAAGACATTTTAACTTACAAGGAAATGTTGCTTGATCTTGCTAAAATCAGAAACCTAAAAAGAAAAATAATTACAGTCCCTGTAATGACACCTAGACTTTCTTCATATTGGCTTTATTTTGTTACCTCTACATCTTTCAAACTAGCAAAATCTTTAGTAGATAGTATGAAGGTTGAAGTCGTATGTAGAAATAATGATATTAATAACATACTAGGTATTAAAACTATTTCATATAAAGAAGCATTATTAAATGCTTTTGATAAAATACAAAACAATCAAATACTTTCTAGTTGGAAAGACTCATATTCAAGTAGTGATATTGATATTAATATTTCAGATTTTATTAACGTTCCTAATTTTGGATGTTACAAAGATTCTAGAATTAGAAAAATAGTAAATGAAAATAATTGCATCGATAAAATATGGACAATTGGTGGTGAAAATGGGTGGTATTATGGTAATTGGCTCTGGAAAATTCGTGGGTTCCTTGATAAATTAGTAGGTGGTGTAGGTCTCCGAAGAGGAAGAACAAATAAATATAATTTAAACCCCGGTGATGCATTAGATTTTTGGAGAGTGCTATATGCAAATAAATCAGAAGGAAGGCTATTACTATTTGCTGAAATGAAGCTTCCTGGTGAAGCTTGGCTTGAGTTTAAAAAAGATGGAAATAATTTAATTCAAACTGCAACTTTTAGACCTTTAGGTTTAGCAGGAAGACTTTATTGGTTTTCAGTTTATCCTTTGCATGGATTTATCTTTAAAGGACTAATTAATAAAATAACAGAGTAAGTTACCCTTGTAAATCTTCAACTTTAAACAACTTGTTAGTCTTTTTAGAGTTTTATTTATATGAAAAATTTAATCACCTTATCAATTATAGCACTAGCTATCAGCTGTAAAAAGGTCAACAATGATTGTAATTTAAATGATTATCCTAATGCGCCAGAAAAAGATTGGTTTTTTCAATTTAATGGAACCGGAGAAGAATCACATGGGCATTTTATTTTAGCTTGTTCGGATGGCGGTTTCTTACAAATTGGAGAAACTGGTTTCATTCCTAATTCAGCCAAATTATTGGTTGTTAAAATTAATAGTAATGGGTCACTTATATGGAAAAAAGAATTTTCTATTGGCGGTCACAACCTAGGAAACTCTGCCAATGAATTAACAGATGGTTATTTGATCTGTGGTTCGATTAATGAAAATAGCGCACTAATTAAATTAAACAAATCAGACGGGAGTATAATATTTGAACAAACCTATAATAATGGAGGAAGTGATGCTTTTGAACATGTAGCACAATCAGCAAATGGATTAATTGCTGTTGGATATATTAATGCAGAAGACAATCAAAATACTTTTTTCACAGAAGGAGAGGGTTATATTTCATTTTTAGACAATAACGGATTTTTAATAAATGGAGTTAACATAAATAATCAACTATCTCACGCTTATAGGATCAAAAATTACAATAATGAATATATTATTTCAGGATTAACGGAAGGAGCTAGTGATTATGGGCTTATTAAAATTGACAGTATAGGTAATATAATTTGGTCTAAGGAGTTTGGTGGATCCAATTCAGATCATTGCTTTGGCATGGATTTATCTAATGATGGCTCTATTTTTTTAACAGGGCACACATTATCTGGAACTGAGAACTGGGACACCTATACTTTAAAAATTGACTCCAATGGCGAAAAAGTTTGGGAAGCAAAAGCTGGAAATCCTAGGGGTTTTGACCCAAAATACATTCATGATGAAGCTTGGGGAATACATGCTACAAATGATGGTGGTTGCATTTTAGTCGCAGGAACTGGAGATGAATATGGAAATTACAAAAGACGTTGTGGAAGAAATGGCGATGACTCAAATACATGGCATGTCTTTCTTGTGAAGTTTGATAGCTTTGGTAATATTGAATGGCAGAGAACCTATGGCAATGAAGAAGGAGGAGATTGGGCTGGCGAAGATATTGATATTACCTTAGATGAAGGAGCTATTATTGCTGTAGACAATGGGGAATTTGGTTTTCTTAAAATACAATCCTTTTAATTTAGAGTATTCTGTTTAAAACAAAATCAATACTTTGCATACAAATTCATTGAATGCTTGAATTAATCTATTACATAACCCCTGTTATCGCTGCAATTCTTGTAAGAAAAACCATTAGGTCCTCACTAACAATTAACTATAAAAAATATTTTGCTAAAAATACTTACACAAAATACAAAGTAGATAGAAGCACCTTTAGGGAATATGAAAAAATACTAAAATCAAAAACAACTTATTTCAATGAATTAAATTCCGATGGAAAAGAAAAATTCATTACTCGTTTAGATGTATTTATAAATAATAAAAAATTCGTAGGTAAAGAAGGAATTGTTATTAATGATGAAATAAAAGTACTCATCTCATCTGCGGCAATTCAATTAACCTACGGAATGGATCATTATCAATTTGAGAACCTCCATACTATCGTTGTTTTTCCCAATATTTTTTACAATAAATTACTGAACAAAAAATTGATTGGCGGAATGGCCACTAATGGATTCATGTATCTTTCATGGAAACATGTAATTCATGGATTTTCCAATCCCAATGACAATTACAATGTAGCAATACATGAATTTACTCATGCTTTAAAAATCGGAGCACAAAAAACAGGAAAATTTGACGAAAAATTCAAATATTATTTGGATGATTGGCTAGAGATAGGTAGCGAAATATTTAAAAAAATTAAAGGCGGTGAGGTTAAATTTATTAGAAAATATGGAGGGGTAAATTTACATGAGTTCTTTTCAGTATGTGTAGAATCATTTTTTGAAAACCCCAAAACATTCAAAAAGTTTGCACCAGACATGTATTACCATTTATGTTTTTTACTTCATCAAAACCCATTGAACAAATCAAGAAATTATTTGTTGGAAAAATCGTTTGTTAATGAGATTAATGCCGATAATAGAAACCTGCCTATCCCTGAGAAAATATCCCTTCACAATAAAAACTCTGACTGGCCTGCAATTTCAAAATGGGCGTTTTTTACAGGTGCATTCAGTGTAATTATAGTAATCATATTTATCATTAGTGTTTTTATTCCTAATCCTTTATTGAAATTCGTTTACTTTTATTTGATTGGTTTCACATCTAGTATAATTACATTATATAGACCACTTATTAAAGGACATAAATTACCAATAGTATTTTTTCTCCTTTACTCATTTTTCATACACAATTTACTTGTTTCAAGCATTGCTCTTATAATGGGCTATATATTTATTAGCCTTGCTAGCATAATCTTATAAGCCAACAACTATTCAATTTTATTTGATACTTTGCATAATACTTTAATAATTAAATTTTCATAGACATGAGATCTCATTCAGTAGCTATCCTATTTTTAATTACTATCCTATTTAATAACTCGATTATCTCTTCTCAATCAAATTCAAATAATGTAATTGAATTAAGATGTGATCCGATTGAAAATGTTCGTATAGGAATTATTGGCTTAGGAATGAGGGGGGCTGGAGCTGTAAAAAGATACACTCAAATTAACAATGTTGAAATAGTAGCAATCTGTGACCTCTCCCAAAAAAACATAGCTAAATGCCAGGAAATACTATCTAAAAATGGTTTCCCTAAAGCGATAGCTTATAATAGCGAAAATGATTGGAAAAAAGTTTGTGAAAGAAATGATATCGACCTCATATATGTTTGCACCCACTGGGACCTACATACTCCAATAGCTGTATATGCAATGGAGCATGATAAACATGTTGCTGTAGAAGTCCCTGCTGCCTTAACTATTGAACAGTGCTGGGAATTAGTAAAAACTGCAGAACGTACTCGTAAGCATTGTATGCAATTGGAAAATTGCAATTACGATTTTTTTGAAATGGCAACATTGAACATGGCACAAAAAGGACTATTTGGAGAAATAGTTCATTGTGAAGGAGCTTATATTCATGACCTTAGATTTTTAAATTTTGATGAAAATGGGTATTGGGATATGTGGAGGTTAAAGCACCTTGAAAAAGAAGATGGTAACACCTACCCTACTCATGGACTTGGTCCACTCTGCCATATAATGAACATTCACAGAGGTGATAAAATGAACTACTTAGTATCCATGTCTAGTGATCAGTTTGGCATGTCTTTATATGCTAAAAATAAATTTGGCGATACTTCTGAATATGCAAAAAAAGATTACAAAAAAGGAGATATGAACACTACCCTAATTAAAACAGAAAATGGAAAAACAATTTTAATACAGCACGATGTTACAAGCCCTCGCCCATATAGTAGATTACATGCCATAAGTGGAACGAATGGTTTTGCTCAAAAATATCCTCAAAAAGGCATTGCGTTAGAACCAAATGCTCATACCTTTTTGGGGGAAGAAAAATTAGACTCTCTATTAGAAGAATATGCACACCCTATTGTAAAAGAGATCGAAAAAAAAGCCAAGGAAGTAGGTGGGCATGGCGGAATGGATTACATCATGGACTATCG
Organism: uncultured Flavobacteriales bacterium; assembly: GCA_964430245.1. Taxonomy (GTDB): domain Bacteria; phylum Bacteroidota; class Bacteroidia; order Flavobacteriales_D; family Parvicellaceae; genus CAYSEW01. The sequence continues at coordinate 8,271 of CAYSEW010000030.1, forward strand.
ATTGATCTATTGTCTTAGGAATGGGCTTCCACTTGATCAGGATGTATATGATGCTGCAGAGTGGTCTGCTATTATAGAACTCTCAAGAAAGTCCGTTGAGAACAACAGCGAATCTGTTGAAATACCTGATTTCACTAGAGGAGAATGGAAAAAGATAAACAAGGTCACCTACCATAAATAAATCTAGCTCATGGAAATAAAAAAGCTAACCTTATTTTCAAATAATATAGATGAACAGGAACAATTTTATGGATCTACACTTGGGTTCCCCATTGAAAGAACTAATGAAAAAACATTAAAGGTCAAAACCAATGAAAATCTACTCATATTTGAAAGCTCAGCAAAAAAGTTTTGTTACCATTTCGCTTTTCTGATCAACACTGGTTCTCTTGAAAGTGCAATGGAGTTTCTAAAAAAAAGAGACATAGCGCTTTTACCTTACCAAGGTAGTGAGATCATTCACTTTAATTCTGGTCGATCTATCTACTTTTTTGATAAAGATGGGAATATTGCTGAGTTTATTGAAAGACCTTCACTACTTTATAAAAAGACAAAAGATTTCTCAATTAAAAATGTGATTAAAATCAATGAGATAGGCTTACCAATAAAAGACACGATTAAAATGGCTGATTATTTATCTGAAGACTTGGGAATTGCACCTATCAATAAAGATGAATTTTCTGATTCTTTTTGTTGGGTAGGCGATTTCAATGGAGTGATCATAGTTGTAAAAGAAGGCAGAAATTGGTTACCAACAAATATTCCAGGAACAGCAAATGATTTTAAGATTTCTTATTCAGAAAAAGGGATAGAAAAGAACATTGGATTCAAAAATAACTTAGTTCAAATTTTTTAGAATACCTTCGCAATTGAATACTATTTATTGAAGATGCAAAATACCTATTCTCAATTAATTCATCAAAGTTTTGATTTTCCTCAAAATGGTTTTGAGCTAGATAATAACGAGCTCACCTTTCATGGAGTTCCATTGATGCGATTGATAGAGAAATACGGAACTCCTTTTAAGTTAATGTATTTACCTAAGATTGCAGAGCAGGTCAGCAAAGCTAGGTTACTTTTTAAAAATGCAATAGAAGAACACAACTACAAAGGCAATTATCATTATTGCTATTGTACTAAAAGCAATCATTTTTCTCATGTAATTGAAGCTGCGTTAAAAGAGGGTGTACATTTAGAAACTTCTGCTGCTTTTGATGTAGACCTCATTTTTAATTTATTAGAAAATGACAAAATAGATAAGCAACGTACTATCATCAATAACGGATATAAATCTGATGATTACCTAAAAAAAATTATAGAGCTATATGAAAATGGTTTTCAAAATGTAATCGTTATTCTAGACAATAGAAATGAGCTTAAACGACTTTTAAAATTTGCAGGGAATTATAAAATAAAAATTGGCTTAAGAATGGCTGTCAAAGAGGAACCGCAATCAGCATATAAAACTTCTAGATTTGGGATTCAGCCTACAGAATTAATAAGCTTTTACAATGAAACTATCCATCATTTGGAACAGGTTGAATTGAGCATGCTTCATTTTTTTGTTGATTCTGGGATAAAAGATAATTTACATTACTGGGGAGAATTTCAAAAAGCTACCTCTTTATATGCCTCCTTAAAAAAAGTTTGCTCATCTCTACATTGCTTTAACTTAGGAGGTGGATTCCCTATACAAAATAACCTCGGTTTTGATTATGATTATCAATACATGACCCAAGAAATCATCAAAAATTTAACTCTAACTTGTATACAGGAAAAAATTGAAATGCCTGATATTTATACTGAATTTGGAAGGTTTTCTGTAGGAGAAAGTGGTGCTACAATTTTTAAGGTAAACGAAGAAAAAAAACAGACAGATACAGAAAAGTGGTATCTAATTGACAATAGTCTAATGAATACCATCCCTGACGCTTGGTCTATCCACGAAAAATTTATATTGCTCCCTATTAACAAATGGGATCAACCCTATGAAGAGGTGAACATTGGAGGGATCAGCTGTGACCATTCAGATTATTACAATACAGAAGATTTTAATCAGCAGATCTACCTGCCTATTCAAGCTAGCTCCAAAAATGATCCATTATACATTGGCTTTTTCCATACAGGCGCCTATCAAGATGCGATTAGTGGATATGGTGGTATTAAGCATTGTTTGATCCCTGCACCAAAACATGTAATAGTAGATAGAAATGAATTTGGTCAGGTTCAAGATTATGTATACAGGAATGAGCAATCTGCCAATGAAATGTTTGAACTTTTAGGATATAATACTTCATGCGAAATTTTGCAGGAATAGAAGATAAGTACTGTAACAAGGAAACTGCTTCAGTGCTATTACAACCCATCTTATATGATGGAACTTGTACTTGGGGAAAAGGGGCAGATAAAGCCCTTGAAGCATTTTTAGATGCCGCAGAAAACATGGAGCTTTATGATATTGAAACAGATTCTGAGGTATATAAAAAAGGGATCTATTTAAAAGACGCCATTTCCGAAAATCAATCTCCAGAAGCTGTTTATAACAAAGTCTATAAAATAACTAAAGAGCTTTTAAATACCAATCAGTTTTTAACCTTTTTAGGAGGTGAGCATTCTATAAGTATAGGAATCATCAAAGCATTTTATGAGAAATATAAAGAGCTAACTGTATTACAGCTTGATGCTCATACCGACTTAAGAAAAAGTTACAATGGAAGTAGCTATAATCATGCCTGTGCATTATATGATGCACGCAAGAATACTAATTTAATTCAGGTGGGTATTAGAAGTATGGATGTCTCTGAAAAAGCGCTTATTCAGAAAGAAAAATGCTTTTTTGCTCATCAAATGCATCATAACAATCAATGGATGAATGATTCTATTGAACAAATGGGTGACAATGTGTACATCACTTTAGATGTGGATGTTATGGATCCATCTATTATGCCCTCTACGGGCACACCAGAACCTGGTGGACTAGATTGGCATACCTTAACTCTATACCTTAAAAAAGTCTTTAAAAACAAAAATGTAGTTGGGTTTGATATTGTTGAATTAGCCCCTAACCCTCATAATAAAGCTCCTGATTTTTTAGTAGCAAAATTGTATTATAAAATGTTAAGCTATCAATTTAATTAAGATGGAAAATAAAGGTCCTATCAGTCAATTTATTCTAAAGCATTTCAAACATTTCAATGCTGCAAGCCTAGCTGATGCTGCAGAGGGCTATAAAAAGCATTTAGCTGAAAATAAAAAAATGTTAGTATCCTTAGCTGGTGCCATGAGCACAGCTGAGCTGGGGATTTCATTTGCTGAAATGATAAGACAACAAAAGGTCCATGTTATTTCATGTACTGGAGCCAATTTAGAAGAAGATATTATGAATCTAGTTGCTCACTCCCATTATAAAAGGATCCCTAATTACAGAGATTTATCGCCAGCAGCAGAAAAACAACTATTAGAAAAAGGCCTAAATAGAGTTACCGATACATGCATACCAGAAGAAGAAGCATTCAGGAAACTCGAAGGTCATTTATTTAAAATCTGGAAATCTGCTGAAGAAAAAGGAGAAAGGTATTTCCCTCATGAATTCATGTATCAGCTGTTATTAAGTGATGAGCTGAAAAATTATTATGAAATTCCTCCAGAAAATAGTTGGATGTTAGCCGCAGCAGAAAAAGAACTACCAATGGTTGTTCCTGGATGGGAAGACTCAACTTTAGGAAACATTTTTGCCTCTTATTGTATAAAAGGTGAACTAAGTCCCAATACTATGAAAGGTGGGATAGAATACATGATGTATTTAGCTGATTTTTACAAACATAACTCTATTCAAAATGGTATTGGTTTTTTTCAGATTGGTGGTGGGATAGCTGGAGATTTTCCAATCTGTGTAGTACCTATGCTCACTCAAGATCTTCAAGAAACAGGCACGCCACTTTGGAGCTATTTTTGCCAAATCAGTGATTCAACTACTAGCTATGGTTCTTATTCTGGTGCCGTACCTAATGAAAAAATAAGCTGGGGAAAATTAGCTGTTGACACCCCAAAATATCTTATAGAATCCGATGCTACTATTGTAGCGCCTCTTATTTTTGGTTATTTACTAAATTGGTAAAGTGAAAAACAAAAGTTCTCTGCTAAAATTATTGTTTTGCATTGCTATAGGTATTTTCTTATGGATGATTGGTCCTTATATGAATGCGCCATTAAAAGGATGGCATGTATTCTCAGTGTTTTTTACTGTCATACTTAGTTTTATTATAAAACCTTATCCTATGGGTATGATGGTATTGATGGGTCTAATAACCTTATCAGCAACTAATACCATTTCTATGGATGAAACACTGTCGGGTTATGCAGATTCTACAGTTTGGTTAGTAGTAGCTGCCTTTTTAATAGCTGGTGGTATTATTAGCTCAGGAATTGGAAAGCGTATAGCTCTACAACTCATTAGCTGGTTTGGAAAAAGCATGTTGGGATTGGCCTATTCAATATGTGGAGCTGAGCTCATTCTTGGACCTATAGTTCCATCCAATACCGCTAGAGGAGGAGGAATTATTGCACCAATAGTTAATTCCATTTCCAATTCTCTTAACTCTTCCTCAGACAAAAATCCAAAAAAAGCCGGAGAGTTCTTGACGCTCATTGGTGCCCACGCCAATCTTATTACAGCAGCTATGTTCTTAACGGGTATGGCAGCAAACCCTTTAGTGGCTAAAGCAGTAAATGATGTTTATGGAGTTTCATTTGACTGGGGAAGTTGGGCTTTAGGGGCGATCGTTCCGGGTCTAATAGGTTTATTATTATTACCTATTGTCATCTATCTAGTGGCCAAACCATCAATAAAAGACACCTCATCAGCTCAATTAAAAGCAACAGATGAGCTAAAAAATATGGGTGTAAAGCTTAACACTAAAGAATGGATCATGCTTTCAATAATGTTCTTGTTATTAATTTTATGGAGCACAAAATTCTTACATGGCCTAAGCACTACACTTGTTGCGTGGATAGGCGTAATGTTAATGCTAATTTTTACTGTACAAAAATGGTCTGACATTATAAGCAATTCTAAAGCTTGGGATACCTTAATATGGTTGGGGGGATTGTTAACCATGGCCAGCATGCTGAAAAATTATGGCTTTATAGATTGGATGATCATTCACTTTCAAAGCTGGATCACAGTTGACAATGGTATTACTACGCTAATATTATTAAGCCTGATCTACTTTTATTCAATGTACCTGTTTTCAATGCTAACTGCTCATATATTTGCTATGGTTGCTGTGTTTTTGAGCGTTACCCTCTCTTTAGGGATTGAACCTTTATTAGCAGCTGGTATATTCGCTTACTTTTCATGTCTTTGTGGCTGCTTGACTTATTATTCAACAGGACCTGTAATTATCTATTATGGATTAGGATATGTAAGCTCTGCAAAATGGTTCTCCACAGGATTGATCATTTCATGTTTCCACATTTTGATCTGGTTAGGAATTGGATTGATCTGGTGGAAATTAATTGGATGGTGGTAAATCTATTCGCTGATTAATATTTTTTTGATGGTGCTTTCACTTCCATTATTAGTTTTGAATTTCACAAAATAAATTCCAGGGACAATATCCATCTTCACTTCGCCTTTAATGCTATATATAGGATGTCTAAAAACTTCTTGTCCTTTACTAGAATATACAATAATCTCATCATAAGAATCAAAGACTTCATATTGAAAAACTCCTTTACTAGGGTTGGGATATAAAGAAAAATCAATACTTGACACTATAGTATTAATTGAAGAAGGGTCGATTACTTCAAAATGTAAAGTATCATTATCATCTGGAGTATTACCACCATTACAAGGTACAATGCCATAATTAATATCACTTGTTAAGGTAAGATCTAATACATAATTGCCAGCTAATAAAGGAGCTATTGTAAATGTATCAACCACATAACAGATTGAGGTCAGCATTCCATAACAATGCTGAGTAGTGATATTAATGGTATTTCCAGAAATATTTTGATTTGAATTAAAAAACTCACATGATGAATTTGAAAACATTAGATCTGCATAAATAGTTATCGTATCATCTATAGTTGGGTTAGCTGGACTTATTGTAATTCCTGAAATAGCTCCTTGTGAGTAAGAACAGGTTGAAATGAAAAAAAACAATCCTAGTAAAAAATAATTTCTTGAATGCATATTAATAGTTTACAACTAATTTAAATATTAAATTAGTTTGATTTTTAATATTGACGACTATCATTCCATTTTAGATGCATTTATGAAAGACAAGGTGATATTTATTCATATTCCGAAAACTGGTGGCACTACCATCAATACAGCTATGAATAATTCTTTCTGGCAAACTGAAGTAGGCTTTAATTACAGACATATACTCCCTAATAAAAAATCAAATAGTGGTGATATTTTCGAGCCTGAGAATATAGAAAAATTCAAAGATCATCAAATATTCATGATGCTAAGACACCCTGTTGACAGGTTAACATCTGAATATTATTTTATTCGTGAAAGAAAAGAATTTATTGATCTGCTAAAAAATAAACCTAAAGATTTCAATTCGTATATAAAAAACAGACAAACTCAAAATGGAGTCACCAATTTCTTGGTTGGCAGGCGCATGTATGACCCACATAGTGCAAATAAAAATGATCTTGATAAGGTTTTAGAAGTAATAGACGAACTGCCTATTCATGTTGGAATATTTGAATACTTTGCTGATTCATTAAGCTATTTTAATAGAGAAATAGGCGTTAAATGGAAAAAAGACATTGAAGTCAAAAGAATGACATTTAAACGCCCTCAAGTAGATGAACTTTCTAATGACATTAAAAATCTAATTGTAGAAAACAATCAACTGGATTTATCGCTGTATGAACATTGCTTAAAAAAGTTTAAATCTCTCCATGAAAATCTTCCTGATATTAAGGTCAACTTCCATAAGGACAAATACAACCACGTTATCCCTTATTGTGCAAAGTGGTGCTTTTTTGAATTCTGCATGGAGAACAAAAAGTTTATCAAACAAAATTTTGAATACTTTAAATCACTTACTTTTTACTTAATAAATAACAAAGGCATAAGAGATGGTAAAGAATATACTAACTCATGGAATCAAACTTTTTTACAAACAATTGGAGATCAATTCCCTAATACAGATTTTTATAACTGTATTCATAATGTCTATAATAAAGAAGAAGACCCACTAGAAGAAACTATTAAAATCGCAAAAGCACTTGATGACTTCTTTACCTCAAATAAAAATAACAGCACTGCTTTTTATAAACCCTTAAAGTTTAAAGAAGAATTAGTTGTACATAAAACCAAAAAAGGATTTTTTAGGTCTCTTTTTAAAAATTAATTGCTTTCTATCAATTGCCAAGAACCGGCATTGATCAAAGGTTCTGCCTGTTTAAACTTCATTTCTTTAGTTTCTCCACTTTGAAGATTAAGTACCTTTACACGTTCATTTCTACCAGGCTTCCTCTTTACCATTACAGGCTGTTGTTTAACAGCTTCTTTTTGATTTTGCTGGGCTAATTCTCTATTCTGCCTTGTAGATTCTCCTAAATCTTCTCTACCTGTTTTTAGCTTACTTAAATCCTGTTTAGGAGGAGGTGCCTGCATTCTTGAAGCCTGTGCGCTTTGATTTTCTTCGTTTGGCAAATGAGCTTTCATTAAAAATGACACAATATCCTTGTTCAATTTAACAAGCATTTTTTTAAATAGATCATACCCCTCTAACTTATAAATCAATAAAGGATCTTTCTGCTCATACTGAGCATGATTAACACTTTGCTTTAAGAAGTCCATTTCTCGTAAATGCTCTTTCCATTCATTGTCTATAAACCCTAGTGTAATACTTCTTTCAAGAGTATTTATAGCTTTTTTACCTTCAGATTCATATGACTCTTTAAGGTTGGTAACTATTTTTATGGCTTTTCTCCCGTCTGTAAATGGAATTACAATATTCTCAAAAGAATCTGATTGATTTTCATATACATTTTTAATCACTGGAAAAACCCTTTCTTGAATCAATTTTGATTTTCTTTCATATCCAGCTTTTGCAGCTTCATATAATTGATTGATCAAATCATTTTCGTCTTTTTCAAGAAATTCAGACTCACTAAAAGGAGCTTCTATTCCAAAACATCTTATGATCTCAAAAGACACTCCTTCATAATCAGCAACTTCCTGATAATCTAGCACAATAGTTTCAGCTATCTCATAAAAAATATTATCTAGGTCCAATTCTAGCTTGTCTCCAAAAAGTGCATTTCTCCTTCTTTTATAAACTGCTGTTCTTTGGGCATTCATTACATCATCGAATTCTAACAACCTCTTTCTTATTCCAAAATTGTTTTCCTCCACTTTTTTCTGTGCCCTTTCTATCGACCTTGTGATCATAGAATGCTGGATCACATCGCCTTCTTTATGCCCTACCCTGTCCATCATTTTTGCAATCCTTTCAGAACCAAATAATCTCATTAGATTATCTTCCAATGAAACAAAAAATTGAGAAGAACCTGGATCTCCCTGTCTACCTGAACGACCTCTTAATTGCCTATCTACCCTTCTTGAATCATGCCTTTCTGTTCCAATAATTGCCAATCCTCCATTCTCCTTAACATTCTCTCCCAATTTAATATCTGTTCCCCTTCCAGCCATATTGGTTGCAATAGTAACTGTTCCAGACATTCCTGCAGCTGTAACTACTTCAGCTTCTTTTTGATGTAGCTTTGCATTCAATACCTGATGTGGTAATTTTTTCATTTTCAACATTCGTGAAAGCAGCTCAGAAACTTCAACTGAAGTCGTTCCTACAAGTACAGGTCTTCCATCAGACCTTAAATTCTCAATCTCACCAATAATGGCATTGTACTTTTCTCTTGATGTCTTATAAACAAGATCATTTTGATCATCACGAACGATTGGCCTGTTGGTTTTAACTACTACAACATCCAACTCATAAATATCCCAAAGCTCTTTTGCTTCTGTTTCTGCAGTACCAGTCATACCAGCTAGCTTATGGTACATCCTGAAATAATTCTGTAATGTAATGGTTGCATAAGTTTGAGTTGCTGCTTCTACTTTTACATTTTCCTTGGCTTCTATGGCCTGGTGAAGTCCATCTGAATATCTTCTACCATCCATAATCCTTCCAGTCTGTTCATCTACGATCTTCACTTTATTTTCCATCACAACATACTCAACATCTTTCTCAAATAATGTATATGCTTTTAATAATTGGTTAATAGAATGTATACGCTCTGCCTTAATCGTATAATCAGACATCATCTCATCCTTTAATTTCAGCTTTTCTTCTTTGGAACCTCCTTTAGCTTCAATATCAGCCAGCTTTTCCCCTATATCAGGCATCATATAAAATTCTGGATCTTCCTCTCCTGAAATCAGTTCAATCCCTTTTTCAGTAAGATCTATAGTATTGCTCTTCTCATCAATTACGAAATACAATACTTCATCTGCCTTAGGCATTTCCTTGGCATTATCCTGTAAATAAAAATTTTCTGTTTTCTGAAGCTGTATTTTAATACCAGGCTCGCTCAAGTATTTTATAATCGCTTTATTTTTAGGCAATCCTCTAAATGCCCTTAATAAGGCCAATCCACCTTCTTCAAAAAGTTTTTTATTCTCTTTTTTACTACCACCTTCTTGCTCTGCTTTAGCTAGCTTGCTTTTAGCTTCAGTCAATAACCCATTCACAAATTTTCTTTGATTTGTAACTAGCTTCTCAATCTTAGGCTTTAAAAAATTAAATTCCTGTTCATCACCCTTAGGAACTGGACCAGATATAATAAGGGGAGTTCTTGCATCATCTATTAATACTGAATCAACCTCATCAATAATGGCATAATGATGTTTTCTTTGCACCATACCATCAGGATCACTGACCATATTATCCCTTAAGTAGTCAAAACCAAATTCATTATTAGTCCCAAAAGTTATATCTGCAGCATAAGCTGCTTTTCTACCTGGTGAATGGGGCTGATGATTATCTATGCAATCTACTGTTAAACCATGAAATTGGTAAATAGGACCCATCCACTCGGCATCTCTTCTAGCCAAGTAATCGTTAACAGTAATTAAATGTAATCCTTTACCAGCTAATGCATTTAAATAAACAGGCAATGTGGCTACTAAAGTTTTACCTTCACCTGTCATCATTTCTGCGATCTTCCCTTTATGGAGAGCTGCTCCTCCCATAAGCTGAACATCGTAATGAATCATATCCCAAACAATATTAGAACCTGCTGCATCCCAATGATTCTTCCATACAGACATTTCTCCTTCAATCTCTATATGATTACTATTTTGAGCCAGCTCTTTATCCATTTCTGTTGCTGACACTTTAAGGTTTTGATTATTAACCAACCTTCTAGCCGTTTCTTTAATGACAGCAAATGCTTCAGGCATAAGCTCTAATAAGACTTCTTCTATTTTCTCGTCCTCTTTTTTCTGCGCTTCCTCTATTGCTTCAAAGATTTGTTCTTTTTCAGGGATAGAGACTGAATCCAGCTCAGTCTTTTTTTTCATTTCTTCTATTTCAGTTGAAATGCTTTTAATATAATCTTGGATTCTTTGCTTAAATTCCTTGGTTTTCCCTCTTAGTTCATCATCAGAAATTCCTTGAATTTTATCAAATTCACTATTAACTTCATCAACTATAGGCAATAACTCTTTTAAATCCTTTTGAGATTTATCTCCAAATAGTTTTTTAAATATTGCATCTAACATAGATTCTTTTTTTAAAGGCAAACAAAAATAATAGATAAGTTGCTTACCTATAAATTTTTAGCTGATTTTAATGGTCACAAATTGTACCAATAACAAATGACTGACAGTATGACGCAGAAAAATACATTTAACATATTTTTTATGCCAAAAAAAAGAAACTATTATCTGTAAATAAAAATTAAAGCGCTGAGTTTAATACTCATCTTCATTGAAAAAGAAATCTTCTTTTGTCGGATAATCTGGCCAAATCTCTTCGATAGTATCATAAATTTCTCCTTCATCTTCCAATGCCTGTAGGTTCTCTACTACTTCTAAAGGAGCACCGGTCCTCATTGCAAAGTCTATCAATTCATCTTTACTTGCCGGCCATGGTGCGTCTTCTAAATAAGAAGCTAATTCTAATGTCCAATACATATCTAACCTTTGTTTAATCTATTTAAAGGCGCAAAAATAATTTTTTTGACGAAACATCAAAAAAAAAAGTGAATGATTGTGCTATTTTGTGATCCATGGAGATTCTTTTGAACCAGTATCCATGCTGACCTTTCTTGATAAAACAAATAAATAATCCGACAACCTATTAAAAAACTTTATGATATTAGGATCAACATAATCAGCATCAGCTAGCTCTATAATATACCTTTCACACCTTCTGCAAACCGTTCTAGCTAGGTGACAATAAGAAACTATTTGATGGCCTCCAGGTAAAATAAAGTTTTTCATGTTTGGAAGAAGATTTTCCAATTCATCTATTTGATTCTCAATGTCTAAAATATCATCCTCATTAATTTTGGGAAGATTTTTTTTTAGCTCTTCATCATTAAGTGAGGCTAAATGAGAACCAATGGTAAAAATTCTTTCCTGAATATTTATTAAAAAAACCTGATAATCTTCATCAATATTTTGATCTCTCAATAAACCTATCCATGCATTTAGTTCATCACATGTACCATAAGCATGGATCCTTAAATTGTACTTTTTCACTCTTTTACCTCCTAATAAAGAGGTTTCCCCCTTATCACCAGATTTTGTATATATTTTCATAATACGTTAATTATTTGTTCTTTATCAATACTATTTAGCGTATCCATTAATTCCTTTTCTGACTCTAAGGTCACTAGCTTTATGCGAATGTGTTTAAAATTAGGAATCCCCTTAAAATAATTGGCATAATGCCTTCTCATTTCTAATATCCCTAATCGCTCACCTTTCCACCTTATGCTGAATTCCAAATGCTCCTTAACAGTTTTAATTTTATCTTCTAAGCTTGTAGGGGGTAGATGTTCCCCTGTTTTTAAATAATGTTTTACTTGATTAAAAAACCACGGATTTCCAATACTCGCCCTTCCAATCATTAAACCGTCAACTCCGTATTTGTTTTTATACAACATTGCTTTTTCTGGAGAAGTAATATCTCCATTACCAAAAACCGGGATATTAATTCTTGGATTGTTTTTTACTTCACCTATCAATGTCCAATCTGCATCACCTTTATACATTTGTGACCTTGTTCTTCCATGTATTGAGATGGCCTTTATACCAACATCTTGTAGCCGCTCTGCTACTTCAACTATGTATTTAGTATTCTCATCCCATCCTAACCTTGTTTTAACTGTAACAGGCAAAGCAGTTGAATTGACGATTTCTTTGGTCATTTCTACCATTTTAGGGATATCCTGTAATATACCTGCCCCCGAACCTTTACATGTTACCTTTTTTACAGGACAACCATAATTGATATCTATAATATCAGGATTTGCCTTTTCACATAGCTCTGTAGCTTTTTTCATCGACTCAATATCGGCACCAAATATTTGGATCCCAACAGGTCTTTCATATTCAAAAATATCTAGCTTCTGAACACTTTTAGCTGCATCTCTTATTAACCCCTCTGAAGAAATAAACTCTGTATACATTACATCTGCGCCATGCTTTTTACAAAGTGCTCTAAAAGGTGGGTCACTCACATCTTCCATAGGTGCTAAAAGAAGTGGAAATTCATTTAGTTTTATGTCTCCTATATATACCAAAAAAGTAATTTTGCTTGTCAAAGTTACTCTATTAAGAGTAAATTAAGAATTCAAAATAGTGAAAAACGGAATTTTACAACATAAAAGTTCAATAGAAAAAGTAAGTTACTTTATAGGACTATGTTTACTTTCTAAGTTCTTTTTCACATTTGTAAGCATCTATTTATGCTCCGTGATTTTCAATGTAGACCTTATTAACTTATCCATAGATCAAGATTTAAATAATGTAAATAATATTAGGGCTTATAAATTAGCCTCTGTAATTGATCAAATAGGCACCTTTTTATTACCTGTATTATTTTTTGCGAAATTAATTTCAAAAAAGCCTACTAATCTTGGGCTATTTAAAAAAAGTGAGCCTCAATACTTTTTATTGATCATCCCTTTATTGATCATCATCATCACAATTAGTAATCTATTGTTGTTGATCAACTATAACATTGATCTTTCTTTTTTATCACCAGAAATTGAAAAATCAATTAATGACAGTCAACATTCAATAGACAATATTCATCATTCATTTATTGGAATAAGTATTAAAAGCTATTTATTGAATATCTTAGTAATGGCAATTGTACCTGCTTTCTGTGAGGAAATCATTTTCAGAGGAATGTTACAAGGTCTTTTTTGTAAATGGACAAATAATATTCATCTTGGAATCTCTATTTCAGCCATATTGTTTGCCTTACTTCATTTTCAATTTTACAACTTCTTAGCATTATTATTTATAGGTTTTACCTTTAGCTATATTACTCTTTTATGCGGTACTATTTGGATTACTATTATTTTACATTTTCTATTTAACCTATTCAGTCTAACAAATGTATATCTAATAAGAAATCAATTATTATCTGAAAATAGTTGGAGTATTACTACATGGACATTGCTTTTTACAGCAAGTATATTAAGTATTGGATGTGTTTATTATCTACTAAAAAGAAAAAATAAATTAGCGGACTCAAAGGGAACTTATGATAAGTTTTAATCTTATTTCTTGTCTACTGAATATAGGACTTTAAAAGCTTCCGCTTCTTTTAATTGATCCTGAACTTTTTTGATCAATCTCATTTTCGTGTTGGCATCGATCTTAAATACATTATAAAAATCACTTAACCATTTTTCTTTGAACTTAGATTCTTCTTTTAATGCCATTAAATATTTAGCTATATCGGCATCTGAAACAATATCATCATCTAATTGAATGCTATAAGCCTCGTTACCTTCACTATCGAATTTCCCAGGCACTCTACCAATCCAGTAATAAGCTGCTAATACGTTTTTTTGTAGATTTTCAGTAACATCTACTGACACTTTGTTTATCTCAACTTTTTTACTTTCCTTTTCTTTAAAAACAGTAGTTACCATAAAAAAGAAAAGCAACATAAATACAATATCAGGCAATGCTGCCGTTGATGACTCAGGCACTTTTCTTTTATCGCTATTTGAAAATTTAGACATATACTATTTTTAGTATGACACTTGTTTTTGTTTCATGATCCTTTTAGGATATACCTGTTGAATTGCTTTTATTTTTTCAATTTCATTGTTCTCATCTTTTGGATCATCGTTCAGTTTTTCATATGATTTACCAAATTTCTCCTTACTCAATTTGTTTCTTAATTCATTCAATCCCTGCATTATATGATCAAGCACCTGCATGTATGTATCATATTTTGTTTCATTATCAGTTAATATAGTTACTGTAGCATTCATCGGCAACACTTTAAAATCTCCTACTATTTTAACAGCCTCTAAATTTTTACTCCAATTAGCCTGTTCTAAATCATATTTCTCCTTAAGCTTTATGGCAGGGTTTTCTGGATCGGAGTTTTTAAGATCTTCAATTTGTTTTAGCTTTTCTTGTAACTTTTCAAGTGTATCATTACAATTTGATAGCGTTACATTTATGTAAGATGGAAAAGGCAAGAATTTTGACGGATCATTTGGATTAACAATAATTTCATTATTTCTTAAAACATACTTGTTTGCAGGGTCTGTCTTGTAATCATGCTCATAGAAATAAATAACAGCCTCTTTTATTCTAGTAAAATCGCAAAAACCATCACGATATGTTATGCCTCCACCCAGAATGTTTACTGAATCTCCATCTGGATTAAAATCAGGGTGAGGTTTTGGAGCAAGAATAGACAATACATTTTCTTGCTTTAGCAAAAACTCAACATCCGACTTCTGAGACAACCTCTCTTCAGAGATCTGTGGTTTGATCATTGTTGTAGTGATCAAAAAGAAAATAACCAATAAAAAAGCAATATCGGCTGTAGACCCAGCATTTATCTCTTCTATTTCTCTTTTTGCCATAATTTAAATTATCTAAATAATTTCATAATTGGACCTGAAATCCAAGCTAAAATTGTTACAACAATTAAAATAATAGTTGTTAAAATTGCTGCAGATGCTATTTTCCAATTAGCCGAAGAGTAGATAGGTTCTTGGCATACTTCTAAATCTCCTTCCATGGCACTAATACAAACAGGAACTTGATCTGAAGCCATAAAATAAGTAATCCACATAAATAACCCCAACAGTAAAATTCCCGCTAGAATCTTTAATGCTTTTATGTAATCTATGGTTATCAGATAAACAAAAGAAGCCAGTACTAAAACCACAGCTAATATTAATAATAATCTGGTAAACCCTATAACTTTAGAAACATCAGCAAGAAGAATGTCGGATTTAATTTTAACTAGCTGTTCCGTTCTGTAGTTTATCCAACTATCAACTTGACTTGTGAAAAGTGGCGCGTCTCTTGAATCTTCATCAGAGATACTTAGTACTTTTAAAACCTCATTTTTCAAAGTCTTAATACTATCTGATTCAAGACCACTATCTTTAGTCAATTCATCTAATATAATATTTGCTGTAAGAAAAACATCTAATGAATCTCCATCCTTTGTTAATATTTTGACCTCATCATCTATCCATGTATCATTATTAGTGATTTTTCTTAAACCACCATCTTCAGATAAAACTTTCCCCTTTTCCTTTTTCCATTCATTCCATTCGATATAGGTCCATTGACGATGCTCTTCTGGTTTCAGTGGAAGTGGGTTATCATCATTCATTACCCAATAAGTCAATAGAACTCCTGTCCCGATAATTAGGACCATTAGTGCTTTTAACACAATATTCTGAACTTTATTATCCATAATATTTAAATGTTTTAAATGCTACAATTACTTTTTAGCAATTTCATTTTTTACTAAAATATCAATTAATGAAATAGAAGCATCTTCCATTTCATTCACCAAAGAATCAATCTTTGAAACAATATAATTATAAAAAATCTGTAGTATAATAGCTACAATTAAACCAGATACAGTAGTAATCAATGCTACTTTAATACCTTTTGAAAGCTCCTTAGGGTCAGCTTCTCCTTGTTCAGCAATAGTAGTAAATGCATCGATCATACCAATAACAGTTCCCATAAACCCAAGCATTGGAGCAATAGCAATAAATAATCCAATCCAAGAAAGACCTTTCTCCAATAGTCCCATCTGAACACCTCCATAAGATATGACTGATTTTTCTACCATCTCTACACCTTCAGAACTTCTTTCAAGACCTTGATAGAAAATGCTAGCGACTGGACCTCTAGTGTTTCTACAAACTTCTTTAGCTGCATCTACACCTCCATTTTGTAGTGCTTCTTCTATACTTTCAAGTAATTTTTTAGTATTGGTAGTTGCTAAATTTAAATAAATGATTCTTTCTATACATAGTGCTAAACCAAGGATCAAACAAATTAAAACAAAAGCCATAAAAATTGGCCCACCTTCAATAAATTTGATTTTAAGGTCTTGATATGGGCTTGGCTCATCTTCGTCACCACAACTCTCTGTATTTTTATCATTTGTATTATTTCCAGTAGTTCCTGCCTCAGCATTCCCACCTTCATCAGGAGTTAATGTTGATTCCGAGGAAGGACCTTCCTCAATTATTTCTTCTTCATCAGCCTCTAAATCAGGCATTTCTGATGATTCGTTTTCTGTAGGAGGAACTTCCTGAGCAGTTAAATTACCAAGAGATAAAATTCCTATTACTGCAATAAAAGCAACTATTTTTTTCATAATAAATTGATTCTAGGTTTAGTTTATTTTTTAAATTTCTTATCGTAAGGATAAACCTTAATGTTAATCAGGTCGCCAAATTACAAAAAATATTTATTTAAAAGTGATTACTCTAATATTTCACCTGAAATACTTTTTGTAAATGCCTCTTTTAACTTATCAAGGTCTTTGTTTTCAGCTAAAATGATCATTAATTTTGTAACAACAGCTTCTAGGGTCATATCCCTTGCGCCAACAACACCCATCTTTAAAAGCTGATGACTTGTTTCATATTTTCCCTGCTGGACACTACCTCCATTACATTGAGTTAGGTTAATGAAAATCATGCCCTCTCTAATTTGATCCTTAATAATTTTCAAAAAAGCGGGAGATGTAGGAGCATTACCCGATCCAAAAGTGAGTAGTATAATTGCTTTAAATTTCGGATTCCCTAATGTATATTTTAGATTATCATAATCAATACCTGGAAACAAATGAACTATACCAAGGTCTGAATTAAAATTAGCTTTATACTCAACTTCTTTTTTTTCTGGTCTTAATAAAAATCTCTCATTAAATTTTATGTGGATACCAGCTTCGGCTAATGTTGGGTAATTAAATGATTTAAATGCTTCAAAATCTTCGGAACTAACTTTTGTAGTTCTATTTGCCCTGTATAGCTGATATTCAAAATAGATAGCAACCTCCTGAATTAGAGAAGCTCCATTTTTAAATGTAGCAGCAATTTCAATAGCAGTGATTAAATTTTCTTTACCATCTGTTCTTATTGTGCCTATTGGTAATTGAGATCCTGTGAAAATAATTGGCTTATTAAGGTTTCTAAACATAAAACTCATAGCACTTGCAGTATAAGCCATGGTATCAGAGCCATGTAAGATTACAAAACCACTATATTTATCATAATTTTTCCATATATAATCTCCTAACTTTTTCCAAATTTTAGGACTCATGTTAGATGAATCAATTGGATTCTTAAAAGAAACGGCATCCAAAGAACATTTAATCTTCATTAATTCAGGAACCTCTTTGGTAATTTGGTCAAAGTCAAAAGGTTTTAGCATATCGGTTTCAGGGTCGTTGATCATACCAATAGTACCCCCAGTATATATGATTAATATTTTAGGTTTTTTCATGATTTAAAGATCGTAAAAAGTGGAAAAAGCAATAGTAAGCCGTCAATAATAAAAGAAAAGTACCAATCTGGTCTCTTTTTAATAGAAAACAATATAATCATTGCTGAAAATAGGCAAACTAATGAGAGTAATAAATAACCTTCTATATAATACAAATATCCTGAAATTGATATACATATAACGGCTATTAAAAGTGCTCTTGCTACACCAAAAAGTTGTGGGATTGTTTTTTTACTTGTACTATCAGTTTCAAGGTCCCTAATATCAAACGGAATTGTTATTCCTAGTATATATAAACTATTATTAAGTATTAAACTCCAGTTTAAAACCAAATCATGCTCAGAATACTGTGGTAATAAAACTGTAACAAAACCCCAAGTTAATGCAATCAAAAATATTTTAACATATGGGATATCCCTTAAAGCAATTCCTAAAATGGGCCAACGATAACATAGAGTGATTAAAAAAAATGGGAGAAAAAAGATCGCTTCTATTACACTAAAATTATCAATACATAAGTAAATGCAGCATATAAAAGACACATATCCTATCATTTTTATCAAATTGATATTAGCTAAGAACCATTCATCTTTAGGACTGTTATTTTTAAAAGATCTAACACTAATCAATGTTTGATAATTATAACCAATTAAAGTTGCAAAAAAAACAATTAACAATATTGGTATACTTACACGATCATACATAATAATAGAACTTGAATAGGTTAAGGAAACTGCTCCTAATGCCATCCAAATATTGCCATATATTATCCAACGATAAATTTCCAAAACTAAGGGCAACTATGATTTTCCTGATGAATAAATGTGATTGTTAAAATTGATGCAACTCCAGTTAAACTTCCTAAAAATGAATAAAAAGTTTTTCTAAAAAGTTTTACTTGATTAAATCCAAGTTTATAATGGTCACTGTTTAAATATTTTTCATCTGAGACATATAGTTTTCTTACTTTTTTATTAGGAAACCCTATGGCTACACTTACTGCAAATGGTGTTAAAATTGAAATGACTGAAGCTGAGCTATTAAAATAATCTCTACAATTAGGATCTTTAAATTCATAGGTGTCAATTAAACCTCCTGTTAAGCCCAAAGCACACCCTAATAGAAAATGATATCCAATATTAAAGTTTTTAATGGCATCTTGTTCACCTTTAATATATAGCCCCATTTCCTTTTCACTAAAATAATTACCCTTTAAAAAGTTTTTTCTATAAATCATTTTAATCTGCTGATCTTCATTGTGTAAATAAAATATTTGTTCCTTGTTAAAGGATATTAATTTTATTTGATCTTCTTTTTTCTTTTTTTCAAAATATACATTTCTATGATCCTCAAAATTATAGATTCCTTCATAAGTTTTACCATTTAAAAAAATGATGCTATCCTGAGAAGAAAAACTATTTATAGAAATAAAAAATCCTACAAAAATGTATATGAAACCCCTTAAACTATTCATTTAAAACACTAATGATTCTACAAAGATATATCGATTATCTTATTACCTATCAACTCCTTGATAAATAAAACAAATGAAAACAAAACAATGAGGAGGTTTAAAAAAATGATTTTGTTAATATATTTGCCATCAAAATTGTGAAGCTCATGGAAAACTCTTTTGTAAACAGACACATTGGTATAGATTCAAATGCATTAAATGAAATGCTTAATGTACTTAACGTTAGCTCAATCGATCAGCTAATCAGTGAAACGATTCCTTCAAATATAAGGTCTAATAAAGAACTAGCTATAAGTTCTGCTCTTACTGAAAGAGAATATCTTGACCACATTCAATCTTTGTCAGAATTGAATGAGCTTTATGATTGTTATATAGGCCAGGGTTATTATGGAACGGAAACACCTTCAGTTATATTAAGAAATGTACTTGAAAACCCAGGTTGGTATACTGCGTACACTCCCTATCAAGCGGAGATATCTCAGGGTAGGCTGGAAGCATTATTGAATTTCCAAACTGTTGTAAGCGAGCTTACTGGAATGGAGCTTGCCAATGCCTCATTATTAGATGAAGGCACTGCTGCTGCTGAAGCAATGCTCATGTTTTATCATATGAGAAGCAGACAACAAGAGAAAAACAATGTCAATCAATTTTTTATTGCTGAGAATATCTTTAGACAAACAAAAGACGTTATGATCTCTAGAGCTGAACCACTAGGGATTCAGCTAACATTTGGTGATCCAGAAAAATTTGAAATGAGTGATGCATATTTTGGTTCAATTATTCAATATCCTGATAGCCTAGGTGAAATTCATGATCATAGTAGCTTTACTCAAAAATGTCATACGCATAATATCCCTGTAGCTGTAATAGCAGATATAATGAGTCTTGTCCTTTTAAAATCCCCTGGTAGCTGGGGAGCAGATGTAGTAGTCGGATCTACTCAAAGATTTGGAGTCCCTATGGGTTATGGCGGTCCTCATGCTGCTTATTTTGCATGCAAAGAAGACCACAAGAGATTTATTCCAGGAAGAATTATTGGTGTTTCTATAGATAGTAATGGAAATAGAGCTCTAAGGATGGCTCTACAAACTAGAGAGCAACATATTAAAAGAGCAAAAGCAACTTCAAATATATGTACTGCGCAAGCATTATTAGCTGTCATGGCGAGCATGTATGCTGTCTATCATGGACCAAAAGGTTTGAAAGAAATTGCTACTTCTATTTACAACAAGACAAATAGCTTAAAAGCTAGCATGAAAACTGCCGGCATTAAGGTCCTCAATAATAATTGTTTTGATACTATTAGTTTTTCAGCTGATATCTCTCAGCTAGAACCAACTGCTCTAAAACATAAAGTCAACTTAGGTTATTATAAAGAACAAGGTATTGTCTCAATTAGCATTGATGAGACAACAACATGGGAAAAGTTAGATTATTTAGTAAATGTACTCAATGAATCATTGAATAGTAATATCAAGCTAAATAAAAAAAATAAATCCACTTTAGATCATTTTCGTTCTGATGATATTTTAGAACATGCTGTCTTTAATTCTTATCATTCTGAAACTGAAATGATGAGGTATCTTAAAAAACTCGAAAACAAAGACCTTTCATTAACTCACACTATGATTTCTTTAGGTTCTTGCACCATGAAACTCAATGCTGCTTCAGAGATGATCCCTGTAACTTATCCTGCATTTTCTAATTTACATCCATTTGTTCCAAAGAATCAGGCCAAAGGATATCAGCAATTATTTAAAGAATTAGAAGAAGACTTATGTGAAATTACTGGCTTCAAAGGGATTTCTCTTCAACCCAATAGTGGTGCACAAGGAGAATATACAGGATTAATGGTGATACGTGCTTATCATCAAAACAATGGAGATACACATAGAAATATTTGTCTAATACCTAGTAGTGCCCATGGAACAAATCCTGCAAGTGCGGTTATGGCAGGAATGAAAGTAGTCATTGTTAAGTGTGATGAAAATGGAAATATTGATGTTGAAGACCTTAAAAATAAAGCAATAGAACATAAAAATGATTTAGCTGCTTTAATGGTAACTTATCCTTCAACTCATGGAGTTTTTGAAGAAAGCATTATTAAGATCACCGATATCATTCATGATAATGGAGGACAGGTATACATGGATGGTGCTAATATGAATGCACAGGTTGGATTAACATCTCCAGGAATTATAGGAGCAGATGTCTGCCACCTCAATCTTCATAAAACCTTTGCAATTCCGCATGGTGGAGGTGGTCCAGGAATGGGACCAATTGGTGTAGCAGCACATTTAAAACCCTTTTTGCCTGGGAACCCTATTGTTGAATATGGTGGTGAAAATGCAATTAAAGCCGTCAATTCATCTCCATGGGGAAGTGGATTAATACTTATTATATCATATGGTTATATTAAATTATTAGGCAAAAACGGATTAAAACAATCTACTGAATATGCCATTTTAAATGCTAACTATCTTAAAGAAAAATTGAGTAGCTCATATGATGTACTCTATACAGGGCCTAATGGCAGAATCGCTCATGAAATGATCCTTGACTGCAGAGGGTTTAAAAAAGATACTGGTGTAGAAGTAGAAGACATTGCTAAAAGATTAATAGATTATGGGTTTCATGCACCAACTGTGAGCTTCCCGGTTCCTGGAACACTCATGGTAGAACCAACAGAAAGTGAACATATTAATGAGCTAAATAGGTTTATTGATGCTATGTTGAAAATTCGAGAAGAGATCAATGAAATTCAAGAAGGGATGTATTCTAAAGAAGACAATGTTCTAAAGAACTCTCCTCATACTGCAGCTACATTGATAACTGAAAATTGGACACAGAGCTATAGTCGAGAAAAAGCTGCCTTTCCTGTTAACGAATTAAAAGATAATAAATATTGGGTACCTGTAGGTAGAGTAAATAATGCTCATGGAGACAGAAATCTTATCTGTAATTGTCTACCTATTGAAGAATATTTAGAAGAAGCAACTATCTAATATTTCATTGGTCTTTTCATTAAATGACCGGTAAAATATTGAAGAAGGTAATTATTTGCTTTTTATCATTTAATTAATTTTATTTGCTTCGTTTTTTATAAAAACTTTATACTTACTCTAAACACAAATACAATGAAAAAAATTTACTCAAGTCTTTTATCTCTTGTAATAATTACAGGGTTAAATGCACAGGTTAAACCGAATGAAGGACCAGTCGCAAGGTCTATTCAACATTCTGAGTTAAAACCTGTTTCAATTGCTGTTAATCAGCAAAAAACGGTTCTTTATTCAAATACTTTTGATAATCCTGCCGATTGGGTTTTAGGCCATGACGCAACTGCTTGTTCTTTAGATTGGGGAATAGGTGTGATTTCATGTGCAGGTTCTTATCCTATAGACGATATCGCTTCTACATCTGGAGCTGATGGTTGGGCTGTAGTTGATTCTGATGCATATGGTGGAGCTACAGGTGGTTCAGAAATTGAAGATAGCTGGATAACAATGGCAAATCCTGTTGATTTAAATGGATATCCAAATGTTGTGGTTGAATTTGAAACTCAATACAGAAGATATAATTTTGAGCAACCTTATATTGTTGTTGGAATTGGTGATGGTGCAGGGAATGTTACTTGGCCAGATTTAGATCCAGGAACAGATATCACTGTTTTATCTAATGTTTTTAATCCTTTTCCAAATTGGGCAAATAGTGCTGCAACTACCAACCCTCAACTAATTCAAGTAAACATTAGTTCAGCTCTTGTTGGATTAAATGCTACAGAGTTAGCTGATATTTATATCCGTTTTCATTGGACAGGTACTTGGGGCTATGCATGGTTTGTGGATGATTTCAAAATCTTAGAACAACCTCAAAACGATGTACAAACTACTGCTGCCTGGATTATTGGGGAGAATAACAATGGTGTTGAATATGGAAGGACTCCATCAAACCATACTGATGCAAACTGGATCGTTGGAGCTCAAGTATTTAATTTTGGTGTACAAGATCAAAATAATGTAACAATGACTGGAGATTTTTCTACATTTTCAAACAGTGGCTCAGCAACTCTATTAGAGGCTGATTCTACTGTTACTATTGAAACTTTAGAGCCATTAACTTTAGGTACTGGATTATATCAAGGAACTTACACTTGTTTATCTGATAATGACACAGTTGGTTCATCAACATATAACAATAATGTTTATGAAAGAAATTTTGAGATTACTGATAGTATCTATTCTCAGGATGGAATAGGAAATCATCCAGCTGGGTATGATGACCTAACTTCTTTAGGAACAAGTTCTTTTACTGGTGCTGCTGACGGATTAGTTTTAGCTACTTTGTATCATATCAAGCAATCTGATGAAGTATCAGGACTAAGAGTAATGTTATCATCTAGTGGCAATGTTGCTGGAGGTGAGATCTATGCTTCAATTAAGGACACGTCTAATTTCTGGGCAAATGACATGACTTCATTATACAACAGTAATGGTACAATTGTATCTGCAACTGATATTACTAATGGATATGTTGATGTTTGGTTTGACCAAGTAATTACGCTTAATGCAGGAGTATATTATGCATGTGTTGAATTGAATAGCGCTGGTAACTCTTCTGACATTAGAGTGTTAGATGACAGAACAGTTGACCAACCTAATGATGCTAGTGCAATTTTTATTCCTGGCGATCAATCATATACAAATGGAACTGCCACAGCTATTCGTATGCTTATGGGTTCTAGTTGGGGAGTTGGTGTCGATGAGAACTACCTAGAAGGTGTTTCTGTTTACCCAAATCCTTCAGAAGGAATTATTAATATCACTAACAATAATAATCAATTAAATACTATTGAGGTTTATGATGTACTAGGTAAAGTTGTATTTACAAATGCAACAAACTCTAATACAGTTATTGACCTTTCAAGTAAAGGAACTGGCGTTTATTTAGTAAAAGTTTCTAATAACTCTGGAGCTATTATTGAAAGAGTTGTAATTAAATAAATCAATTACTCATACTTTTAAAAGGGGAAGCGTGCTTCCCCTTTTTTTATTACTAATATATTTTTACAACTTAGAATACTCAATCAGTAAAAAGCAACTAAAATTGAATCTTTGAGTTTTTATTATAACTAATTAGTCTTTTTATCTGATATATTTTATTTGGATATTAATACATATTTAATTTTATTTGCAACGCTTAATTAAAAATCGTAGCAACTTTATTATTTATAAAAACCTAAAAACATGAAAAAAATTTACTTAACTTTTTCTTTTTTGAGTGTGTTCTTCTTGAGTTTTTCTCAAGGAAATTTCACCTATTCAAAATTGAATACCGACAGAACCAATCACATTGCTGATTTACCAATCAACAAACCAACTAACAATTCACAACTTTTACTAAAGACAGTTGTACTAACTGAAGATTTTGAATCAGTGACAGCTCCGGCTCTACCTACTGGCTGGACAACTTATAATGTTGGCACTCCTACCGATGGAGTTTTTGAAACAGGAGATGATGCAGCTGCAAATGCTGGTGGATACTGGCCAGTTCCTGCTCACACTAATTTTGCCATGG
>CAYSEW010000031.1:0-6532 GCA_964430245.1 uncultured Flavobacteriales bacterium
TCGAGGTCACTAAATTAAAGGTTATTTTTTGTATATCATTATTTTAACCTTTTTATTTCCCCGCAAAGTCATTTTTTTATTGTTTTTCTCAAAAAAACCAGGACCATCGTGACATGAAAGAACTAATAGTAATTCAATATTACAATAAGAGTATTGAGTAAATAAATTATTATTTAATTAATGTTCAATTAAAATGTTATCAATTCAATTAAGTTTAAAATAATATTTAAATAAATAATCAATAATTCTAAATAAATAATCAAATAATATTCATCATATAGGTTTGTGAAAAATTAAAAATCTATAAAATGAATCTAAAAAACTTTTTAGTATTATTACTTTTTATAATAACCAATTTATCTTACTCACAATATAGCTCTACCCTTTTAGGTAGGTATACCGATGGAAGAGATGGTGCATGTGAAATTTCAGCATATGATTCAACAACTGCACAGTTGTTCATTACCAATTCAGAATCAGACTCTATAGATATAGTTTCCATACAAAACCCACAGGCTCCAGCATTGATAGGAGGTGTAGATGTGACTCTCTACGGAGGTGGAGTAAATTCATTAGTTAATATAGGCAATGGATATATAGCTGCTGCTATTGAAGATACAAATGCTCAAGCTCCAGGTAAAGTTGTATTTTTTGATATTAATGGATTGTATATAAATGAAGTCACTGTCGGAGTTTTACCAGACATGATTACAGTTACTGAAGATAAAAGTAAAGTAATTACAGCTAATGAAGGTGAACCTAATGATGATTATGATGTAGATCCTTTAGGAAGTGTAAGTGTGATTGATATTTCAGGTGGTATAACTAATGTTACACAAGCAGATGTTACTACATTAGACTTTACTTCTTACAATGGACAAGAATCAGGATTAAGAGCTCAAGGTGCGTTGATTTTTGGAAAAAAACAACAAAAGACATTCAACTCTACCCTTTTAGGTAGGTATACCGATGGAAGAGATGGTGCATGTGAAATTTCAGCATATGATTCAACAACTGCACAGTTGTTCATTACCAATTCAGAATCAGACTCTATAGATATAGTTTCCATACAAAACCCACAGGCTCCAGCATTGATAGGAGGTGTAGATGTGACTCTCTACGGAGGTGGAGTAAATTCATTAGTTAATATAGGCAATGGATATATAGCTGCTGCTATTGAAGATACAAATGCTCAAGCTCCAGGTAAAGTTGTATTTTTTGATATTAATGGATTGTATATAAATGAAGTCACTGTCGGAGTTTTACCAGACATGATTACAGTTACTGAAGATAAAAGTAAAGTAATTACAGCTAATGAAGGTGAACCTAATGATGATTATGATGTAGATCCTTTAGGAAGTGTAAGTGTGATTGATATTTCAGGTGGTATAACTAATGTTACACAAGCAGATGTTACTACATTAGACTTTACTTCTTACAATGGACAAGAATCAGGATTAAGAGCTCAAGGTGCGTTGATTTTTGGAAAACAGCCAATTGCAACGCCAACAGATTTATTTTTCTCAGAATATTCTGAAGGAAGCTCTAGTAATAAATATATAGAAATATATAATGGTACAGGATCATCAGTTGATCTTAGTAATTATGTTATAATGCAAAATTCTAATGGAGGCCCTTGGGATGAGTATACTGACGTACTCAGTGGAACTTTAGCAGACGGAGATGTATACGTTATTGCTAATTCATCCGCAAGCCCATCTATTTTGGCTGAAGCTGATTTAACTGGTTCTGGAATATGTTTTTTTAATGGTGATGATGCAAGAGCTTTAATTAAGGTAATTGGAACTGATACTACTATCTGTGATTTTATTGGCGATTTCCCAAATGATCCAGGGTCTGGATGGAACGTAGCAGGAGTAACAAATGGAACTCAAAATCATACATTAGTTAGAAAGAATTGGGTAAATAAAGGAAATGACAATTGGTCTCTATCTGCTGGTTCTAATGTTTTTGACTCTGAATGGATAGTTTATCCACAAGACAGTATTGTATCTCTTGGAAGCCATTCTTTGGTGTCTACGAAGCATTCTTCAGTTGCTGAGGATTTAGAGCCAGAGTATGTTACAACAGATGAAAATTCAGCCACTGCCTATGTAGTTTGTCAAGAGAACAATGCAATTGCAATTATTGACCTTACTACACTTACTTTAGATACGATTGTAGGTCTTGGGTTTAAAGATTTTAATTTGCCTGGTAATGGTTTTGATGCTTCTAATCAAGATAATGGAATAAATATTCAAAACTGGCCTGTTAAAGGAGCTTATCAACCAGATGCGATAGACTATTATTCTGTTAATAACACATCTTATTTAGTAACAGCTAATGAGGGAGACGCTAGAGATTATGATGGTTATAGTGCGGAAGTTAGAATGGATGACTTGACGTTTGATCCTACTGCTTTTCCTAATGCAGTAACATTACAAACTAATGATAACCTAGGAAGGTTAAAAACATTTACTGAAGATGTTATTGGGGATACTGATGGTGATGGTGATGTAGATGAATTATATGCATATGGTGCTAGATCTTTTAGTATTTGGGATCAAGATGGAAATCTTGTATGGGATTCTGGAGATGATTTTGAGCAATATATTGCAGCAAACCATCCAACTTTTTTTAATTGTAATGATGGACTAGCTAGTGAAATGGACGATAGAAGTGATGATAAAGGTCCAGAACCTGAAGCGGTGACTGTAGGCCAAATTGGTAATTCTTATTACGCATTTATTGGCTTAGAAAGACAAGGCGGAGTAATGGTTTATGATGTTACAGATCCAACTACCCCATCTTTTGTAAACTTTATAGAGACTTATGACACAACGAGTGGAACTATGACAGATATAGCTCCAGAGGGATTAGTATTTGTTCCTGCTGATGAAAGTCATAATGGAGAAAATCTACTAATAGTAAGTTCAGAAGTTTCTGGAACAGTTGCAATTTATGAAATAGGTGCTCAAGATTTTATTCCATCTTCAGTTGCTGAGGATTTAGAGCCAGAGTATGTTACAACAGATGAAAATTCAGCCACTGCCTATGTAGTTTGTCAAGAGAACAATGCAATTGCAATTATTGACCTTACTACACTTACTTTAGATACGATTGTAGGTCTTGGGTTTAAAGATTTTAATTTGCCTGGTAATGGTTTTGATGCTTCTAATCAAGATAATGGAATAAATATTCAAAACTGGCCTGTTAAAGGAGCTTATCAACCAGATGCGATAGACTATTATTCTGTTAATAACACATCTTATTTAGTAACAGCTAATGAGGGAGACGCTAGAGATTATGATGGTTATAGTGCGGAAGTTAGAATGGATGACTTGACGTTTGATCCTACTGCTTTTCCTAATGCAGTAACATTACAAACTAATGATAACCTAGGAAGGTTAAAAACATTTACTGAAGATGTTATTGGGGATACTGATGGTGATGGTGATGTAGATGAATTATATGCATATGGTGCTAGATCTTTTAGTATTTGGGATCAAGATGGAAATCTTGTATGGGATTCTGGAGATGATTTTGAGCAATATATTGCAGCAAACCATCCAACTTTTTTTAATTGTAATGATGGACTAGCTAGTGAAATGGACGATAGAAGTGATGATAAAGGTCCAGAACCTGAAGCGGTGACTGTAGGCCAAATTGGTAATTCTTATTACGCATTTATTGGCTTAGAAAGACAAGGCGGAGTAATGGTTTATGATGTTACAGATCCAACTACCCCATCTTTTGTAAACTTTATAGAGACTTATGACACAACGAGTGGAACTATGACAGATATAGCTCCAGAGGGATTAGTATTTGTTCCTGCTGATGAAAGTCATAATGGAGAAAATCTACTAATAGTAAGTTCAGAAGTTTCTGGAACAGTTGCAATTTATGAATTGCAAGACTGCATTTCATCTACAGTTGTTACTGACTCATCGTGTAATAGCTACTCATGGAATAATGTAGTGTATAGTAATTCTGGTGTTTACAGCGATACATTGATTAACTCGTATGGATGTGACAGTATAATAACTTTAGACCTAACAATCTTTAATATTTCAGCTGCAATAGATACCATTTCTGGAAATATAGTTGCAAGTGGGGGTGTAAATTATTTATGGAACACAGGAGACACTACATCAATTATCACACCTGACACAAACGGATTATATTCCGTTACAGTAACAGATATTAACGGCTGTACTGAAACTATTTCATTCAATGTAACCTTTATCTCAAATACTGGTATTGTAGGTTTAAATAATAATTTTAGATTATATCCAAACCCAAACAATGGGAATTTCATGGTTAAATGTCAAGAAAAAATAGAATCTATTAAACTTTATAATAATCTAGGACAAATTGTGAAGTCGTTCAGCAGAGTCAATTCAAAACAATTCACTATAAATGAAACCATGATTGAGAAGGGGGTTTACTTTGTAAATATCTCAACTCAAAATGAATCTATTATTAGACAAGTAATCATAAACAAATAAGATTTAATAATAAATTTTAATAAGGCATTTCCCCACTCAATTATACGCAAGAATGTTTTTTTTGTTGATTAGAAAATTCAAGATTAAAAATTTAACAAGCTATATTTCTTTTTGTTATGTTACCATAATTTAAGGCAAGGGTTAAGAGTTTAATTTTTTTACACCTTTATGTTTAGAACTATTCTATACAGTGTTTATTGTAATTTACAAATACTTAACAGTCAGCTAAAGTTAGTTTAATATTTTTTTAGTTTGTTTGTTGAGTGTACGTTAAATATTTTAATGCTTTTAAGGTTATTGATAACAAAGAGTATCTCAAGGAAAAGTATCGTTTACAAGTAGAGCTACTCAAACTCCAAGAATGGATTCTCAAAAAAAATCTTAAAGTTGCAGTAGTATTTGAAGGAAGAGATGCAGCTGGAAAAGGATCAGCTATTAAGAGGATAGTGGAACATTTAATGACAGCTCATTTCAGAGTTGTTGCAATTGGAACTCCAACAAAAAAACAAAATAATTCTTGGTTACATACTTATGAAAAAACATTACCTAAAAAGGGTGAAATTGTTTTTTATGATAGATCTTGGTATTCAAGATCTATGATCCAACCTACTATGAATTATTGTTCATACAATCAATACAATTATTTCATGAGAAATGTATGTGATTGGGAGAAAAAGCAGATAAAAAATGGACTTTTGTTAATTAAAATATACTTGTCAATTAACAAGCCAACTCAACAAAAAAGATTTCAAATTAGAAAAAATCATTCTTTAAAATATTGGAAATTATCACCCAATGATTTGCTTTCAGTACCGAGCTGGGATAGATATACATATTTTAAAGAAAAGACATTTGAAAAAACATCTTATAAAGCCGCACCTTGGATTGTAATTAATGCAAATAACAAATTGACTGCTAGGCTTAATGCTCTAAGATATTTACTAGAAGTGGTTGATTATGAAAATAAAAAGATTTTGAAACCAAAATCCTGGACAATTAACGAAAATAATAGAAATATCATGTTACAAGGTGTAATGTTCAATGATCTTAATGAATCTCAATATCAGCTCTTGAACGAAATTAAGCAAATTCTATGATTGAAAGAACAAATTTAAATTAGCATATTTATAATAATTTAAATCAAATGCTATTCAAACTGCTTTCATATTGACGGTTATCCAGAAATAGAACAACTAAATAATTTATTAACTCTTGAGGCGTGATTATCAATTTTGATTAAACAAAAACCAGTGTTTTCAAAGATTTTATTTATTTTGTTTAATGTTAATTAGTAAATGTTAAACAAATGTTTGGATTATTCAAAAAAAAGACAAAAAAAGAATTGCTCTTAAAAAAATACAATGAGCTAAAGAAAAGAGCATACGAAACATCAAGAATCAACAGAAGAGAAAGTGATCGATTAGAATACGAAGCTCAAGAAGTTTTAAAAGAAATTGATTTAATTGTAAAACAAGAGCTGAATTAAACCACAATATCTAGAAGTTCAAAATGAAAAGGTATGCTAATAAATTCCTTTCTCAAGATGAAATCGATAGAATAATATCAATGGCTTGGGAAGACAGAACTCCTTTCGAAGCCATTCTAAATCAATTCAAAACAAATGAATCTGATGTAATAAAGCTCATGCGCTACGAATTGAAACCCAAAAGCTTTAAAAGGTGGAGAAAACGTGTGCAAAATAGAAAGACGAAGCACAAAATGCTCAGCAACAACACTTCATATCGTTTTAAAAGTAAATCTCAAAAATCGATAACATTCAATAAAATTTCCAAGAAAAAATATTAGCAGAGAAACAATTAGATAAAAATTTTCAGTTTAAAATGTCATTCGGGATGATAGATCTTTTCTGCAGTCTCATAGATCTGTTTTTTATCTAATGTCATTTTTTTTCTTTGTTGGTTCACATACAACTCCATTTGGTCTGTATAATGTGGCGATTCAGGTCGATTACTAATTCCATATGGGAGAACTGTTTCAATTTCTACATCTGCATCGGAATACCT
>CAYSEW010000031.1:6632-30737 GCA_964430245.1 uncultured Flavobacteriales bacterium
CCCATATGATACCATTGGTCTATGGAGGAAATGTTTTCAAGTGCATTTACATGGAATGAAAAGGTGCCACTATCATTTTCTACAACAGGACCATACAGACTCCATAAAACCTTCTTTTTTACAGGGATAGTAATCCCTAATTTCAATTTTGCCCTTAATTTTACCTTGGTTTTTTCAAGCTCAATCCACTCATTATCGAACTTGTAGGTATGTTTTTTCTTTGGATGCATCTCCAATTGATAAACGTCTATCAAATCGGGAAAATTATAGGTGTGTGTCCAGCCTAGATGCTCATTGGTTCCAATAAAAGGAAAAGGTGCTCCTGGAAATAAACCACCTAAAAAATTCCACCCTTCCTTACTTACCAAATGTGCTTCGTACCAAGCAAAAGGACCTTCTAAGGGTTGATGTGTATTTACATTCAAATATGTTTTATTATCTGTTGTCTTTTTTCTCCTAAAAGCAAAACCATTAGATCCAGTAGTTTGAAATGCGACCTCCTTTAAAGGAGCGATCTTATTGCCAAAAAGATCTCTAAGCATATCGCCAGTGTCGGAAAAAAAATGGATCACTAAATTATAGCCTATTAAATATTCTTCTACAGTAATAGGAAAAGCCTTTTTAACCAATACTTCATCTGGATGGGCCATAGCATATGCATTAATGCCATCTACATAACCTTGCAGTACTTTAAGAACTTCTTTGGACAATTCATGGTAGTGATCTTCTACGGTTTGCTTACACCTCAACAGGTGTACAATATAGTCTAGTTTTGCTCCTTCTTTTCCACTGTAAATTCCTAAAAGACCTTTAACAGGCAAGAATGTTTCTTGAATGGTTTTAAAATCGTCTTCGGCATGGGCCCAAGCCAATCCATAAGCTGCTTCCTGATCGGTATTTGCAAAAATATGAGGTGTTCCATAAGGGCCTCTTACGATCTCAATATGCTTAGTATTTACCTGGCTAAATAAGCAACCTGTTATAAAATAAAAAAATATTGTAAAGGCACTTTTATGCATTTAGGGTTAGTTTAAAATCTATTGAAATTAAAAATTAAATTGGAAATTAATGATTCACTAAGTTCATTCTTTTTTCTACAGTTGAATCATTGTATATATAAAACAGAACCTGCCCTTTATTATGCTCCGTAACCTCTCTCCCCAAAGCATCTACTATCTTAACAAGACGTCTAAGGCCATTTGAATGGTAATCATTAATATCCGTATTACTTGACCAGCTTGCATTAATCGTATATTCTGCCCCATTTAATACTGCTGTCTGACCAATATACCCATTTTGAGCATATCCTAATACCGTTGTTGCACACTCAACACCTACATAATAATCTCCTTCTAATGGGTTTTCAAGTACAAGCTCCTTATTAGAACCTAAAGAAATATCCATAAGCATATTATTGTCTATAAGGGCAAATTCATCATAATTTAAATACAAATTAAAATCATATAATGGATCTGCATCTAATTGAATATGAAGCGTATCAACTGAAGATGGTATTTGGACTAAAAAATGATGGTATTGCTTATCTCCAATTTTAGTTAATGAAGGAATACTGTCTTCTGTAGATTTATCCATTACAATAGGTGAATTGTTATATAGTTCACTTTTAATACGCATCTCTCCAACGCCATCTAAAGCGTATTGTAAAATACTTGCCATAAGTTCTAATCCCTCACCTGTAGTTTTACTTTCTGGATGTGACATAACAACAACTAATCTTCCCGTTGAATCAGCTTCTTTATAAGCCCACGAACTTACTTTATTGTGCATATTCCAGCCCGGGAAATCAAATGTTAACAAAACTTCGGTTCCGATTGGAATAGTGTCTCTAATGTACCCACCACCATTATGATATATATCGTCAATATATAAGTCATTTCCAAAAGAGCTATATTGTAATAAAGGAGAACTTACAGGAATAAAATGTCCTGTTGTAGTGTCACTTAACCCTGTACTTCTAGTACGAGCTGGCCATAAATGATAATAGTAAGGATTGAATGACTGAGATGAACTATAGGGCAAATAATGATGTGAAACAATAAAAGCTCCCGCACAAGAGCCTGTATAACTACCTCCGGAATAAAAATATTGTTTGATGATTTCTCTTCCATCTGAGCCTAAGCTTCTTCCGTGATTTGTTGCTGATCCCCCATTAGTATAAATACATTTAAAACGAGGTGCGCCATCCGGATAAAGTAAAGCTCCATTAACATCATTAAAGTTCCCAACAATAATATCTCTTTGTAAAACAGAATCTGATGTAGCCATAAATTCCATTGTAAGATTTAAATAATTTGATGCTGGTAGTGATGTTTTGGATGTAAGATAACACCCTCCGTCCATAAATAAATCCTTAAAATATCCTGGAGTCTGACTTGTCAATAAACAAGGAAAAAAAACTACTATAAATATTACTCTAAAAATATATTAACTTAAAAATTGGTTTCCTTTTAAACGATTATTGAATCCGAATTGCTTCAAAAGATCCTGAAATATTATGAAGTACATCATTAAAATCACCTACAGTTCCAGAAAATTCCCCAATCACCAACGTTTCTTGTAACATTTCAGAAGTTGAGGCAGATACTGCAGGAAAAGTAGTTATGGTTAATGTTGTTGATGTTCCTATACCTAATGCATCCGAATAAGAGTCCATGTTATTCATAATACTTAAAGAGCCATCCATTCCGCCATTAAATACATAAGAACCCTCAGCGGTCATATTAACATGACCGAATTGAACCATTAACATTCCGCCATCAGAAGAAGATAATATTAATTGTGACCCTCCATTTGAGATCCCGCTATTTGTTTGAAGGATTGCAACTCCATTCTCAAAATCATCCTCTTCAGAAAGTGTTTCTTCATATGAATAATCCTGGCCATCAATTGTAATGTTCCACTTAATGGTTACTTCATTTATTGCTTCATTCTGTTTTTTACATCCAGAAATTTGAAATATCAGAAAACATAGCAACACAGGCACTACCAATAATCGTTTGGTTTTTAACATATTATCGAATTTTAATTTGTAATTATAGTTCTAAAGGGATGGTATCCCAAATATAATATTTTTATTTTTAGCCAGCTATTTTTAACTTGTAAATTAAATATCTTTGCTAACGGATGAGGTCTATAACTATCTGTTACGATCCTTTTTCTATCAATAGGGAAGAAATTGGGAAAATGGATCGCCTCTTGCAGCAATCGCTGGATACCCTATTTTAAATTAGGGACATGTTGTATTTAAATTTTAAGAACTATTTATCTGATCTGTTACGGCTATACCTAATTAGCTATTGTAAAATTAAATCGCTTAATCCATGAAAATTAAAACTTTTGAACTAGAAAGACTTCAGTCGCTATACGAAAATACTGTTGATTATAATTTAACAGAAAGCGGATTTCATCCCTATGCCCTCAATGAACTTCTTTCAGATGATGAACAACAAAAATTATTAACCCTCACTCTTGGGTATGGACAAACCAATGGAGCTGTCTCTTTAAGAAAACAAATAGCAGGTCTTTATAATTGTGAAAATGAAGATCAGGTACTCATCACAAATGGCTCGGCAGAAGCCAATTATATACTCTGTAAAACAATACTAGAAAAAGACGACCATGTG
Source organism: uncultured Flavobacteriales bacterium (assembly GCA_964430245.1). GTDB lineage: Bacteria > Bacteroidota > Bacteroidia > Flavobacteriales_D > Parvicellaceae > CAYSEW01. The sequence goes on from CAYSEW010000031.1 coordinate 10,277, forward strand.
GTAATGATGCTCCCCAACTACATGCAAATTTGGGGAATTGCAGAAGACATGGGTTGCACAGTTGAAGGCTTTCACCTTCAACAGAAAAAAAACTGGAGACCAAATCTAGAAGAGCTAAGAAAGTTAGTTACTCCAAATACAAAAATGATAGTGCTCTGCAATCCTAATAACCCAACAGGATATGTGCTGAGCCAAAAAGAAATGAAGGAAATAGTTGCTATTGCTAGAGAAAATGATACTTGGATTCATTCCGATGAGATCTACAGAGGTTCTGAGCTGAATGAAGTTGAGATCAATAGCTTTTACGGATTGTATGAAAAATGCATTGTCAATGGCGGACTATCAAAGTCTTATGCATTGCCTGGATTAAGAATTGGTTATTTAATGGGCCCTGCTGGTTTTGCTGATAAAGCTTGGGCTTATCATGACTACACTTCAATATCAACTGGAATTGTCAGTCAATATGTTGCTGAAATTGCATTACAACCAAGAAAAAGGTCTGAGATTTTAACTAGAAATAGAAAAATGCTACAGAACAACCTGGATTTGTTCTCAAATTGGATCGACTCATATAAAGATCTTTTTGAATTTGTTCCTCCAAAAGCAGGGGGAATGGCCTTTATAAAATATAAATTACCCATTAATTCTACTGAACTTTCTGATTGGCTGCGCAAGGAATTTTCTGTTTTTGTAGTTCCCGGTGATTGTTATGGAATGGATGGCTATATTAGGATTGGAATTGGAGAGCGTTATGAGGTTTTAAAAGAAGGTTTAGAGATCATGAAGAACGCTTTGGATAAACGATTTAATTTAGACATAGTATGACAATCTTAGAAGAAATCATAAAGGCGGAAGAAAGAATTCGACCCTACATATTAAAAACACCCCTTTTTAAGTCTGTATACTTATCCGAAATGATAGAAGGAGAGGTCTATTTTAAATTAGAATCGGAACAAATTACCGGTTCTTTTAAAGCTCGCGGAGGGCTGAATAAAGTACTCTCTTTATCAAAAGAAGAAAAAGAAAAAGGCTGTTTAACAGCTTCTACTGGCAATCATGCACAAGGAATGGCCAATGCCTTAAGCATCTCTCAAACAAAAGGTATAATTTTTCTACCGGAAAACGCATCGCCTTCTAAAGTAGCCGCTCTAAAACATTACAATGCAACGCTTAAATTCCATGGCTTGGATTGTCTAACCACAGAGCTTCATGCCAAGAGATATGCTGCTGAGCATAACCTCACATGGGTTTCTCCTTATAATGATCCTCAGATTATAGGCGGGCAGGGAACCCTAGCTATAGAGATTCTTAAAGAAACTAATGGAGTCGACTATTTATATGGATGTATTGGCGGTGGCGGAATGATGTCGGGAGTAGCTACTTATTTTAAAGCACATTCACCACAAACTAAATTAATCGGCTGCCTTCCAGAAAAATCTGCAGAAATGTACCTGAGTGTTCAAAAAGGAGAAGTAGTTGTAATCGATGAACCAGAAGAAACATTATCCGATGGATCAGCCGGAGGGCTAGAACCCGGAAGCATTACATTTGACATCTGTAAAGAATTGATTGATGATTACCAAACCGTTACAGAAAATGAGATAGCAGAAAATATTGTTTGGATGATGAACAAGCACCACAAGATCATTGAAGGTGCAGCAGCCGTAGCATTGGCTGCTTTTAAAAAACAGGCGAAAAACTTAAAGCACAAAAAAGTAGTGATTGTAATTTGTGGTGCCAATATATCTAACGAAACCCTAAAAACCCTTTTGTAATGAAAATCATTAAAAAAGAAACCATTGTAGCTCGATACCATGCTATCCCATTAATCCAACACATTGAAGCTATCGCAAAAGGATTTGTAAGCTACAGCAATGGTAAAGCAAATATACCCCCTGTTGGGCATTTAAAAATGATAGGTCCTCCTGGAGATGTTCATATTAAATATGGAGCTATTGACGAAATCTCTAATTATGTGATAAAAATTGCATCAGGATTTTATGACAATCCATCACTCGGCATTCCGTCAAGTAATGGAATGATGCTTGCTTTTAATGCCCAAACCGGAGAACCCAACGCCATCCTTTTAGACGAAGGCTTTTTAACAGACATTCGAACAGGATTGGCAGGTGCAGTTTGTGCAAAATATATTGGCCCTAAGGTCGTACAAAAAATAGGTATTGTAGGTACTGGTATTCAAGCCCGACATCAATTAAAGTGCTTGGCAGGAGTTACTGAATGTAAAAAAGTAATGGTCTGGGGAAGAGATGAAGAAAAAGCCATTATCTATCAAGACGAAATGAAGGCACAGGGTTATATGGTCGAAATAGCACCTAACCTTAAAGAGCTTGCCAATAGTTGCAACCTAATTGTAACAACAACACCCTCAGTATCTCCACTAATTAAAGGAGAATGGATCATGCCAGGAACTCATATTACTGCAGTTGGCTCAGACACTCCAGGGAAAAGAGAATTGGATAAAAATGTACTCACTAAAGCAGATCATTTAATTGCAGACTCCATCTCTCAATGTTTAACACAAGGAGAAATTCAGCATGAAAAAAATAAAAATGTAATAGAGCTTGGCAACTGGATAAGTAGTGAAAAAATTAGACTAGAGACAGATATAACAATTTGTGACTTAACAGGTGTTGCTGTTCAGGATATTGTTATTGCCAATTCAATCATTGATCAAACTTGATTTTATATGGATATTCGACTTGCCACACCCAAAGACCAATCTGCTGTTATCTCAATGGCAAATGATGTTTACTACACCTCTGAAAGAGAATTCTGGAAAGAAGGCTACTATCGTATCAGCAAAAATGAATATGAGAATTTTGTAACTCAACAATGGCTTTATCTTGCAGAAATCAATAAAGAATTAGTTGGTTGTGTACTCATGAAACCTGTTGACAAAGCGACTACTTCCTTTTCAATGCTTATTTGCCACCCTAACCATCGAAAAAAAGGGATCGGCAAACTCCTGGTAGAACATGTTTTTAAAACTGCCCATGAAAAAAAATACCAAAAGATGCAGCTTGAGATCTTATCTCCTCTTCACTGGGTTCATGAAGAAAAAGAATTCCTAAAATCTTGGTATAGCACATTGGGCTTTAAACTGATTAAAGAAGTGAATTTTCTTGATTATTACCCTACACACGATCAGTATATGAAATGTCCATTGTTGTTTTCTTTGTATGAAAAAGACCTGACAATTTAATCTTCAGCAGCTAAAGCTTCTGCCAGCTCATCGGTCATTTCCAAATTATGGTAAACGCAATTAACATCTTCATCTTCCTCCATTTTATCTATTAAACGCAGTACCTTTTTGGAATTTTCAACATCTAATTCTGTGGTATTATTAGGGACTCTCTGAAGCTCTGCATTAGCAACCTCAATATTCAAGGTATCTAAATGACTTTGCATATTTCCAAAATCATCAAAAGAGGTATATATAATAACTGCATCATCTACTTCATTCATTTCTTCTAAACCGCCATCTATTAACTCCATCTCCAACTCTTCAATGTCTTTTCCTTCTGTAACTGCTTTATTAATAGTAAAGACCCCTTTTCTATCGAAAATAAAGCTCAAAGAACCATTCGTTCCTAAATTACCACCATACTTATTAAAAACAGATCTAACAGAAGCTACTGTTCGATTATTATTATCAGTAGTAGCTTCAACAAATACTGCAATTCCATTGGACGCATATCCTTCAAATGTAATCTCAGCAAGATCAGCTCCATCTCCTCCTGCTCCTTTTTTAATGGCTCTTTCTACGGTATCCTTTGGCATGTTGGCTCCTTTAGCATTCTGAACAGCTAATCTTAATCCTGGATTTGAATCTGGATCTGCACCGCCATCTCTTGCTGCAATAGTAATCTCCTTGATGATCCTGGTAAAAACCTTCCCTCTTTTTTTATCCTGGGCCGCTTTTCTATGCTTGATATTTGCCCATTTACTATGTCCTGCCATTATCTAAAAAAATTTCAAACTTATTAATAATGTTGCTAATTTACATCAAGAGATTAATTTTGCCCTATGACAACTGCCGAAAAATTAGCTGCTACCAGAAATTATGATCAGTTATTGATCGAGATCAATTCCCTGATCACTGGTGAAAATAACCTTATGGCTAATTTAGGAAACATCTTAGCTTCGATCAAATACACCATGAAATGGTTTTGGGTAGGTCTATACAAAGTAGAAGAAAATGAACTGGTCTTATTTATGTTTCAAGGACCTCACGCATGTACCAGAATAAAAAAAGGAATAGGTGTTTGTGGTAAAGCGTGGCAAGATAACAGAACGATAGTCGTTGACAATGTGCATGAGTTTGAAGGTCATATTGCCTGCAGTGCTCTATCAAAATCTGAAATTGTAATACCCATTAGAAATAATAATAATGAAGTAAAATATGTTCTAGACATTGATAGTATTAGCTATGCGGATTTCAATACCAATGATGCTCTAGAGCTACAAAAAATCGCTAAAGTAATTGAACAACTAATTTGAAAAAGCTAGCATACATACTTTCCTTCTTTGTAATTGCAAGCTGTGCTCAACAGTCTTTACTGACTGGTGGAGAAAAAGATATTAAGGCCCCTGTTCTCAATAAGGAAAAGACCATTCCTCAAAATTATTCTACCGATTTCAGCGCTGAGATCATTCAGCTTTATTTTGATGAATATGTTCAGCTTAAAGATCAAAAAAATAACTTTTTTGTAAATCCAACTATTGAAAAAATAAGACTAGAAGAAAAAGGGAAATCCATATTAATCCATCTTGAAGAACCGCTTAAAGAAAAAACCACATATACATTTAACTTTGGGTCATCTATTCAAGATATTACCGAAAATAACCCTTATACAGATTTTAGATATGTCCTTTCCACGGGAAGTTTTATAGATTCCAATTTTTATCGTGGTAGTGTTTATGATGCTTTTACAAAAAAACCTTTAGAAAACGTAAAGGTTCTTCTTTATGAAAAAAAGCTAGATAGCTTAACAGAAAAAATATCTCCTAACTACCTATGTAATACCAATGATGCTGGAAATTTTATTTTAAATAATTTAAAGGAAGGCGAGTATTATGTGTTGGCTATTGGGGATGAAAACAAAAACAATCTACCAGATCCTAAAAATGAAAAAATTGCATTTAATCCCAATTTTATTAACTCTTTAAGTCTTGGAGATAGCACTACTATTAAAGATACTTTATTGCTATTCATGCAGGATAATCCATTAAAAATTATAGACAAAAATTACACCCCTCCTGGAAAATTTAATGTCATTTTTAACAAAAAAATAGCTGCCTCCGATATTAAAATTGACAGCATCAATTATTTTATCCAACCTAGAAAGTTTCCTAGTGATACCTTCTCATTCTGGATTGATTCAATTCCAAACTCTCCTTTGTTTTTTCAGCTTACTATTGAAAACGAATCATTTTCCAAAGGGCTTAAAATAAATACGTTTGCTTCTAATTCAAAAGATTCCAGCTTTGCTTTTAAAGCAAAAAACATCAATAATATTAAAATAAATCAACCACTTAAGCTTCTTTTTAATCACCCTATCAAAAAAATAAATTATAAAAAACTCCACCTCTTAATTGACAGTACTGAAACTGACTTCATCGATTCTTTTGATGGGGCTTTATGGTCTATGTTATTTCCAACTATAAGTAATACTGAATTAACATTTATGGCAGACCCTGGTGCATTTGAAAGTATTTATGGGCAAAAAAATGACACCATTGAACTAATCTTTAAGCAGAAAGAAAACTCTTTGTACGGAGATCTCTTTTTAAATATTACATGTGAAACATGTGATCAATTCATTGTTCAGCTGATCAATAGAGAGGCATTAGTAACATCATTTAACTGTAATGAAGAATCTTTGATAGATACGATCCCTTTATGTAATCCGGGTAGCTATCAATTAAGATTAATCCATGACCTAAATGGCGATGGTGAGTGGACAACAGGTGACTTCAATTCAAAAACACAACCAGAACCTGTTTACTATTATAACGAACCCATGGTAGTTAAATCGGGTTGGAGCTTAGATATAAAGTGGGTCATTCAATAAACCCGAATTTATCTGCATCTAAATAAGCTGGGAATTTTTTTCTAAACTCTTCTAACTCATTAATATCTAAGTGAATAACTTCTATTTGCTCTTTATGTAGAACAAACTGATCTAGCCTATTTCCTTTTGGATCAAAAACACTAGATCCACCTGAATAACTTACACTGTTTCCATCAATACCTACTCTATTGACTCCAATAACATATGCTTGATTCTCAATTGCTCTTGCCTTTAATAAGCTAACCCACGCATCTGTTCTTGGCTCAGGCCAATTAGCAACATATATGAGACAATCATAAACAGTTTGATTATTTTTATCAATATTTCTACTCCATACTGGAAACCGCAGATCATAACAGATCATTGGGCAAAACCGAACTCCTTTATGTGATGTGATTAATCTACTTTTTCCTTCACTATAGAATTGATGTTCTTCTGCCATTCTAAAGAGGTGCTTTTTGTCGTAGGTCATGAATGTCTTTTCGGGACTTACCCAATATAACCTATTGTAAAATTTCTCTTTTTCTTTCACAACAATACTACCTGTAACTACCGCCTTCTTATGAGCAGCTAATTCAATCATCCAATCAAGTGTTTTCCCTTCATTTATTTCTGCAACATTCATTGAATTCATAGTAAAGCCAGTGGTAAACATTTCTGGCAATACTATTAGGTCTACGCCATCAATTGGTCTTAAGAGATTTTCCAGGTGCTGATAGTTAGAAACTGGATCTTCCCAATAAATTTTTGTTTGTACTGCGGCTATTTGCATACTGTAAAATTATTTATCTTTTTCACTTTCCTACATATAACTTTTGAAAAGTTGGCATAGTAAGTGTACTAATTATTTAAATATTTATGTATTTTGGTCAACCATAAAAATAAAATCTCATCAGTAAGTAATATTGATATGCGTTTTTTGATTTTCCTTCTAATCATTTCCTGTTCTACAAGTAATTGTTATTCTCAATCTGACACGATAAATCAAAAAAATCCTGAAAACGGTAGAAAAACTGGATACTGGATCATTACTGGCAACATGTCAAAATTAAAAGGCTATGATGCTGACGCAAAAGTAGAAGAGGGTGTCTATAAAAATAGCCGTAAAAATGGTCTTTGGAAAAGGTTTTGGCAAAACGGGAGTCTTAAAAGTGAAATTATTTACAATAATGGTCGTTCTACAGGGGCTTACACTACCTATTTTAACAATGGACAAGTGGAAGAAAAAGGGACCATGGAAAACGGACTGCTTGTAGGTGACTATAAATTATTTTGGCCCAATGGAGAAAGCCGACAAATCAAAACATTTAATGAATTAGGGGCTACAGAGGGAAGGGTCCAGTTTTTCTATGAAAATGGAAGTCCTGAATTAGACTTTACTACTGTTAATGGTAAAGAAACTGGCACCTCTACTTGGTATTTCGAAAATGGAGATAAGAAAAGAGAGGTCGTCTTTAATGAAGAAGGAGCCGTATCAGAATCTGTTGAATTTGAAATGAAAAATATCGCATATGTAGACCCTGATCCTGATCCTGTCGAGAAAGGCCCGAAAATTCAGGGTGAATTCAATTCTGCTAATAGTAGTTTAGTAGACAATTACGGGAAGACTTATGATGATGATAAAAACATCCTAATGGATGGTGAGTTTAAAAATGGCAGGCTCTATAATGGAAGACATTACATCTATGATGAATTTGGTTTATTAGATCATATTAAAGAATATCGGGATGGCATCTATGTAGGTAATGGAATTATAGGTAAAAAAGATAAATATTAATCACTGCCTACTACTAAGCTAATTTATTAAATGATTTCAAGAAATGACAAAGTATTTCTGCTTTTAGCTGGCTTATTTTTAGGGTCGTTGACCATGCTGAACATCTTGGGTGTTTCTCGTTTTATTGATTATTCTTTCACTATATTTAATCACAATGTGCCATTTATAATTGCCATTGGTGTACTACCTTATCCTATCACCTTTTTATGTACAGATCTTATCAGCGAACTATATGGCAAAAAAAAAGCCAATTTAGTTGTGTGGATTGGACTTATCCTAAATATTTGGGTGCTGTTTATTGTCTGGATAGCTGGTGTTTTAGATCCTCCAGATAATTTAGTGAATGGTGAATTGCCTATTGCTATTAAAGAAGGTATAGCGGTAGTCCCAAATGGCTATGAATTTTATCACATTAGAAACCTCACATTGGGAGCAACATTAGCATCAATGGTAGCTTATTTAACCGCTCAATTCATTGATGTTCAAATATTTCATTTTCTTAAAGAAAAAACCAAAGGAAAAATGTTATGGCTTAGAAATAATGTATCTACATTGATCAGCCAGCTAGTTGATACTATTGCTGTTATTTTAATCACCCACTACTATGCACATGGGCTACCTGTAAATGATGCAGGTGAGCTTACCCATCCCTTAATCTACTTTATAATCTCTGGTTATCTCTTTAAAGTTCTTGTTGCTGCCCTAGACACCATCCCCTTCTATTTAGGCGTGAAATATTTAACTTCTTATATAGAAAAAGACCCTGCTCAATCTTCTGTTAGCAAATGATGGATGTCACTGATTAATCTATCGATATCTTTTTTTGAAACCCCATCATAAAACCCTCTTATCTTTTTATTCTCATCTATTAAAACCACATTTTCTGTATGGATGAAATCTGCCTCACCTCCATGTACATAACTAGTGTCATTAATGTCTGGCACTACTAAGTAATTATGTCTTGCCATTCTATACAGCTCTTTTTTATCACCAGTCAAAAATTGCCATTTCACATGTTTGGCACCATATGCTTCTGCATAACTAAAAAGAACTTCTGAAGAGTCCATTTCTGGCCAAACAGTATGAGATAAAAGAAGCACCTTTTCATTGTCTATATATTGATCATGAATCCTTTTTAGCTGGTCATTCATTTTAGGACAAATAGACCCGCAACTCACAAAAAAAAAGTCAACTACGCATATCTTATTGTCCAACAACCCAATATCAACTGTATCGCCTAGTTGATTGATTAAATTAAAGTCAGAAATAAAATGCTCATTACATAGCTCTGCATCAGATATAGGTAGTTCATATTGACTTAGTTCTGACACTGAAATAAAACAATGAGGTTTGTTCTTTATTGTAGCCTTAGACTTTTCCTTGTGAGATTGCGATTCAGCTGTCATATAAACAGCTATTGAAATCCCTATTATCAATACTACTAAAAAGGCACCAATTTGTTTCACGAATACAGCTTCTTATTTACCATTTTACAACAATCTTCCCTACGGAATTCCTGCTTTCTAAAAAAGCATGCGCTTTGCTAAGGTCATCTATTTTAAACACACCTCCTTCTTTAGGGTCCAGCGTTCCATTTTCTGTCATTTCAACCACTTTTTCTAAACATCTTTTTAAAACTTTGGGTTTATAATCAGCAATTCTCAGCATATTAATTCCAATGATAGACTGAGATGATATCATTAGCTGAATGGGTGTCATTATACCAAACTTTAACAATAAATTTACTGTGCCTAAAATCCCTTTACTATTATTTAATCGATCTGCCACTCCATATAAAAGTATTTTACCGCCTTTATCTAAAATACTCATGTCTTTTTTATACGATTTACCCCCTACTGAATTAAAAATAACATCAAGCTTATTATCAGAAAGTTTTTTGATCTGATCAATATAATCTACTTTACTAATATTTATTGGATGATCTACTCCATTTTCTTTTAAGTAAGCCATTTTAGCTTCTTTGCTGGTTAACCCAATAACTTCACACCCTTTTATTTTTGCTAATTGAGTGATCGCTGTTCCAACTCCTCCTGCTGCTGCATGGATCAACACGCGATCTCCTTTAAATAAATTAGTGCACTCCATTGCTCCGTAGTAAGCGGTACAATATTGTGTAGCTAAGGCAGATGCTTTTACTGATGCTAAATTGTTTGAAATAACTGCAACTCCGCTTACATCTGTTTTCGCAAATTCAGCATACCCTCCAAATCTTGTCATGGCAACTACTCTTTTTCCCAATAGTTTTTTACCCTCTTCACAAACTGCTTCAACTACCTCCCCTACTACATCATAACCTAAAATAGATGGAAGAGGAGGCGCATCATTATACAATCCTCTTCTCGCCATTACATCTGCGAAGTTTAAGCCAAAGGCTTCTACTTTGATTATTACCTCATTGTTGGAAATAACTGGCATAGGGACTTCTTCTATATGAAAAGATTTTTTGGCATCTCCGTAAGATTTTAATACTGCTGCTTTCATCTTAAAATAATTGTTGTCCATTGTTTTGAGCCTCAAATCCCTCATCTATTAATAGATCTATTGATTCTGCTGCTGCTACAGCCAACTCATCACACTTCTCATTATAGGTGTTGCCAGCATGTCCTTTTATCCAGTTAAACTTCACTTGGTGTTTTCTATAGATTATTAGAAACCTCTTCCATAGATCTGGATTCTTTTTACCCTTAAATGCTTTTTTTTCCCAACCTAATAACCAACCTTTCTCCACTGCATCAACTACATATTTAGAATCAGAAAAAACCTGTACTTGTTGATTTTCTTTTTTTAATGCTTCTAAGCCAATTATTACAGCTAATAATTCCATGCGGTTATTGGTAGTCATCCTATAGCCCTCGTTTAGTTCCTTGTAGTGTTTCCCCGATAACAGTACCACTCCGTATCCTCCAGGGCCTGGATTTCCTTTAGCCGCTCCATCCGTATACAATGTTATCTTCATGTTTCTTCAGGGTTTAATTCTTCTCCGCAAAATTTACAAAATTCAGCATTGTTGTCATGTCCTTCTTTAGAACAGCCTGGACAGCTTTGAGTATTCATTGTTCCTGCCTTTACTAACTCAACTGAAATCATTCCAGTAGGAACAGCAATAATTGCATAACCTAAGATCATAATAATAGAAGCAAAAAACTGACCCAAAACCGTATGTGGATAAATGTCGCCATAACCAACAGTAGTAAGTGTAACAATCGCCCAATATATACTTCTGGGTATACTTGTAAATCCATCCTCTGGGTCCTCAATCATATAAATTATCGTTCCCATTATAGTGGCAACAGCCAATACTCCGGCTAAGAATACTACAATCCGTTGACGGCTTGCTATTAATGCCTGTTTAAGCGTATTTGCCTCTTTAACATACCTTATTAATTTAAGTATCCTAAACACTCTCATTAATCGAATGGTACGAATGGTTTTAATTGAAGATATATTATCTGAAGTAATAAATATTCCCAAGTAAGTAGGGAGTAGAGATATAAGGTCTATCAAACCATAAAAGCTAAAAATATATTTTAAAGGTCTCTTAACACTTACAATTCTTGCAATATATTCTACAGTAAACAAGTAGGTAATTCCCCATTCAAAGGCATTTAAAAATTCACCATACTTAAATCTGATTTCCTCAACACTTTCAAACATCACCGCAGCAACACTAAATAAGATCATCCAAAGCAAGACAATATCAAACAGTTTTCCAGCAAAAGTATCTGCTTCAAAAATGATCTCATGCATTTTTGATCTCGTACTTTTAAAAGGTCCTATGTAATTATCCTTCATTATGTCTAAAATAGCTCTTTAATATTACTGCTAAATAATTTTATTGCAATTGCCATAAGAATAATACCAAATACTTTTTTCAAAATTGCAATTCCTGCCCTTCCTAATAAGTTTTCTATATAAGATGTTAGCTTAAGTACTAGGAAAACAACTAACAAATTTAAAACAATAGCTATTAAAATATTTACTTGTTCAAATTCCGCTCTCAATGAGATCAGTGAAGTCATTGTGCCTGCACCTGCTATCATAGGAAAGGCCAATGGAACAACAGAAACAACTTTAGTGTCAATATCACTGCTATTGTTGAAAATGTCAACTCCTAAAATCATTTCTAATGCCATGATAAATAACACAAATGATCCAGCAACAGCGAATTCATTAATGCCAACTCCAATCACTCCCAAAATACTCTCTCCCAAAAACAAAAATCCAACTAAAATCAATAATGCAACTAATGAAGTTCTTAGAGGAAAAATCTTTCCTGTTTTTTCTTTTAATGCAATAATCATTGGAATCGTACCAAAAATATCTATTACAGCAAAAAGAACCATAGTCGCAACCCCTATTTCCTTTATGTTAAATCCAGTTTCCCAAAATACTGACCCTATCATTTTACAAGCTTTTTTGTTTTATTATTTTATTGATAGTAGCTGGAAAATGGTCTTTTTCCAGAGTTTTGATCTTACCTAATAAAGTTTCTGTTGTTTCATTGTCGCTAACAGCTGTACTAAATTGAGCAATTATTTCACCCTCATCATACTGTTCATTTACATAATGAATCGTAATTCCAGTATGAGACTCCCCTGCCTCAATCACGGCCTTGTGAACATTATTCCCATACATTCCTTTTCCACCATATTTGGGTAATAAAGAGGGGTGTAAATTGATAATATCTCCATTAAACTCTTTAATTAGTTCAGCTGGTATTTTTAATAAAAACCCTGCCAGAACTACTAGCTCAATGTCGTTTTCCTTAAAAACTTCTATAATGGGAAAAATACTATTTATTTCATGGTAGCTAAAAACTTTTGTTTTAATACCTGAATTTTCTGCATGTATTAAAGCTCCAGCAGCTGACTTATTCGAGATTACTAGCTTTACATTAACTTCTAAATCTTGATTGAAATAATCAATAATGTTTTTCACATTACTACCTGAACCTGAAGCAAACAGAGCAATATTCATCTTGTTTTTTGGACAAAAATACTTTATATACCTTCCTAATTGACCAATTTTCAACTATTTTATTTTTAATTTACATATCTGATAATCCTTAATTATTCATAAGTTTAGTAAAAACTATTTTGTTGAGTTCTCGAAAAGTTTTTTATTTGCACTCAGAAAAACAATTAAAACTAAAGAATATGTCTGACGTAAAATCAAGAGTAATAGCAATTATAGTAGATAAATTAGGTGTAGACGAATCAGAAGTAACCCCAGAAGCAAGTTTCACTAATGACTTAGGGGCTGATTCATTAGATACTGTTGAGCTAATAATGGAATTTGAAAAAGAGTTCAATATTGCCATTCCGGATGATCAAGCAGAAAATATCCAAACTGTTGGTGAATCTATCTCATATATTGAGGATAACGCCAAATAAAATAATTCAAGTTTAATACTTACAAGTTATTATAAATGGAAAAGAAACGTGTCGTTGTTACCGGTCTAGGTGCACTCACTCCATTAGGGAACAATACCAATGATTATTGGATAAATCTTAAAAAAGGAGTTAGTGGAGCAGATCAAATAACCCGTTTTGATGCCTCGTTATTTAAAACGCAATTTGCTTGCGAGGTTAAGGGTTTTGATCCTGCAAGCATTCTAGATAGAAAAGAAGCAAGGAAACTTGACCTCTTTTCTATTTTTGCTATGGCTACAGCTCAGGAAGCAATGGAAGACTCCAACATCGATTTAGATAAAATTAATCTCGATCGAGCTGGAGTAATCTGGGGCTCAGGAATTGGTGGCTTAAAAACTTTTCAAGAAGAGTGCTTTAACTTTAAAGATGGAGATGGTTCTCCTAGGTTCAACCCATTCTTTATTCCAAAAATGATTGTAGATATTGCCGCAGGTCATATTTCAATGAAATATGGTTTAAGAGGTCCTAACTATGTAACTGTTTCTGCTTGTGCTTCAGCTACAAATGCACTGATTGATTCGTTGATGTTAATACAAACTGGAAAAAGTGACATTATTATTTCTGGTGGATCTGAAGCTGCAGTAAATATTGCTGGAGTAGGTGGTTTTAATGCCTTGAGAGCTCTTTCAACTAGAAATGACTCTCCTAAAACAGCTTCAAGACCCTTTGATGCAAACAGAGATGGTTTTGTTCTTGGAGAAGGTTCTGGGTGTTTGATTCTAGAAGAATTAGAACATGCCAAAGCAAGAGGAGCAAAAATATATGCAGAAATAAAAGGTGGTGGTTTAAGTGCTGATGCTCACCATATGACAGCACCTCATCCAGAAGGACTTGGAGCAATTAGTGCTATGTCATTATGCCTTGAAGATGCCAACATGAGTCCTGATGAAATTGACTATATAAATGTTCATGGAACCTCTACTCCTTTAGGAGATGTAGCAGAAACAACTGCTATTAAAGAAGTTTTTGGTGAGCATGCATATAATCTTAATATAAGCAGCACTAAATCAATGACTGGTCACCTTCTTGGTGCAGCTGGAGCAATTGAAGCGATTGCTTGTGTTAAGGCAGTGCAAGAAGATATAGTTCCTCCAACCATCAATTTTGAAACAGAGGATGAAAATATAGATTACAAGCTTAATTTCACCTTTAACAAAGCTCAAAAAAGAAAAGTTCGTGCTGCATTGAGCAACACATTTGGATTTGGCGGACACAACACATCCCTGATTGTAAAAAAATACAATGCTTGATCGTTTCTTTAAGAAAAAAAACGACACTGCTCTTTCTCCTCAACTCTTAACTTTTTTAAGATCCCTAGGAATTAAACCCAAGGATAATTCTCTTTATTTACAAGCATTCAGGCATAGATCTCAATCTATAAAGCTATCCAATGGCGTACAAAACAGCAATGAAAGATTAGAATATCTTGGTGATGCAGTAATTGGATTAATTGTTGGAGAATTTTTATTTCAAAATTACCCTGAAAAATCTGAAGGGGAGTTGTCAAAATTAAGATCTAGAATAGTAAGCAGAGAAAATCTTAATTACTATGGGAAATGCATGGACCTTGAGCCTTTTATTAATTACAAAAGAGGGAAAACAGTGTACAAATCACTACTTGGCAACATGGTAGAATCTCTAATTGGAGCTATTTATCTAGACCAAGGATATCAGATAACAAAAACTATTTTTATCAATAAAATTGTATTAAAAAACACTTCCCTGGCTGACATAGAAAACAAAAATGATGACCATAAAAGTCAGCTCATTATATATTGTCAAAAAAATAAAATTGACCTTAAATTTATTTTACTGACTGAATCCAAGAAAAATACAGAAAAAGAATTTAAAATGGGAGTTTTAATGGATGGTCATGAAAAAGCAATAGGAGTTGGATCGTCAAAAAGAGAAGCGGAACAACAAGCTGCTAAAATAGCTATGTTAACCCTTTAACCATTTTTAAAAACCCAATTTCTTTATTATTTAACACTCTAGATTTTCCTCTCTTTAATGGTCCTTTTTTAATCCCAAAAATCTCTACCCTATCTATATGTAAGATCTTATACCCTAAAAACTCAAAGCCATCAACTATCGTATCATCAGTGAAAAAACAGCTTGTGAATACTATCATTCTTTTATTATTTCCTTTATTTCCAAATTGAGCTTTATAAGCCTTAAAAAAAGCTTGATTAATGTCAAAGCCTATTTCCAACTTTTCAATCAACTTTAACTCTGCTTCTTTATCTAATTCAAGGATACACTTTTGTCTATATGACTCTTTATTGGTTGCAATTCTATTAATAAGTTCAATGTCATTCGAATATATTAATAATCCTGCTGAAGATGTATTCATTGAGACAACTGGCTTAACAGTTACATCGTTAATGTATTCTTGACCTAAATTATTAGCTTCTTTACCAACTGGCTTATTAATTAATAGGTATTGAAAATTTTTACAGCTTAGCACTTTGCCATTATATACTACTATATCTTCTTTGCTCACTTTAGTGCCTAGTACAGTAATTACATTACCATTTACCATTATTTTGCCAGACAAAATAAGCTGATCTGCTTCTCTACGATTACAAACTCCTGCATTTGCTATGTATTTATTTAATCTAGTCAATGGTTGGATAAAATGCTTCTTTAATATGTGTTAATTCGAATTCTCCTTTGTTATCAACAATGCCAATAATATCAAATCTAATCTCTTCCTCAATTGAATGTTGAATAATGTATTGATTTGCACAGTTAATAATTCTTAATTGCTGTGATAAAGAAACAGATAGGATGGGGTCTATAATAAAGCTATCTTTTCGTGTTTTTACCTCTACAAAACAAATTGTATTATCTAATTGAACAATCAAATCGACTTCGCATTTTTTAAATGCCCAATTCTGTTCAAGGACCTTATACCCACATTTAATAAAATAATCTCTTGCAAATACTTCGCCTTTTAGTCCTATTTCCTTTGTCGATTTCAATTGAATGTGGTATAACTTTTGTAGAATGTAAATTTGAGTTAATTTTTTTTAAATTAGCACATCTTAAAAAAGAAATATTATTTAAACATGAAAAATAAAATCATCCCCTTTTTAATTACTGGAATTTTTCTTCTAAGCAATCATTCTATAATTAGTCAAAATTCAACCTCTGAAAAAAAACTTACTCCTTTTCAGGGAGATATTTCTTTTAATAAAACTGTTGGTTCATTGAATTTGAACTATAAATATTATGTAAAAGATAATATGGTTAGGATTGAAGAGATTAACAAAAAAGGAATGGTTGATGCCATCAAGATCGTTAATCTTGATAATAAAAAGGTAATTGCCCTTAGTCCGGAACGTAAGCTTTATCTTGAAGCTCCATTAAGAAGTCCTGCAGGAAACATTAAGGTAGAGGTCAACAAAACAGGAAACAGCAAAAATATTCTAGGAAAATCATGCGAAGAAATAATAGTTACCAATAAAGAACAAGATCGTAAAATCGTTTATTGGGTTACAAAAGGTAACTATGGTTTTTTTATACCTATGCTAGAAGCGCTAAATAGAAAAGAAAAACAAGCCATGTATTATTTGAAGATAAAAGGCTTAGCCAACTATTTTCCTATGAAAAGTACTGAATACATTCTTTCTAGTGGGGATATGGTTTCTGAGCTAGTTACTCAAGTTATTACAGATGAAGATAAAGAAGAGGGTTTATTTTCAATACCTACTGATTATACAAAATTTGAACATTAATCTTAGTATTATTTAAGGCTCACACCTTTTTTGTCAATTGCTAATTTAAGGGGAATTCCAAAAGGGATTGCTCTGTTATCGCTGACATGTCCTGAAGGAAAATTGAAACAAACAGGATAGTCATATTCTTTCACCTTCTCTTTAATAGAGTCATAAGCGCTTGCACCAAAAGGGATGTCGTTATCATTCATGTCTGTCATTCCGCCTACGATTAATCCAGCAAGCTGATCTAGTTTTCCACTCAACTTCAAGGTCCACATCATCCTGTCAATATTGTATAGATATTCATCTATGTCTTCTAAAAAAAGGATCTTTCCTTTTGTTTCAATTTCAAATGGTGTCCCCATTAAGCTTTGAATAATCGCTAAATTACCTCCAATGATTTCTGCCTTAGCTACACCAAATCTATTGTTTGAATGCCCAGCAGCTGAAATTTCATATTTATCTCCAAAAAGCAATGCCTTTAATGTGTTTAATGCCTCAGAAGTGTTTTCGGAAAAATTAATAGGCATGGTGCCATGAATAGAGGCTATATTAATTTGAGCGTGAGTAAACAAGTGTAAGGCAGTAATGTCTGAATATCCTATGATCCATTTTGGGCTCTTTAGAAGTTGCTCAGCATTGATTTCTTTTAATAATCTAACAGAGCCATAACCTCCCCTAAAGCATATAATTGCTTTAATTTTTATATCATCCATTGCCCACTGAAGGTCTTCATGTCTTTCCCTATCTGTGCCTGCATACTGATGGTGCTCCTTCAATAAATTTTCACCTCTTATGCATACTAACCCCCAAGATGATAGTGTTTCTTCTGCCTTTAAAAGAAATTCCAATGAAACCTTCCTTGCCGTTGCAATTATCGCAACTTGATCTCCTTTTTTTAAAGCTGGAGGAATAATTGTCTTATTTGTTTTAGACATGGGATTAAAAATAAACATTATTAAAGTTATCTTTGCACGCGTATTAAAAATTCTAATGGCTAAAGCTAAAAGACATACTATCACTGCAGCACTTCCTTACGCCAACGGGCCACTGCATTTAGGGCATCTTGCAGGTGTTTATATTTCTGCAGATATTTATGCTAGGTTTTTAAGGTCTAATGGTGAAGATGTAGCATTTATTTGTGGCTCTGATGAGCATGGTGCTGCCATTACCTTAAGAGCAAAAAAAGAAGGAAAATCTCCTAAAGAAATTGTCGATGTATATCATCAAAGCAATAAAGATGTTTTTAAAAAGCTAGGTGTTAGTTTTGATATTTATGATAGAACATCTGCAGCGCATCATCACTCAACGGCTAAAGAACTTTTTACTGAGCTAGAGAAAAAAGGCAGCTTTATCAAAGAGGAATCAGAGCAATACTATGATGAGGACTTTAAACAATTCCTGGCAGATAGGTACATTACCGGCCAATGTCCTAAATGCAATGCTGAAGATGCTTATGGAGACCAATGTGAAAAGTGTGGTTCTGTATTAAGCCCTAAAGAGCTAATCAATCCTACTTCGACTTTAAGTGGAAAAGTTCCTGAGCTTAAAAAAACATCTCACTGGTATCTTCCGCTAGAAAGACATGAAGATTGGCTGAAATCATGGATGAAGGAGGGGCTTTACAAAGGAGAGCAGCTACATCAACCTAATGAATGGAAAAACCAAGTAGTTGGTCAATGCATGAGCTGGATAGATGCTGGTCTTAAACCAAGAGCGATTACAAGAGATTTAGATTGGGGGGTTTCAGTACCCATGAAGGACGCTGAAGGAAAAGTACTGTATGTTTGGTTCGATGCACCTATAGGATATATATCTGCCACTAAAAAATGGGCGGAAGGCAACGGAAAGAATTGGGAGGATTATTGGAAAAATAAAAACACTGAATTAATTCATTTTTTAGCAAAAGATAACATAGTTTTCCATACCATTATTTTTCCAGCAATTCTATCTGAATTAGAAGATTATATATTACCTAAGAATGTGCCTGCTAATGAATTCTTAAATCTAGAAGGACAAAAGCTAAGTACTTCAAGAAATTGGGCTGTATGGGGAGAAGATTTTATCAATGATTTCCCTGGTAAAGAAGATGCTTTAAGGTATGTGCTTTGTTCAATTGCCCCCGAAAACAAAGACAGTGATTTCTCTTGGAAGGATTTTCAGGCTAGAAACAACAATGAGCTCGGGGCCATCTTTGGAAATTTTGTTAATAGAACTCTTGTACTCAGCAAAAAATACTATACTGGGATTGTTCCCAAAAGAAATACGCTTGAAAAAATTGACCAAGAGACTTTAAATGCACTTAAACAAGCTCCACAACATATTGAAAAAGCCATCCGTTCCTTTCGTTTTAGAGATGCTTTGGCTGAAGCCATGAAGCTAGCAAGGGTAGGAAACAAATACCTAGCCGATACTGAACCCTGGAAGTTGATTAAAACCGATCCTGAAAGGGTAGAAACGATCATGAATATCTCTTTACAGATCACTGCTAATCTCGCCATTGTATTTGAGCCTTTTATGCCACATGTCGCATTAAAATTAGCTGAAATGATGGGAATTACGCTACCTAAATGGGATGCTGCTGGTAATAATGATTTAGTAACCACCGGCCATCAGCTCAATGAACCATCTATTCTTTTTGCCAAAATTGAAGATGAGCAGATCCAAGAGCAAATAGCCAAGCTAGTTCAATCAACTGAAAAAAAATCTAACTTTCCACCAATGAAAAATGAAATAACTTTTGACGACTTTACTAAAATGGACATTAGAGTAGGCACCATTACAGCCGCTAAAAAAGTTGAGAAAGCAGATAAGCTTTTACAATTAACTGTAGACACTGGCATAGATACCAGAACTGTGGTTTCGGGCATTGCTGAGCATTACAATGCAGAAGATGTTGTGGGACAGAAAGTTTCTATACTTTTGAATTTAGCTCCTAGGAAAATAAGGGGCGTTGAATCGCAAGGTATGATCTTAATGGCAGAGTCTTTAGATGGTGCTTTAGCTTTTGTTGCTCCAACTAAAGATGATATTGAAGCTGGTAATTCAATAAGATAAATGATCATGAAAATAAAATTGTTAAGCTTCTGTTTATTTACACTATTAGCATTTAGCTCTTGTGGTTATTTATTTAGAGAAATTGTTACTCCTAACAGATGTAAAAAATGTGAAATATTCGATCAAAATAATAATGTAGTATGGTTTGAAGATGAATGTGGTGGAGAGCTTTACAATATGGAGTTAAAGGCAAAAGCCACCGCATATGATTACGGCTGTAATCATACCTTAAAGTGTGATAGCTATAAAAAAAATAAATAATAAAATTTAAATCCTTATGCTTCCATAGTTCAACAGGATAGAACAGTCGCCTCCTAAGCAACAGATCTGGGTTCGAGTCCCGGTGGAAGTACTAAA
>CAYSEW010000032.1:0-30132 GCA_964430245.1 uncultured Flavobacteriales bacterium
TAGTTAATTTAGCTTCTAATAATTCATCACCTTCTCTAATACTAATTGCATTAATTCCATTAGTTCTAGGTCTAGAATAGGACTCTAAACTTGTCTTTTTAATAACACCTCTCTTTGTACACATTACAATGTAGTATCGATCTACTAATTCATCTAACTTTTCAGCTATTCCATTATCAACATCGTTTTGTGTAGCAGGTCTTTTAAGATATTCTTCATTTTTAATATCCTTAACAACTACGTATGCTTTGACTTTGTCATCTTGCTCAATGTTGATTAGATTTTGAATGGCTCTTCCTTTAGCTATTTTATTTCCTTCTGGAACCTCAAAAATCCTCATCCAAAAACATTTCCCTTTTTCTGTAAAGATCAATAACCAGTTGTGGTTAGTGGCAACAAATAATTCCTCAAGGAAATCTTTATCTCTTGTTGTTGATCCTTTAGACCCAACACCGCCTCTATTCTGAACCTTATATTCAGATAAATTGGTTCTTTTAATATAACCTGCATGAGAGATAGTAATTACTACTTCTTCATTAGGTATAAGGTCTTCAATACGCATTTCATTGGCTGAATATTCAATGATAGACCTTCTTTCATCCCCGTACTTTTCTTTAACTTCTATTAATTCATCTTTAATAATTTGCATCCTTTTATCCTCATTGTCAAGAATACCTTTTAATTCTTTAATCAATTCCATTAAACCATCATACTCTGCCCTTAGTTTATCTTGCTCAAGACCAGTTAGTTGTCTTAATCGCATTTCAACTATTGCCTTGGATTGAATCTCAGATAATTTGAATC
This sequence comes from uncultured Flavobacteriales bacterium, assembly GCA_964430245.1. Classification (GTDB taxonomy): domain Bacteria; phylum Bacteroidota; class Bacteroidia; order Flavobacteriales_D; family Parvicellaceae; genus CAYSEW01. The sequence goes on from CAYSEW010000032.1 coordinate 805, forward strand.
TTTTAATTAATTTCTCTCTTGCTTCATCTGGACTTTTAGATGCCCTAATTAATGCGATTACTTCATCAATATTATCTGAAGCAATGATCAATCCTTCAAGGATATGTGCTCTTTCTTCTGCCTTTTTTAATTCATATTTAGTCCTTCTTACAACAACATCATGTCTATGATCTACAAAATTTGAGATCATATCTTTTAAGTTCAGCATCTCAGGCCTACCATTAACTAATGCAATGTTATTAACTGAAAATGAAGTTTGTAGAGCAGTATACTTATATAATTTATTTAATACAACATTTGGTATTGCGTCTCTTTTAATTTCATAAACAACCCTCATTCCAGTCCTATCAGATTCATCTCTGATTTCTGATATCCCTTCAATTTTACCTTCATGTACTAAAGAAGCTGTTTTTTCTATCATATCGGCTTTATTGACTTGATATGGAATCTCAGTAACAATAATTGCTTCTCTACCTTCCCTGATCTCTTCAATTGTAGCAGTTCCTCTCATAACGATTCTACCCCTACCTTCTTCAAAAGCATTTTTCACACCTTCATATCCATAAATTATCCCACCAGTTGGAAAATCAGGAGCTTTTATGTATTGCATCAAACCTTCAATATCAATCTCTCTATTATCGATATAAGCAATTGTCCCATCAATCACTTCAGATAGATTATGCGGGGCCATATTAGTAGCCATACCAACAGCAATTCCAGCAGCACCATTTACTAACAGGTTAGGAATTCTTGTGGGTAATACTGTTGGCTCACTTAATGAATCATCAAAATTGGCTGCAAAATCGACTGTATCTTTATCTAAATCAGAAAGTAATTCTTCAGCTGTTCTCTTTAACCTTGCTTCAGTATATCTCATAGCGGCAGGACTATCTCCATCTACAGACCCAAAATTACCCTGACCATCAACTAGTGGATATCTTAATGACCATTCTTGTGCCATCCTAACCATGGTGTCATAAACAGAAGAATCTCCATGTGGATGGTATTTACCTAATACATCACCAACTATTCTTGCAGATTTTCTATATGAACTATTAGCACGAACACCAAGCTCTAGCATACCATATAAAACTCTCCTATGAACAGGTTTTAAACCATCTCTCACATCAGGGAGAGCTCTAGAAACAATTACTGACATTGAATAATCAATGTAAGCTGTTTTCATTTCATCTTCTATACTTACCGGGATAATTCTTTCACCTCTATCTTCAGCCATAAATTAAAATTAAAATTCAATATTTTTAGTAAAAAAACCAAGAAAAAAAACAATATTTTTCAAGACCTCGAAAATACCAATTCTTTAGAGAATAAACACTACAAAAACACACCTATTTATTCACAAATTTTTGTGTGAAAAATGAATATTGTTAAGAAACAATGTTTTTAGAAGTTGGATATCTTTGAAATGTTAAGAATTTTGTAATTTTAACATAATAAAAAGAGGGTCATTATAATATGGATGCAAAATTTTCACCGAGAGTTAGAGATGTAATTAGTTTTAGTAGAGAAGAAGCTATGAGACTTGGTCATGAATATATAGGTGTTGAACACCTGCTGTTAGGAATTATTAGAGAAGGTGAAGGTATTGCTATTAAAATGATAGACAATGCTGGTGTCAACACTAAAGAGTTGAGGAAAAAAATTGAAGAAAAATTAGATCTTGGAACTTCATCTAGCATGGATGCAGGTAGTATACCCTTAATTAAACAAGCAGAGAAAGTTTTAAAGATCACCTATCTAGAAGCTAAACTTTTTAAAAGTAATATGATAGGGACTGAACATTTATTATTATCAATATTAAAAGAAGAAAATAATTTGGCTGCAAAAATATTAAATGAGTTCAAAATTGATTATGAACTTATAAAGGACGAGTTAGAAAGTTTAATGGAGGAAGGATACAATGCTCCAAAAAGTGAGCTGCCTGGACCAACTGATGATGATGATCCTCCTTCTGGTAGTTTCTCCTCAGATTCACCAAAAAAAATATCTGACTCTAAATCCAAAACACCTGTTCTAGATAATTTCGGTAGAGACCTTACTAAATTTGCTGAAGATGATAAATTAGACCCTATAGTTGGTCGAGATAAAGAAATTGAGAGAGTATCACAAATTCTTTCTAGAAGAAAAAAGAATAATCCAATATTAATTGGTGAACCAGGTGTTGGTAAATCTGCAATTGCTGAAGGTCTTGCTTTAAGGATCGTTCAAAGAAAGGTTTCTAGAGTTCTTTTTAATAAAAGAATTGTTTCATTAGATCTTGCATCTTTAGTTGCTGGCACAAAATATAGAGGACAATTTGAGGAAAGGATGAAGGCTGTAATGAATGAATTAGAAAAGTCTCCAGATATTATATTATTTATTGATGAAATCCACACAATAATTGGAGCAGGAGGTGCATCTGGTTCATTAGATGCTTCTAATATGTTCAAACCAGCATTAGCTAGAGGTGAAATTCAATGCATAGGTGCAACAACTCTCGATGAGTACAGGCAATATATTGAAAAGGATGGCGCATTGGAAAGACGTTTCCAAAAAGTGTTAATTGAACCCACTTCAATCGATGAAACTATTCAGATACTAAATAATATAAAGGAAAAATACGAAGAGCACCATAATGTAACCTATACAGATGAAGCAATAGAGTCCTGTGTCCATTTAACTGCTCGATATATCACTGATAGATATTTGCCAGACAAAGCAATTGATGCTCTTGATGAAGTAGGCTCTAGAGTTCATATTACTAATATTAATGTTCCTAAAAACATCATTGAAATAGAACAGAAAATCGAAGATGTTAAAGAGCAAAAAAATATAGTTGTAAGAAGTCAACAATATGAAGAAGCAGCAAGATTAAGGGACTCTGAAAGAAAATTGAATGAAGAATTAGATAAAGCTAAAAAATTATGGGAAGAAGAAAGTAAAACTCATAGAGAGAAGGTCACTGAAGATAATGTAGCTGAAGTTGTATCTATGATGACTGGTATTCCTGTACAGAAAGTTGCTGAAAAAGAAAGTGGAAGATTAATGAAAATGGGGGAATCCTTAGAAAGCACATTAATTGGACAAAATGAAGCTATTGTAAAAGTCGTAAAAGCCATTCAAAGAAATAGAGCTGGTTTAAAAGACCCCAACAAACCTGTTGGTTCATTTATATTTCTTGGTCCTACAGGTGTCGGAAAAACTCAATTATGTAAGGTCTTAGCAAATTATTTATTCGATTCTGAAGATGCCTTAATTCGTATTGACATGAGTGAATACATGGAGAAATTTGCTGTATCTAGATTAATAGGTGCACCTCCTGGATATGTAGGATATGAAGAAGGTGGCCAACTTACAGAAAAGGTAAGAAGAAAGCCCTACTCTATTGTTTTATTAGATGAAATAGAAAAAGCACATCCAGATGTATTTAATTTATTGTTACAAGCTTTAGATGATGGTAAATTGACTGATAGTTTAGGAAGAAATGTTGATTTTAGAAATACTATCATCATAATGACTTCTAATATTGGAGCTAGACAATTACAAGATTTTGGAACTGGAGTTGGTTTTGGAACACAAGCAAAAAGTGAAAAAGAAGATGAGCACCAAAAAGGTGTTATCGAAAATGCCCTCAAAAAGGCATTTGCTCCAGAATTTTTAAATAGAATAGATGATATAGTTGTTTTTAACACATTAGAGAAGGAAGACATTGTAAAAATCATTGAAATTGAATTAAAAAAATTATTTAAACGTATTCAAGATTTAGGTTACAATGTTGAAATTACAGATAATGCCAAAGAGTTAATTGCTGACAAGGGATTTGATCAAAAATTTGGAGCACGACCTTTAAATAGAGCAATACAAAAATTTATCGAAGATCCATTGGCTGAAGAGATCATTAAAAACAGTGTTTCTAAAGATGATAATATCATTATTGCTTTAAATAAGTCTAATGATGATATAGAAATTAAAACAAAAAAGAAAAGAAAGCCTAAAAAGAAAGAAGAAGATGAATCTAAAGAAGATAAATAAATTTATTTATAAATCATTGTAAAATTCATTTTCAAAGTCAGGTGGTTCAATTCCCATCTCTTCCTCTATTTCCCAGCTTGTTTTTTGCCTCTTAAATGTTGCGCCTTCTTCTTTATAAAAGAAGGCCAATACTATACCAATAAGAGCACCCATAAAATGACTTTCAAAGCTAATACTCCAGTCATACGGAAATATTCCCCAGATCATACTTCCATATAAGAAGACAACAAATAATGCTATGGCCATTAACCTTACTTCTTTTCTAAATACACCACTAAAAAACAAATAAAATGCTAAGCTATATATGACTCCACTTATACCAATATGATAGGACTGTCTTGCCGCTAACCATACAAACAATCCACCTATTAACCAGGAATAGATTAAAATTTGCCAGGCAATTCTTTTGTAAAAATAGAACAATGCCCATCCTAAGATCAATACAGGTAATGAATTATTAAATATGTGTTTGAAATCACTATTATTATGGATAAAGGCTGAACAAATAACACCTTTTAATCCTTCAATTTTCCTAGGATATACCCCATAATATTTTAAATCAAGATTATATTGTAATGCCAATAAATGAACCATCCACATAAATGCCACAATTAATAAAGGAATAGTAGCAGAAGAAAATATTGGTATTAATTCTTTGTTTTTCAATTATTTAAAGCCTCTTTCTTTCTTAATAACTTCATAGGCGTCCTGAATTTTTTGAAACTTCTCTTTTGCTGCTTTTTGATACTCCTCTCCCAACTGATTAACTTTATCAGGATGATGTTTGATAGCCATTTTTCTATATGCTTTTTTGATTTCAGCAATATCTGCATTGGCATCTAGTCCTAAGACTTTATATGCATTGGCTGCATCTTTATAGAACATGGATTTAAGCTGATCAAATTCACTACTTGGAACACCAAGATATGAAGCTATTCTGGCAATGATCTTTGCCTCTGGTTCAGAAACATGTCCATCAGCCTTAGCAATACCAAATAAATATTGAATCAATAAAGACCTTTGCTGAATAGGCATTACCCCAGCTATTGATTTGCAAACTTGTTGAAGATTAAAATCTTTTTGCAATACATCTCTAAATTGTTTTATATATTGCTTTGAAAGATGAGGGGGAAATTGTTGACTAAAAAATTGTTTAACATACTCAAGTTCCGCTTTTAATACTTTACCATCTGCTTTCATTACAGCACCTGACAACACCAATAAAGCAGTAGCAAAATCATTTTGACTTATTCTTTGTGTATAATATCCTTGATCATGACTATGAGATCCTCTAAAAGCACCACCACTTGTTGAAGTAATTACTTTCATGTTGTCAAAAGCAGTTCCAATTAAATAACCAAGAAAAGCTCCAAAGAACTTCTTTGTTATAAAAAAACCAATAATTGCTCCAACTATACCTCCTATTCTCATGTTTTCAAATATACATTTTCATTAACTATGTATCAGAATTTATTTCATTATTATTTATAAATTAGTATGGTAGATGTTAAGTCCATTTAAAATAAATTTTCCAGCTATTAAAACTGGCAGCACTTATACTTTTCAAACTCTTAATGGCATTGATTATGAAGTTAGATTTGCTCGAAAAAAAAACAATCTTCTTCATGCCACCATTGCATTTGGTGTATTAAACGATGAATACGATGGAGAAGAATATGTGCTAACTAACAAAGGAGAAGCATACAAAGTCATGTCTACAATCGTTACCATTTTTAATAAATACAAAAAAGAACATCCAAATATCAATACTTACGAATTTGTTGGCGAACCCACTGCAAGTGAAGATGCTGAGTTTCCAAAAAAACGCCTAACTCTTTACAAAAGGTATCTTCCTTATATATTTGACAATTCCTGGAAACTTAAGATCTCAGGTAATCGTGTAATATTATCAAAAAAATAATTAATCGATCAGTTCAAAACTTCTGTTGACAAAATCTGTTAATTCTTTACCTTTTAATAACCCTTGAGATAACAAAGCTAAATCATAAGCTTGTTTAGCTAATTTACCCTGATCTTTCTTCTTAGATTTTAAAATCTTTCCTATAAAAGAATGATTAGAATTAATTACCAAATTATACATTTCAGGCATATTGCCCATCATTTGCATACCACCTCCACCAAGGGCTTGCTGTTCTTTCATTCTTCTCATGAATTCACTTTGGGTAATAATTACTGGCTTTTCAGTTTCATTTAAACTTTCTACCTGAACAACAAATTTTTCTTTTTCAGCAATCTCCTCAAAGATTGGCTTTACTTTTTCTTCTTCTTCCTTAGATAATTTAGAAGGAATCTCTTCATCTTTTGAGATTATATTATCTATAGTATCTGCATCAACTCTTGCAAAAGAAACTTCAAGGTCCTGCTCTGCTTTAGTAATAAAATGACTGCTTAATGGTCCATCTAATATTAATACATCATAACCTTTTTCTTTTGCATTTGCTATTAGTGAATGATGTTCTTCAGCATCATGTGTATACAAATAAACCAGTCTTTTATTTTTATCTGTTTGTACAGCTTCTACTTTTTTCTTGTATTCATCAAAAGTAAAATACTCATTATCTGTATTCTTCAATAAAGAAAAATCCTTTGCTTTTTCATTGAATTTAGTATCAGACAACATACCGTATTGAATGAAGATCTGTATGTCATCCCATTTTTTCTGGAAATCTTCTCGATCATTTTTAAACATACCAGCTAGCTTATCTGCTACTTTTTTAGTAATGTGATTAGAAATCTTTTTTACATTACTGTCACTTTGAAGATAAGACCTCGAGACATTCAAAGGAATATCAGGTGAATCTATTACCCCATGTAATAAAGTTAAAAATTCAGGAACTATATTTTCTACAGAATCAGTAATGAAAACCTGATTAGAATATAATTGAATTTTGTTTTTTTGTACTTCAACCTGATTCTTTAATCTTGGGAAATATAGAATTCCAGTTAAGTTAAATGGGTAATCTACATTTAAATGAATATTAAATAAGGGCTCTTCTGTCATTGGATAAAGCTCGTGGTAAAAGCTTTTATAATCCTCATCTTTAAGATCTACAGGCTTTTTAATCCATGCAGGCGATGTATTATTGATAATATTAGCTACATCTATAGATTCTTTTTTAACATTACCATCCTCATCTTTTTCACCTTTTGGATGATCTATCCATTCTTTCTTAGTACCAAATTCAACTTCAATAGGTAAAAACTTACAATATTTATTAAGTACTTGCTCTATTCTGTTTTCTTCAAGATATTCTTTAGAATCTTCAGCTATGAATAACACAATATCTGTACCTCTTTCTTTCTTTTTAATCTCTTTGATCTCATATTCAGGATTTCCTTTAGATTCCCATTGAACAGGTTTGCTTCCCTTTTTAAAAGATTTGGTTTGAATCTGAACTTTATCAGAAACCATGAATGACGAATAAAATCCAAGTCCAAAATGACCAATAATAGATTTTGGATCTTTATTTTTATATTTTTCCAAAAACTCCTCTGCTCCTGAAAAAGCCACCTCATTAATGTATTTATTTACATCTTCTTCAGACATTCCAATACCATTATCTCGAATAGTAAGTGTTCCTGCCTTTTTGTCTAAGATCACTTTTACTTTTAATTCACCAATATTACCTTTTACTTCACCAGCAGATGAAAGTGTAAGTAATTTTTGTGAAGCATCTACTGCGTTAGACACTAACTCTCTAACAAAAATTTCTGTATCTGAATACAAAAACTTTTTAATGATCGGAAAAATATTTTCCGTCTGTACATTGATTGTTCCTTTTTGCATGATAAAAATTAATTCTTTAATCTGCAATTGTCAAAGGATATGCCATAATCAGTTTAATGACATAATGTCGTAATCAAAGAAATGTTAACAGACAAAAAGTAAATATTAAGGTAATATAATGTCAGGTAAATTCAATTTTGAACTAATCTTATTATAATCAGAAATGACATATTGAATAATCAATGGATTTTTGTTAGGGTCTATCCAATATAATAGCTTTAAAATATTTTCTTTAGACATAGCTGTACAGCCTAAAGTATATCTATTCGGTCCTCTCCATATATGAAAAAACACACAAGATCCACTATTGTATAAAGAAGGTGTGTTATGATTTACAAAAAAACCCCATTCATATAACTCTACATTTCTCATTTTATCAGCAATATCCCAATCTTTATTTACTTTATTTATTTGAACAATCTTATTGTAATACATAGATTCAGCATCTTCTATACACCTACTAAATGAATCTATTGGTAGATAATTCAATTTTATACCATTAATTTTTTCTATTGGCTGAAAACCAAAAGCATCACCTATTGTAAATATACCAGATGGTGTTTTACCATCACCTTCAATTTTATCTATCAGATCTGCTGAATTTCCAATCTCTATTCCTCTACCTTTTGCCATACCCTTTTTTCCAATAGTAACATCAATCATATTACCTTGAAGACTCCAATTATTCTTATTACCCTCATATCTATATAAATAACCATTTATATCATTGGAATCATTAGTAAGCACTATTATTAATTGATTAGGAATTGAATCAATAATATTCTCTTTATCTTCTAGACTATCTAGCAACTTATTTTCATTGAAATCTTCTTCATTAGAACACCCATTAAAAAACAAATTAATAAAGCAGAAAATGACACCTAAAATATATTTGTTGTTCATATTAATGTTGGAATAAAACGAAATTTAACTTGTTGTGAATAATCAATATAACTATTGTCTTTCATAAGGTGATTTTCTTCTGTAATTGCCCTTAAATAATAAATTAAAGTCCAGAAAAGCATTCCAATAATATAAATAGGATCATTCATTAATATTGGAAGAAATGTTATCCACCAAATTAATAATTTAACTGTGTAATGCGGGTGTCTGACCCATTTATAAGGACCATTCCTAACTATGCCTCTATTGGTTAAATTAGAACACTTCCACCCTAAGCATATGACACACCATAACTTAAATAAATGAAGAGGAATTAATAAAATAAATACAATAATGGTAAAAGTGTCATTAATAAAATAAGAAAAATTATTGGTCATCATTGGAAGGTAATTAGAAATAATAATATAAAAAGGGTAATAACAGACCAACGTTACCAACCAACCAAAAAAAGAAGTATCTATAGATTGAATCTCACTATTTAACAGTTTTGACTCTACAATATATCCTATAGTATACAATCCTGTAGTAAGGAACAATACTGTATAAATAATTAATGGATATAAATTATGAGAAAATATATAAGAAGATCCTATCTTTTCAGTATCAAATAAAAGCAGTAAATATTCTATCATTACTATTCCATTTTGAATAGTTAAACTAAGCATAGATGGAATGAAAAATAACTTTAATAAATAGATTAATAATTCTTTTTTTCTATCATTTTTATTGAATATTAACCTACCTATTCTTGTATCAATCACAAAATCTTTAGCATGAATATTCCATATGGAATAAGGGATATATAATACACCCAAATAAAGGATAATGTGCCAGCTTATATGCTCATTGAAATACCATTCATGATTTTCATTCATTCTTAATTGATCAAACGGAAATAATAGATAAAATAAGATTCCTGCCCATACAATTAATAGATCAATTATTATAAGATGTGATTTACTTAGCATATTAAACAAAGATGCAATGAACCAACAAAAATCTGTTTATAACCCATTAGCAAACTAATAAAAACAAAATTAATTTATAATAGATTTGATCAATGGATTAATCATTTTTATGAAAAAGTCTTTCAAAATACTAATTAACAGATATTTTATTGCAACTCTTATTTTTATTTTAGTTCTTTTCCTATTTGAAGATACTAATGTATTTCAGCTTAATAAAATGAATAATCAGTTTCATACCCTTAAAAATGAAAATGATAATAATAAAAAGTTAATTGAAGAAGTCAAAAACAAAACCAATCTCCTAAGGACCAATAAACAAGCTTTAATAAAATTTGCTAGAGAGACTTATTACATGAAAAAAGAAAATGAAGTAGTCTATTTATTCAAATAACTAATTTCTTTTATTAAATCAATCCTTTTTCTTTCATTACTAAATAATCTTGTAATATTATCACCGCACTTACTTGGTCTATCAATTCCTTATTCTGTCTTTTTTTCTTATTCATACCACTTTTTGCAATGGCCTGAGATGCAATTTTAGAAGTAAATCTTTCATCAATAGTAATGACTTTTTTAGCAGAGAATTTTCTTTTTAGGTGACTAATAAAATTATTTACAGATTCTGTGCTATTAGTAGCACTACCATCTAATCTAACTGGCATTCCAACTACGATTGTATCTACTTCATTATTATTAAAATAACTTATTAAATATTCTATTAGATCTTTTGCATGAATTGATGTCAATCGAGTAGCGATAATTTGATTGTCATCAGTTTCTGCTAAACCAACTCTTTTGGTTCCATAATCTATTCCCAGCACTTTTGACATATGGCTAAATTAAACTATTCCATTTCAAGTTGTACGATTACAATTAGGTTATTAACTTTATCCCCAACAAAATATATCATGGAGGAATTAAAGAATATTATTGAAGCAGCCTGGAATGATCAATCTTTACTCAAGGATGCTAATGTAACAGATGCTATTGAATCTGTAATAGAAAAAATAGATAAGGGAGACTTAAGGATAGCTGAGCCTAATAATAATGAATGGATTATTAATGAATGGGTAAAAAAAGCTGTTGTCATGTATTTCCCTATTCGAAAGATGGAAACATCTAATTCAGGCCCTTTAGAATTTCATGATAAAATGAAATTAAAAACAAACTACAAAGAATTAGGAATAAGAGTTGTCCCACATGCTGTATCAAGATATGGTGCTTATATAGCTCCTGGTGTAATTCTAATGCCTTCTTATGTTAACATTGGTGCATATGTAGATACAGGAAGTATGATAGATACCTGGGCAACAGTGGGCTCATGTGCACAAATTGGTAAGAATGTACATTTAAGTGGTGGTGTTGGTATAGGAGGAGTTCTTGAACCTCTTCAAGCTGCTCCAGTTATAGTTGAAGATGGTGCTTTTATTGGATCTCGTTCAATTGTTGTAGAAGGAGTTAGAATTGGAAAAGAAGCTGTGCTTGGAGCCAATGTAGTTCTAACAAAATCTACAAAAATTATAGACGTGTCAGAAAATAAACCTATTGAACACCATGCTTATGTCCCAGAAAGAAAAGTAGTAATCCCTGGTTCTTATACCAAGAATTTTCCTGCTGGTGACTATCAAGTTCCATGTGCTTTAATAATTGGTGAAAGGAAGAAAAGCACTGATCTAAAAACATCTTTAAATGATGCGTTAAGGGAGTTTAATGTTTCAATCTAACAATTTACTATTTTAGCTTATTAAACTTCTATTATGAAGATTGGATTTGATGCAAAAAGAGCCTATCAAAACTATACAGGTCTTGGGAATTACAGCAGAGATCTTTTAAAACAGATTTTCATTAATTACCCTGAAAATAGTTATAGACTCTACACCCCTAAATCATTAAAAAACCCCAGGTTGTCATTCCTGTCAGATTTTAATAATGTTGAAACGGTATTTCCTGACACGCCTTTACATAAAACATTCAAAGGTTATTGGAGGTCAATCAACCTAGAAAAGTCACTTATTAAAGATAAAATTGATATTTATCATGGCTTAAGTAATGAAATTCCAAGAACTAGAAGTAAAAAAATAAAATACATTGTAACAATTCATGACCTGATCTTTAAAAGGTTTCCTAGAAATTATAGGTCTATAGATAGACGAATTCACAATGTGAAATTTAAATATGCTACTAAAAATGCAGATTTAACCATTGCTATTAGTGAACAAACAAAAAATGATATTGTTGATTTCTACAATGTTAACCCTGACAGGATCAAGGTTGTATATCAGACATGTCATGAGAATTTTAGAAGGTCTTATCCAAATGAGGTTATTTTACATATTAAGGAAAAACTTCAATTACCTGATAACTTTATTTTAAATGTTGGGACAATTGAAACCAGAAAGAACCTAAATGCAATCATACAGTCTATTCCTTTAATGAAAAATGACCTGCCTATAGTAGTAGTTGGAAGAAAAACTAAATACATCAATTTTTTAAAGGTTCAAATGAATAAATTAAAGATTGATCCAAATAGGATCATTTTTCTTCATCATGTAACTATAGAGGAATTGCCTTGCATTTACCAACTTGCAGATATTTTTATTTATCCATCTTTATTTGAAGGTTTTGGTATTCCAATTATAGAATCATTAACAAGTGGCACTCCTGTAATTACTTCGAAAGATGGATGCTTCAGTGAAGCAGGAGGACCATCATCTTTATATATAGATCCAACTGATTACGAAGAAATAAGTCATACTATTGATGCATTGCTTACTGATTCAGAAAAACAAAAAACAATGATAGATGAAGGTAAAGAATTCGTGAAAAAATTTGAACCTAACTCATTGACAAAAGAAGTGATGGATATCTATCATAACATTCTTTAAAAATTTTACAATTTGGATCCTATAAATAAAGCGATAGATATACTCAATTCTGGTGGTGTTATACTTTACCAAACAGATACTATTTGGGGACTAGGTTGTCTAACAGATAATGTAGCTGCCATCAAGAAAATCTATTCTATTAAAGGAAGGGAGTTTAATAATAAGCTAATTCTAATTTTAGAAAATGACTTACTATTAAAAAAATATGTTAGGGAGATTCCCGAAATAGTATGGGACATTATTGATCAAGCTGAATTTCAGCCCACTATTGTTTATCATCACGCGATCAACTTACCCGATATTCTTATTGAAAAAGATGGCTCTATAGCTATTAGAATTGTAAAACAACTTGAACTATTAAAAAGAATTAACAAACCATTAACTGCTACATCAGCAAATATTTCTGGTGGACTTCCACCTAAAAAGTTAGAACAAGTTGCTAAGGAAATTTTGTCAAAAGTTGACTTCATATTAGATTTGCCAAAAATAAATTGTACTCATCAACCATCCTCTATCATTAAAATTAAAACGAACGGTGAAATTAAGATCATTAGAAAATAATTATTGTGACCACCATTATATGGAGCATAGATCATTAAAGATTGTTTCTAATATAGCTGAAACAATTAATCAACCTGTATTTATAGTGGGTGGATATGTTAGAGATATGATCTTAAATAGACCATCATCTGACATAGATTTTGTAACTATTGGAAATGGCATTGACCTTACAAAAAAAGTGGCTGCTGAATTAAAAATAGATCAGGTAACAGTATTTAAGAATTTTGGTACCGGAATGATCAAGGTGAATGATCTTGAATTGCAATTTGTAGGTGCAAGAAAAGAAAGCTATAGAAAAAACTCAAGAAAACCAATTGTCGAAAATGGAACATTAGAAGATGACCAAAATAGACGAGATTTTACTATAAATGCTTTTGCAATTTGTCTTAACAAAGATAATTTTGGTGATTTAATTGATCCATTCAATGGGCTTGAGGATCTAAAAAACAAAACAATAAGGACACCTCTTGACCCTGACATCACTTTTTCTGATGACCCACTAAGAATGATGAGAGCAGCTAGATTTGCAGCACAGCTTAATTTTAAAATTGAACAAAATACTCTTGATTCAATGAAACAAAATGCTGAAAGAATCAGCATTGTATCTCAAGAAAGAGTTACAGAAGAATTACAAAAGATCATTCAAAGCAATTATCCTTCAATAGGTTTTAAAATACTTGATGAAACAGGACTCCTTAAATTAATTTTCCCTGAGTTTTCTAACCTAAAAGGAGTAGAAATAAAAAACGGAAAAGCCCATAAGGATAATTTCTATCATACATTAAATGTACTTGAGAACATACTCCCCTATTCTAGTGACAATATTTGGTTAAGGTGGGCTGCCATTTTACATGATATTGCAAAACCTCCTACTAAAAGGTTTCATCCAAAAAATGGATGGACTTTCCATGGTCATGAAGATAAAGGGGCTAGGATGGTACCTGGGATATTTAAAAAACTTAAATTACCATTGGATCAAAAGATGAAATATGTACAAAAGTTAGTACAATTACATTTAAGGCCAATTGCTTTAACTAAAGATGAAATAACAGATTCTGGAATAAGAAGGTTGTTATTTGATGCTGGTGAAGATATTGAAGATCTAATGAAATTATGTAGGGCAGATATTACATCAAAAAACAAAAATAAGGTGCAGAAATACCTTAAAAGATTCGACAATGTTGAATTTAAGCTTAATGATCTTAAAGATCGTGATAGAATAAGGAACTGGCAACCCCCTATTTCGGGTGAGGATATAATGGATATCTTTAAAATTAAACCATCAAAAAATGTAGGTCTATTAAAAGATGCTATTAAAGATGCTATTTTAGACGGAGAAATTGAGAATAACTATGATGATGCTTATCAATTTTTGATTATTAAAGCAGCTGAAATTGGATTAAAACCAACAAATGAAGACTAAATCTTACACCTTTAGGGTGGTTATTGATACAGAAGAAGATATTTTTAGAGATATTGTTATTCTTGAAAATCAGAATTTTGAAGAATTTCACCATTCTATCATAGCTGCTTTTGGTTTTGAAGGGGATCAGATGGCTTCTTTTTATATGAGTAATGAAGAATGGGATAAAGGTGAAGAGATAGGCCTAATGGACATGTCTTTTGAAGAAAATAAAGGACCAGCCAGTATGAAGAATACACTTATAGGTAATATGGTAAAAATGCCACACCAAAAGATTTTATATGTTTATGATTTCTTAAAAATGTGGATTTTTTACATTGAGCTATTTGAAGAAGGAGTTGAAGATCCAGAAGATGGTTATCCTTATGTTAAACTTTCTTTCGGTGAAGCTCCTGATGAATCTTCTAAGATCATTCCTGATTTAATAGACAATTTATACAATGATGATTCTAGTATTGAAGATGATGTAAATGATGTTTTTAATGAATTCGACAATGACGATTTTGAAAATTTCGAAAACATTGATGATTATGACATCTAGGTCAATACAATCCACTTCTTTTTCTAGAAAACCACTCAATAAATAATAAAGAAGAAATTATTAAGAACAGCCATTTCCATTTAATAAGGTCTTCTAATTTAGAAGAACGGTGAGAAATACTAGGCATATTACTTTTAATTAAAAGTTGATAAAGCTCATTCAGGTTCTCTTTTGAGACCCCTTCTCCATTATAATGATTGGCTAATTGGTATAAATAAGAAAAATCAGCTCTTGAATTCAGCACCTCCAGTCTTACCTTATGAACATTAAAGGTCCCATCTTGCTGAAAATCTTCATCACCATATAGTGACTTGGCATTATAACTATAATTTCCTGGCGGCAGCTTGTTTAAATGTAATTCATAACTACTGCCGTTATTTATCATTACTTTTTTAAATAAATTACCAGAATCATTAGTTATATCTATTTCAATCTCAGCGTCTTTAATTAATTCGAAATTCCTATTATAAATTTCTCCATAAAAATGAATTGGATCATTCTCTTTAAAATCATTATCTACTTCAATTGAAAACCTATCTTTCTTATCATTAGAAGTTACATATTGAGTGATCTTAGAAAAGGTGGAAGAAAAAACATTAATTTCTTTATTATTTAAATATTCATTCATTTTCCAACGCCAAACACCTTCTCCAACTATTAATGCCTCTCTAACTTCAGGATGTTCTTTTAATAGGACCATTGGGTAATCAGTCATTTCTCCATTTATTTCTTGGTAAATCATCACATTGGCACTTATATTCTTTTTATATACAGCTACAAAAGGAACAGATAATGGAGGGTATTTATTTATTTGTTCTTTCATTTTTTTATTAATAATAAATGAGCTAAAATCATTATTAATTACTGGCATAGCATTGATTACTCCATCATGTCCTTCTATATATAAACCCAAATCTAATTCATTAAAAAATTGAGTGTTTATTTTAGCTCCAGTTAGATGGATTAAAGGGATTTTTGCTGCTCTAGAAGTTTTAATTAAATTAGAAATCTTTACATTTTTTTTAAAATAGGTTCTATGAAGAATAATAAGATCATAATCTTCAATATTATTATCAAAATCATTAATTAACTGGACATCTATTTTTCGATTAAATTTATCTGAAATAACTTGTTTTATAGCAGCAATATCTGGGTGTGGAGCATTGGCTAGTATCAAAACTCTTTGTAATTGGTCTAACACATCTACATAGTAGGTATAATAGTTATTTACAAAAGTGATTTCTCCTTTAGTTTCAGTTATTTTTACATCATATTTTATCTTTCCAGCATTATCTGCATTTAGTATAAACTTAATTGTTGAAGCGTCTAATTCATTATTAATCAGTAGCTCTTTTGTTTGTATTAGTTCTTCTCCATTATATATAGAAACTTTTATACTATTTCCTTTCATTTTCTTTGAAAGTAAATGTACATCTACGGGAAATTTATTTCCAAAACTTACTACCTTATTATATAACACTTTTTGTATAGAAGCATCCTTTTGATAAATAGTGTCTCCAAGAGGAACTGTATAGATTTTTGCTTGGTCAATACCTTGATCTGTATATAAAGGGTTACTACCAGAATTAATTATTCCATCCGATGCAATAATTACAGCACCTAAATTCCTACCGTAATACCTGTCATTTAATTCTTTGAAAAGGTTTCCAAAATCAGTAGCTTTTTCAATAAAATCAAATGTCAGCCCTTCATTAATAGTATTTCCAAAAGAAAATGTATGTACATCAAACTTATTTTTAAGTTTATCTATTAGGTTTAGTACAGAATCTTTGTAAGAGTTTATATAATAAATAGAATCTTTATTAACCAATATACTTTCGGAGTTGTCTTGTGCAAAAACTAATATTGGCTTTTCTGATTGAATGTTATCCTTTTTAAAAACGGGTTCTAAAAGAAATAAACAAAGCATTAAAACAATAAAAAACCTTGTAATAGCCAACAATAGGATTGTCCACTTTTTAAGTTCATTGGACCTTAGGTTCTTAAAATATAAGATGATAGAGTAAATCAATGCAGCACCAATACAAATGATCAAATACCAACTGCGATGATTTAAATAGATATCCATTGTAAAATTAGGTCAACATTCCACCACAAACACTTAATACCTGACCTGTAACATAGCTGCTCATATCAGTAGAAAGATACAAGCAAGTATTAGCAATATCGTCTGTGGTTCCAGCTCTTTTTAAAGGAATATTTTCTATCCATTTTTTAATTACTTCTTGATCTAAAGCGCCAGTCATTTCTGTTTCAATAAATCCAGGAGCAATAACATTGCATCTTATATTTCTTGAGCCGATCTCTTGAGCAATAGATTTTGTAAACCCAATTATACCAGCTTTAGAAGCAGAATAGTTTGATTGTCCAGCATTTCCTTGAACACCTACTATTGAGCTCATATTAATTATAGAACCATTTCTTTGTTTTAGGAAAGTTCTTAGGGATGCCTTGGTCATATTAAACACAGATTTTAAATTAGTTTCCATAACAGCATCCCAATCATCCTCTCCCATTCTCATTAACAATCCATCTCTTGTAATACCTGCATTATTGATTAACACATCTATCTGACCAAACTCTTCAACAATAGATTCGATCAAGGTTTGAGCTTCTTCATATACGCCTGCGTTTGATTGATATCCCTTAGCTTTAATATTAAACGCTGTCAATTCTTTTTCCAATGCTTTGGCTTTCTCTTCACTCGACACATAAGTAAAAGCAATATCTGCACCTTCTTTAGCAAATTTTAATGCAATTCCCTTTCCAATTCCTCTAGTAGCTCCTGTAATAATAGCTACTTTACCTTTTAATAAGTTCATATATTATAATTTTACTGTTTTTGATGAGTATATAAATTTTAATTTAATTTTGCAGACATCAAATATAACAATGAGAAAAACAATTAGTCTCTTAAGTACATTATTTATTTTTATTTCTGCTCATTCTCAAATGTGGTTCGATATAGGCTTTAAAGGAGGAATGGGTACTGGAATATTAATGAACCAAAATATATGGGATGATGCTGATTATAATCATAGATTAAGTCCATCTTATAGTTTTGGCACAAAAATCGGAATTAATTTAAGTGATTATCATGAGATCACTTTTGATTTTATGGTTAGTAAATTTAGGCAGGACTTTCTACATAATCAATTTGATAGTGTCACAAATATTTCTCCAATCTATGAATCTAGTTTATCTTATAATTCTTTTGATTATATGGTGCTCTACAGACACAATAAGGATGGAAGATACATGGAAATTGGTCCTTCAATTCAAAATATAAGGAAAGTTAATTTCACTGATGAATTCTCTTCTCCAAATACTTTTGATCTTGAGGACGTCAATAAATTACAGACCAATCTAATTATAGGATTTGGAGCCTATTTTATTGGTACAGAAAATTTTGGTGTTACTACAGGTTTTAGAATTTCCTATACTTTAAGCGATCTTATTTCTCAAAAAGGACAAGAACAATTTTTCCCAACCCAAAAAAACTATCCTGAGTACCAAGCCTCACACCCTTTATTTATTTGTTTTTTAATAGAGGCTAATTTTGATTTTGCCTATTTTGCAAAAGCCAAATGTACTAGCAGAACCAAACTAATTCTTTTTTAGAATAATTTCCTTGATATATTCTTATCATTTCACATCCTATTTATCGGATAAAATCCTTATTTTTGTTCGCGAAATTATCATGAATTATGAGTACCGAACTTGAACAAGTGAAGAAGGAAAAATCAATCAGTAAAAACGAATTTATTAAAGAAGTTTTAGAAGACTTTAAGGTTGCCTGTATAAGCAGGGAAGCTTCTTTACTAGGTAGAAAAGAAGTACTTACTGGTAAAGCAAAATTTGGAATTTTTGGAGATGGTAAAGAGATCGCTCAAATCGCCATGGCCAAACAATTTAAAAATGGTGATTTTAGGTCCGGATATTATAGGGACCAAACCTTTATGATGGCGATTGATTCATTATCAATTCAACAGTATTTTGCGGGTTTATATGCTCATACAGACCTAGATCATGAACCTATTTCAGCTGGTAGACAGATGGGAGGTCATTTTGCAACAAGAAATATTAATGAAGATGGGTCTTGGAAAAATTTAATGCAACAAAAAAATTCATCTGCAGACCTATCTCCTACTGCAGCTCAAATGCCAAGACTTTTGGGATTAGCTTTGGCATCAAAATATTATAGAGACAATAATTCATTATCCTCTTTTAAAGAATTTACTAATAATGGTAATGAAGTTGCTTTTGGAACTATAGGTGATGCCAGTACATCTGAAGGAATTTTCTGGGAAACGATCAATGCAGCAGGAGTGCTTCAAGTACCATTAGCTATTTCTGTTTGGGACGATGGATATGGTATATCTGTACCTAAAAAATATCAAACCACAAAAGCTAGTATCTCAGAAGCATTATCTGGAATGCAAATGAATGAAGGCACCAATGGAATTCAAATATATCGTGTTAATGGATGGGATTATCCTGCATTAATTACTACTTATGAAAAAGCCATTGATTTATCACGTACCAAGCATATTCCTGTGTTAATTCATGTTGAAGAAGTGACTCAACCACAAGGACATTCAACTTCTGGTTCACATGAAAGATATAAATCAAAAGAGCGTTTAGAATGGGCCAAAGAATATGATTGTATTAATCAATTCAAAAAATGGATCCTAAGCAAAGATAATGCTATGGAAGAGCCATTAACATCAATTGAAGAACTTGATGCTATTCAAAAAGAAGCTAAAGAATATGTGAAAGTTGAAGCAAAAAAAGCATGGAAAGCTTATATAGAAGACATCAAAGATGAGAAAGAATCCGTATCAACTTTAATAGCAAATATTGCTGAGGAAAGCACTCATAAAGTAGCACTGAATCAATTAATAGATGACATTAAAAATCTAATGGACCCCCTTAGAAAAGACATCTTTAAATCAATAAAGAAAGCATTAATTATTGTAAGGGATGAGAATTCTAGTGCGATTACAGCTGCTCAACAGTATATTAACCTTGCAAAAGGTAATTTATATGACAAATATAGCTCTCAACTTTATATAGAAAATGAAAGGTCTTCTACTAAAATTAATTCTACAGAGCCTCTTTTTGAAAATGATGAGATAGTTGATGGTAGAATGGTGCTTAAAGAAAATTTCAGAGCTCTTTTCAAGCAATATCCCGAAGTCTTAACTTTTGGTGAGGATACAGGCCATATTGGCGGTGTTAATCAAGCAATGGAAGGCATGCAAGATGAATTTGGTAAAGAAAGGGTTTCTGATACCGGAATAAGAGAAGCTACTATAATTGGTCAGGGAATAGGACTAGCGTTAAGAGGGCTTAAACCAATAGCTGAGATTCAATATTTAGATTATTTATTGTACTGTATACAAATATTGAGTGATGATCTTGCTACACTTACCTATAGAACAAAAGCTGGACAAAAAGCACCCTTGATAATTCGAACAAGAGGTCATAGATTAGAAGGAATTTGGCATGCTGGATCTCCTATGGGAGGAATAATAAACTTATTAAGAGGTATAATTATTTGTGTACCTAGAAATATGGTAAAAGCTGCAGGTTTTTATAATACATTAATTAAATCTGATGATCCTGGATTAGTGATTGAATGTTTAAATGGGTACAGAATTAAAGAAAAACTACCATCTAATCTAGGTGAATTTACAACTCCTGTTGGAATACCTGAAATTGTTAGGGAAGGTAATGATATAACCATAGTAAGCTATGGATCTACATTTAATTTATGTGAAACTGCTGCTAATCAGCTAAAAGATATAGGGATTTCCTGTGAATTAATAGATGTGCAAACTTTACTTCCATTTGATGTAAATCATCTCATTGTTGAATCTCTAAAAAAGACCAATAAAATCATCTTCATAGATGAAGATGTTCCAGGTGGAGCTACTGCATTTATGTTACAAAAAGTAATTGTAGAACAAAAAGGATATTACCATCTTGATGCAGAACCTAAAACACTTTCTGCAAAAGAGCATAGACCTGCATATGGAAGTGATGGTGATTATTTCTCCAAACCTAATATAGAAGATATCTTTGAAGCAGTATACGATATTATGCATGAATATAACCCCGCATCTTTTCCAAGTATTCATTGATCCATGAAGTATTTATTTATTCTATTCTATATAAGCATTGTTTTAGTTGAATCAGCACAAACAAAGCTTTCGAATAGCTTAATTGAATATATAGGAAATCATGAAAATGAATTAATACCAGTTAGAATTGAATTCAATAATAATGTAAATACTTATTTACTAAACCAGCAATTCAATTTTAACAAGACACCCTCAAATGAAAGAATTAAAATTCTCATCAAAAAATTAAGGCAACAGGCCTTTGATTCACAAAAAGACATCCTAAAGATATTGGACCAAAACTATATTTCAGAAAACCAATTCAGGAATTTCTGGATTGTAAATATGGTTGTTGCTAATCTAGATATTTCTACTATTGACCAAATTTCAACAATTAATGAAATTAAAATAATTGATTTAGAAACCAACCGTATCATTGCTCATGATCCAATTATTGAAAGTATTAACAATAATAAGCAGCCAAATGGAATTGAAAATGGATTGATTGCAATTAATGCACCGCCATTATGGGCATTAGGATATACTGGTAGAGGCAGAATGGTTTATAATTACGACACTGGAGTGTGGCCAGACCACCCTGCATTTAACACTAGGTTTATAGGTGAGCACTACCCCATGGATCAATCATGGATAGGTTACTTTAATCCTGATCCTAATGGAATGGTCAATGATCATGGAACTCACACATTAGGCACGATTGCAGGGTTAGTTGAACCAACTAACGACACTATTGGCGTAGCCTTTAAAGCATATTGGATCGCCAATGATTTTGTTACTTCAACTGTTCAAGCATTACCTCCTATTGCTAATATGATGGCTGCATTTGAATGGGCGCTGAATCCAGATGGCGATACTGCAACAACTATAGATGTGCCAGATGTAATAAATAATAGCTGGAGATGGTATGACGATCCAGACACCTTACATTGCGGAGGTATAGTTGTTGATTTAATGAATACTATTGAAGCAGCTGGAATTGCTAATGTTTTTTCTGGTGGAAATGCTGGCCCAAACAACACAACAGTTGCATCTCCTCAGCGTATCAACACAACAGAAGTTAATACATTTTCTGTAGGAAGTATTAATGGAAATATGAGCTTTCCATATCCATTAAGCTATTTTTCTACTTTAGGTCCTACTCAATGTCCTGGAACAGGATCCTTAGCCATTCATCCTGAAGTAGTTGCTCCTGGGCATAATGTTAGGTCTGCATGGGGAAATGATTCATTTAACACCATTTCTGGTACGAGCATGGCTGCTCCCCATGTATCTGGTGCAGTATTATTATTAAAAGAAGCCTTTCCTTATTTAACTGGAGAACAGTTACTGTGGGCACTTTATTTATCGGCTGTAGATCTAGGAGTTGTAGGTGAAGATAATACTTATGGAATGGGAATAATAGATGTCTATGCAGCTTATTTATATTTAAGTCAAACGCATACACCTGTTGACCCAAATAATAATATAACAGATTTAAGCATTGATTCCGTTTATATGGGAAATTCTATGCAATTCACATGTGATCATACATTCTCACCCTCTATCTATATAAGTAATAAAGGAGATAGTAATATTGATACTATAGATTTTTCAGTCACTATTAATGGGTCTAATGTACTAACTTACAATTGGGTTAGCAGTTTAAATCCTGGATCTAGTACTATGATTAACTTGCCTTCTTTCTATATTAGTGAATCTGGAAATATTGAAATAAGATTTGCAGCAGAAATTAGAAATAATCCCTTAGAATATGACATTCATAATAATGGATTGATGAATAGATTTAACATAAGAAGCCAGCAGGAGCAGCCTTTTGTTGAGCATTTTGAAAATGGATTTATCGATAGCCTTTGGTTCATTAGTAATGATGACCTTGCTGAGAGCTGGGATACAATATCTACAGGTGGTTTATTATGGAATAATTTTTCTGCTTCGATGCAACTATTTAGCTATGCACCTAGAGATAATCAGAAAGATGGTTTAATTTCTCCCAGTATCTTATTATCTCCTTCTTCTGCATCACATACCCTAAAATTTGACTTAGCCTATCAACAAAGAAGTATTAGTTCACAGTTAAAAGATACGGTAAAAGTTTATTTATCTGATAATTGCGGATCTTCATTTGATTATTTACTCTACCATAAATATGATCAAGATCTTAGCACCCATGATACTATTTCTTATGATTTTATTCCTACTTATTCTCACCATTGGAGAACAGATAGCATTGATCTTAGTAATTTTTCAGGGCAAGAAGTTATAGTGAAATTTGAAACTACCAATAGACAAGGAAATAATCTTTATCTCGATAACATATATATCTACCAAGGCGAAGAACAACCAGTATATATAAATCATTTAAATGAGCAATTAGAATTATTTCCAAATCCTGCCAATGACAAGATTTATTTAGAAATCACCAATTTAATTTCTACTGAAGCGTATATCAATATCTATAATAGTTTAGGACAAATTGTTTTAAGAATGAATATAGATCAAAAAAGAACTGAAATACCTCTTACATCATTTAATAAAGGTACTTACTTTTTACTGTTGAATGACCATGAAAACATTTACAGAAAATCATTTATTATATGGTAAGGTTAAGAATATTTAGATATATAATTAGTTGTTTCTTAATTGTATTGTTTTTCAATATTAATGCTCAAAGTAAAGTGCCAAAATGTAAAAAAGTAAAAAGAGGTAGATTTATCATGGTTGGTCCTCAAGGAGGTAGCATTAAAATCAAAAGAACTAATAAAATTCAGATTGAAAGATACTCAAGGCAAAGAATTAAGCATAGATTTTATATAGACTGGATAGATGAATGTAATTATATATTAACATTGAAAAAATCAAGGATTAAATCAATAATAAATGATACTGAAGTTAAATTGTATGTAAACATAACTGAAGTCGATCGTTATTATTATACAGCTGAGATCCGGTCTAGCGAAAAAGATCAACCAGAGACTATTGAAATACAAATCAGGAAATAAACTCCAAAAGGAATCAATAAAAGATTTTCTTGAATCTAAAGTTGTTCAATTTAATGAACCTGGATTTATTAAAAATGACCCTATCTCAATACCCCATCAATTTAGTATTAAAGAAGATATTGAAATAATTGGATTAATAACTGCTACTATATCATGGGGGAATAGAAAATCAATCATTAATTCTGCAAAAAAATTGGTGGAAATTTTCAATGAAAAACCCTATGAATTTGTAATGAACTATAGTGATAAAAATTATGATCTATTAAAGGATTTCAAGCACAGAACATTCAATGGATTTGATCTTCATTACTTTACATTGAGTTTACAAAATATATATTTAACGCATGGTGGGTTAGAAAATATTTTCGAAATAGGTTTTAATAAAACAGGTTCATCCTTAGGTGCCATTGAAAATTTCAGAAATATCTTTTTATTCGAAGGAGGCAATGAAGTAAGAACAAAGAAACATGTTTCAAGTCCTCTTAAAGGATCTGCTGCTAAAAGGTTAAACATGTTCCTGAGATGGATGGTAAGAAATGACACAAATGGAGTTGATTTTGGAATATGGAAAAACATTTCCCCCTCCATGCTTTCTTGCCCTTTGGATGTTCACAGCGGAAATTCTGCAAGAAAAATAAAACTTCTGAATAGAAAACAAAACGACTGGAAAGCTGTTCTAGAATTAGATACTAACCTGAGAATATTAGATCCAAATGACCCTGTAAAATATGATTTTGCATTATTTGGAATGGGATTAGAAAAATCTCTAGTTAAATATTAGAGATAATTCATAAATTTGCAGCTGATGAAATTCTTATATCCCGAATTCCTTTGGGCACTCTCCTTGATTGCTATTCCAATCATCATCCATTTATTTAATTTCAGGAAATTTAAAAAGCTATACTTCTCAGATATAAGCTTACTAAAAGAAGTTAAAGAAGAAACAAAAAACAGATCTCAGCTAAAACATTTACTGATCTTATTAAGCAGAATTTTAGCGATAAGTGCATTGGTTTTGGCGTTTTGTTATCCTTTTTTACCAAGTCACAACCAACAAGGAAATAATTTAGAAAAAACTGTCTCAATTTATATTGATAACTCATTAAGTATGGATATGAAAGGTGCAAATGGATATTTTCTTGACCTTGCTAAAAACCAAGCCATTCACATTGCTAATCAATATAATAACGATGTTAAATTTCATTTACTTACAAATGACTTTGAAGCTAGGCATCAAAGGGGGCTTTCAAAAAATGAATTTATTGATCTTACTTCTCAAATAATGCCTTCTTCATTTCAAAAAGATTTGAATAGCATATATACAAGACAATCAGAAATATTAAAAGACATTAACACTCAAAAGGATGTCTACTGGCTAACTGATCTTCAAAAAACTTCTTCCGAATTAGAATTGTTTAAAAAGGACAGTACACTTTCTATTTATTTAATCCCTTATCAAAACAAGGACAAGGGAAATATCTATATAGATTCTGTATGGTTTGATACTCCATCAAGAAAACTCAATCAACAAGAAGACCTATATGTAAAAGTTGTTAATTCATCTGATGAAAACATACAATTTAAAATAGACCTTAACATCAATAATAATGAAACAAAGGGTTTGTCTAATGGAAATATTAATGCTAATGAAGAGCTGATCACAAAGATCACTTATATGGTGAAATCGCCTGGGTTAAAACATGGGAATGTTAAAATATCTGATTATCCTAATCCTAATTTGATTTTTGATGACACCTACTACTTTAGTTACTTTATTAAAAGTGAAATTAAAACTCTTCATCTTTTTCAGGAAACATTAGAAAAAAACACGAACTACTTTAAATCTCTTTATGCTACAACCCCATTTGTAGAATTTAATAGTCAATCTATTGATCAAGCAGACTATTCAGCTATTCAATCTCATGATCTTATTATTCTTGATGGAATTGAGAATATTACTTCTGGATTAAGATCTATTATCAATGAATGTGCAGAAAATGGAAAAACTATTGTGGTTTATCCTGGTCTTAACATTAATAATAGCTCTTACAATGAATTTTACAACCCTATTGGTATATTCTTCAATGAGATTGACACAAGCACGGCTGAAATTGCCAATTTAAATCTATCTCATTCTATTTTCAGAAATGTCTTTGAAAAAGTGACCAAGAATATGAATCTACCTGTTATTCATAAAAAATACAATATTGATTTTTTGTCAAACTCTGTATCTACTAATATTATTACATTGAATGACCTTTCTCCATTTATGGTCTATACAGAATTTAAAAATGGGAAGCTCTATTCATTTACATCACCTGCAAATACAAGTGCCTCTAATTTTGTCAGTCATGCATTATTTGTTCCTGTCATGCTTAGGATCACTGAATTGAGTGGTGTAGAGCAACAATTAAGCTATACAATTGGTAGTGATCAGCTAGTAAATACTAATTCAATGCTGAATTCTTCAGATGAATTAGCAGTTAATCAATTTAACAAAAACCAAAAGGTGAATTTCATTCCTGGATATTCCAAACAAGGCATTAATGGAGCTTTGATCGTTAAGGATCAAATAAAGAATGATGGTAATTTTAACTTATTAAAAGATAAAGTCATTAATGATGGGTTTTCATTTAATTATAATAGAATTGAATCTGAGATGAACTTCTTTAATGCTAATCAATTCAATCATCAGCTAACAAGAGCAGGAATTAAAGATCAAGTGAAGATATATGACCTTCCTCCTAATGGAGAATACATAGATTTTAAGAATGAAGCATTAGGTATTTTATACTGGAAGTATTTTATTGTCCTCACTTTAGTATTTTTGGGGTTAGAAATCCTTCTGATTAGAATTTTATAAGCATGAAAAAGAAAATAATCATAAAAAATGTAAAGATCATAGATCCTAACTCATCTTTCAATGGACAATCAAAAGATATTTTAATCAATAATGGAATGATTGAAAAAATCGCAAATAAGGTTCAGGATGATTCTGCTACTGTGATTCAGCATAAAGGATTACATATTTGCCCAGGATTATTTGATATGAATGTAGATTTTGGAGAACCTGGTTACGAATACAAAGAAACATTGCTTTCTGGATGTAATGCAGCACAACATGGAGGGTTTACAGGAATTGGTTTAATTCCCAACTGTAGCCCTGCTAGAGATAACAATAGTGCAATTGAGTTTTGTATCAATAAAACAGAGGGGCATCTTGTAGATGTATTCCCTATGGGTGCTGTTACACAAGGAAGGAAAGGAGAAGAATTAGCAGAGATGTACGATATGAAAAAAAGTGGTGCAATTGCTTTTTACGATGGTAAATATCCTATTAATAATACTGGAGTCCTTTCAAGAGCATTATTGTACAGTAAAAATTTCAATGGACTTATCCTTTCATTTCCTTATGATAATTCAATCTCCCCAAATGGACAAGTAAACGAAGGAATTGAAAGCACTAAGCTTGGTATGGAAGGAATGCCATCACTATCCGAAGAAATACAAATAAGCAGAGATCTTTATCTTGCTGCTTACAACGATGCTAAGATCCATTTTTCTTCCATTTCCTGCAGGTCTTCTGTCCCCATGATCATGGAAGCCAAAGCCAATGAGCTACAAGTATCTGCTGGAGTCCCCATACATAATTTAATACTTACCGATAAGGACACTGAGGATTTCGACAGTAATTATAAAGTAATACCACCACTAAGGACCAAAGAAGATCATGAAGCATTGATCGAAGGGTTAAAAGGAGGTGTCATTGATGTGATTACTTCAGATCACACTCCTCAAGATCCTGAATCTAAGGTGGTAGAATTTGGGAATGCAGATTTTGGAATAATAGGTACTCAAACAGCTTTTCCTTTAGCTGTAACTCATCTTACTAAAGCATTAGGTCTAGAAGGAATTGTAACAAAAATGTCTATTAATCCTAGAACTATACTTCAGTTAGAAGTACCTATTATCGATAAAGGATTCGAAGCTAACCTTACTCTTTTCAATCCTTCTGAAAAATGGACTTTTACTAAAGAAAACAATCAATCTATAAGTGAAAATTCTCCATTTTTCGACATGGAGCTAAATTGTAAAATGATTGGTGCTATCAATGGGAAAAAAGTTTTCATGAATGAATAACTGATATCCTTTTTAATTTCTTTAAAAATACTACATTTGCAGCGGGCAAGTCTCATACGACCAGCTCCTGCTCAATCCCCCAGGATGGGAACATAGCAAGGGTAGGCGGTTGTAGCGGTGCGATGTGAGTAGCTTGCCCATTTTTTTATTCAACTCCCCTATTCTGAACAAGCATTTATCGATAGAACAACTAAAGCAAGAGCACATTAATTGTTGCCTTCGAATCTCAGCTGAAGTTTTTGGATTAGATTATCACCATCCCGTTAATTTCGATCTTTCTAATAAAGACCATTATTATTTGGTTGCTAAAAAAAATAATAAGGTGATTGGGTTTTCAATTCTATTTAAACTTTCTGTAGAAGAAATGAGCAAAATCACAAAAAATCATCTAGATCTTAGTTTTCCATATTATTATTTGATAGATGTTATAGCGATTACTCAGAAAGAACAAAAAAAAGGCATAGGCACAGCTATTCTTCAAAAAATATTAACCAAAATTGATGTTGAACTTCCATTGTATTCTGTGGCTTGGAAGGATGAATATGGGATCAACATTGAAAAACTTTTCAATAATCATAATATAAAAACTAGGGTAAATCTAGGAAAAGTATGGGCACATGGCTGTAATGAACATTTCAAATGCAATTCTTATAATATACATTGTAGATGTGAAGGTGTACTTTTTAAATTACACTAATGTTTAAATGAGTTGAGAATTGTTGATAGATTTAGTGGCATATATTAAAGTAGAAACCTAAATTTGCAACTTAAATATACAGCATGAAATTTTTTATAGACACTGCCAACCTAGATCAGATCAAAGAAGCTGAAGATATGGGAATTCTTGATGGAGTTACCACAAACCCATCTTTGATGGCAAAAGAAGGTATCTCTGGTGAAG
>CAYSEW010000033.1:0-29733 GCA_964430245.1 uncultured Flavobacteriales bacterium
TAGTGTCCGTTAGGGCGTGTGGGTTCGACTCCCACCTTGGGTACTTCGTACCCAACTTTTATTAAGTTAATTATTTGAAATTCAAGTAGTTAACTAATTATTAATTGTGCATTTATTACAACTACTTTTAGAATAGTTAACTTTAATTATTATATTTTAGATTAAATTAAATTCTTATGAAAAACTTTTTTAAACTCTTATTATTTAGCTCTTTTTTTACAAACTGTGCACCATCATCATACTACCAACTTTTTGAAACAAAATCAAACTCATCAGACATTACAAAAGATTTAAAATACGAAGATGAAATCTGTATAATTTCTTATGATTTTTGGAGTGACAAAGGAAGTTCTGGATTTTCAATTTATAACAAATCTGATAAAAATATATTCATAGATAAAAACAAATGTTTTTTCATAAAAAACAAAATAGCTTATGATTATTTTCGAAATAGAACATTTTCATATTCTGAGTCAGTTGGCGCTTCAAATATGGCTACTAAAGCCGTAACTGGGATTAATAAATATGGATATATTCAACAAAATAAAATTGGAGCTGGAATTTCAACTTCCAAAGGTGAGTCAGTAACATATATTGAAAAGGAAGTTGTTTGTATACCGCCAAAAACAATAAAGTTATTCTATGAGTATTCTATTTCAAATTTACCATTTAGACATTGTGACATAAAAAAGTATCCAAATAAAAAAGATAATTCCTCAGTGTCTTTTAATTATTCAGATAGTCCTGTAAAATTTGGAAATATTATAGTCTATTCCCTTGATGGAAACAACACTGAAAATTTTATAAATAATGAATTTTATATTAGTAGAATTACTAATTACCCAAGTACAACATTTAAAACTTCTGTAAATGGAATAAACTGTGATAATCCCGATAGTTATACCACCAACTATGTAAAGGTTTTCAATTTTAAAAGTAAAGACAAATTTTACATTAAATATTCAGGAACAAATTCAGGATGGAACACTTCAATTTTAACAGAAAAAAAATCTTCCGAAAATAAGGTTGCTCCTAAGGATAACTCATTCTACAAAGAATATGGTGAAAAACCATCATTAAAAGTTGAAGATGTAAAAGTAGGTGATGTTTTATATTTCAATTCTAATTTTAGTTCTTCCAAAATTAAATGTGAAGTAACTCAAATAATAAGCTTAGAAAAATTTGAAGTAGAGTATCAAGATGGTGTTAATGGCAGAAAAAAGAAAAGAAAAATCAGCTCGAAATATGTTTTATACCTAAATAATGAAGGCAAATATACATATCTTAAAAGGTAAATTATCTATTAAGAAATCGGGGGAGACAAGTATTAATCTTCAAGCATGAAGTATCACGGATTTATTTTGTGTACTTTATCTAATATCTCGGGACACTTCTCCTCCATGGCACTGTAAAGCTCGTAGGTTTTCTCTTCTTCTGTATTTACTTTGTTAAAATCGCTAAGTCCTTCAATGCCATAAAAATCGGTATAGTCCGAATGATCTAACAAACATGTTATCCACTTATTATAAGCAGCTACATCTTTTGATGTAAAATCACGATTTTCAGAACATTCGCAAAATGCCTCAGCAGCTTTTCCTGCTTCTTCGGAATACAAATTACAGGAAGCAAAAACACTAGTCAATACTATAGTGACGACCATTTCTTTCATTTTACTAAGATAGTTAAATAGTAACACTGAATAATTTACACTTGTTCCATTTTTTAAACAATGTATTATATAAATAATGACACATTAAAAACATCCTTATGAAACACTTAACATCCATTCTTTTTATCCTTATAAATTTTTTTTCATTTTCACAAGACATCACAGGATTTACAATCATTTCAAATAAAAACTATTATGTCCCAGAAGCAGATAATATCTCTCTAAGAGATGGGAAAAATGAAGAAAAATCAAATAAAAAAAACATCTTTAGCTTTTCATTTAATGATAGTGTATTTATTCATACACCAATTAATAAAGATGATGTAATTAGTCAGGTATATAAAATTACATCTGTATTTTCTAAACAAGAGCAAAATGGAGTCTACATGTATTTAATAACCATACAAAGTGGATTGAGTGGTAATTATTATACTTATTATGTAGTATTTAATGGATCCGATTTAAGATTCACTCAGCTTTATGATATTTCTGATGAATCAGAAGAAGAATTAACTTGTAGCGGGGTTCGTTTTGAAAAACTAACACATACACTTATCAGACCTTATGAAAAATTATAAGTAACTTGTTAGTTTAAGTTTACTTATTGATGAATCCAAAAGATCGAAGAAATTTTCTTAAAATAATGGGGGGCACAGCAGCCGGCATCTCTATTTCTCCATTCTTTAACCTTGCCTATGCTAGTGAGCTAAAAGATGAAATTGCTAAAATTAATGGGCTTTCAGCAAAAGAAGTAGCAAAAAAAGAAGATTTCTGGAGCTACATTCAACAGTCCTACACAACTTCTAACACTATTATTAACTTAAACAATGGTGGAGTAAGTCCTCAACCTAAAGTTGTACAAGATGCATTTGTTCGATTTAATGAAATGAGTAACGAAGCTCCCTCCTATTACATGTGGAGGGTACTAGATAAAGGTCGTGAACCCATAAGAGAAAAGCTCGCATTATTGGCAGACTGTTCACCAGAGGAGATCGCTATTAACAGAAATACTACTGAAGCACTTGAAACCATCATTTTTGGACTGAATCTAAAAAAAGGAGATGAAGTAGTAGTGTCAAACTTCGACTATCCTAACATGATGAACTCATGGAGACAAAGAGCCAAAAGAGATGGAGTGATATTAAAAACCGTACAGCTGGATGCTCCAATGGAAGATGATGATGAAATCTTAAAAAGGTACGAACAGGCCATTACATCCAAGACCAAGATCGTTCATATTACCCATATGATCAACTGGACAGGACAGATATTACCCGCAAAAGCCATAACACAAATGGCACACGATAAAGGTGCTGAAGTGATCTTAGATGGAGCCCACAGCTTTGCTCATATTGATTACAGCATTCGTGATATTAATTGCGATTATTATGGTACTAGCTTGCATAAATGGCTATGTGCTCCTTTTGGAACTGGTTTCCTATTTGTTAAAAAAGAAAAGATCAGCAAGCTATGGACCCTGTTTTCTAATGAAGACCCCAATAGTAATGACATAAGAAAATTTGAAGCTTTGGGAACACGCTCCTTTCCAACCGAACAAGGAATAGGAAACGCCATTGATTTTCACAATAGCATAGGCATTCAGAGAAAGCAGGAAAGATTGAATTATTTAAAAAATTATTGGATCGGAAAAATAAAAGACAACCCTAATATTATACTTTACACTTCTGTTCTTACTCGCTATTCCTGTGCAATTGCAACATTTGGAATCAAAGGAAAAGATCCACTTGATATTGGCGTAGAATTATTTCAGAAATACAAGATCCATACTACCAGTATAGATCACGAAGGTGTAAAAGGTGTTAGAATTACTCCTCATGTATATACCACTTTAAATGACCTTGATAAATTAATAATGGCCATAAATGATTTAGCCTCTTAATTGTAAATTGTAAATAAAAAATAGACCTATTCATCCAATTAATTAAACTTTAACTATATAACTTATATATAACAATTGAAATAAAAACATAAAACAATAGATTATGAAAAAAGACACAACACTTAAAGTAATTCTAGGAATCATTGCAATAAACCTAACTCTATTGACTTTGGACCAGCTTGATCTATTCCCAAAAAGTTATGCAAGTGAAACTAGCCAACCAATAAATACAAATTATGGCCTTGTCCCTTTAAATGAGGACGGATCCATTACTGTTAAGCTAGATGAAGCTGCAATAATGGATATTAATATTCATTCTTTTAAAGGAAAGGACTTTTTTGAAGCAGTTCCTGTATTTATCATGAATAAATAAAAGATAACTACATTAAACCGAATTGATGGAAGTGATGACTGGTATGATGTGCTACCAATTTTTTAACAAGACCTGCGCTCACCCTACCATATAATGGATGATCTACTTTTCCTTTTAAATTAGCTATCATGTTGAGTTGTTCTATCAGCTTTTGTTTCTCAGCATCAAAATCAATGGATGGATCATCTACCTTAATCTTACTATAAGTTCTCAAATTCTTAGGTGCCTGTGTATAATCTTTAGAGAGTATGTATTTAATAAAAATTGGAGATAATAGTCTAGAAATTCCTCTCATTAGCCATGGAACCTCAATTTTATTCACATAAAGATCGATAAATAAATTACAATGATTCACCATTTGAGATGCATTCATCTTTCCCCACTTAGGTAAATCTTCTTTTTTTAAATCTTTTAAGTTGATTATTAACCTATCCATAGATTTATTTCATTTGATCTTCCATCTCTTTTATTTCTAATTTAGAAAGGCCAGTTTCTTTAGAAATTTTATTGATCTTATAACCCTTCTCAAGCATTGCTTTAGCTTTTGATATTTTATCCTCCTTATTATGGGTAGAATTCCCTGCATCTAACTTGAATTTAATGGGAAGGGTATATCTACTATTGACAGGCACTCCTCTTTGGATACCAGGCTCCCAATTGGGCATCATTTTAATGACACGAATAGCTTCATTATCTAATGGTGAACCAACCCCTCTAAGCACCTTCACATCTCTCACAGATCCATCTTTCCAAATTACAAACTGAACGTACACTCTACCCTGCATACCTTGTTCTAAAGCAACTGAAGGATAATTAATGTTTTTTGATAAAAAATTCATCATCTCCACTTGGCCACCTGGAAATTCAGGCATTTTTTCGACAACATCAAAAACCAGATTAGTATCTTCTTTTGATTTTACTTTAATTGTATTTACTACTGAATCTTCATTAGGCACTGACTGATCAACTTGAGCATTACCATTGATTTCAATTAATAAGATGAAGATAACTGTTATTAATATTCTATTATTCATTTTAATATTTTTAATTGCAAACGCACAATTATTATACCAGAAAATAACTAGAAAGAAGGACAGCTTATGGTCCTGAATTGTTTACTAGTCACCACTCTTTTATTTTTAGGATATCTAATGGTATAAGAAAGCTCATAGGCTTTAAGCTCACTAGAATCAAGGTTGAATTTCCAGGTCAATTTACCAGTATCCTCATTTTCATTGGCATTAGATTTATTCTGTACACCTACAGAAATATCACCATTTTTAGAAATGGGATATTGGTCCTGAATTTCAATCTGAATGGGTGATTGATGCATGTTTTTTAACTTGATCTCATATACATAACTTTCTTTACGTTGGGTTCCAATAAACGATCTGCTACTAAAATCTTTTTTCTCATTTCTTTCGATAAGTACTTTCTGATCCCTTCCCAAGGAAATATCCATAGTGTCATCGAAATTAAGTGTATTGATCTGGGATTTACCTACATATCTATTGTCTAAATAAACATTTGCAGGTCCTTCAATTAAATTAAGGTCTTCCCATCCTGTTACCCTAGCAAGTAAAAAGGCATTTCTTTCAATTTTAGGCACAGCAAAATGTGAATATTCTGCTTTTAAAATAGATTCAGAAATATCGATAAGATAAGGTTTTGAATTACAAGGAATGGTATAAGGCTCATCAATATCAAAGTCCACACTTACTTCAGACACTAAAACTTCTTTAAAAGCTACAGCATTATCTTCTGTCTGAATAGAATTTCTAACCTGCATATCGTTATATCTTTTGGTATTTAAAGCCTTACCATTACTTCTAAAATCTCGGTAATTATCAAAATCCAGAAACCATGTTAACAGCTCTGGCTTACTTGCTGATCTATAGGGGTCTGCTGTAGAAAGAATTAATTTTACTTTATCCCAATTAATAGCAGTATTATTAAATGCTTTGGCTTTATATTTAAGAGTAATCGGACTCGATATATCTTTTGCAATTATATCATATACCGGCTCCCATCCTGCCCTATCGACAAGATATTTTAAGTCAAATAATGAGCTAATATCATTTGGAGTTTCAACCAATATTTTAACATCATATCTTTTATTGTTATTGGTATAGTTCAATTCCCTAAGGGTTTGATTTAGTTTCCCTGACTTAATATTCAATTCTTTATTTACTTTACCCAACCTAGACAATTCTTTGTTTATTCTAAGAATATTAGAATAAAAGAAATCTCTAGCTTTATTAAGCTCATCCACATTAACTCCAGTCTGTGAACCACCAATACTTTGATTTTGTAGCAACATATTCTTTTCAGAATTATATGCATTCTGCTGATCTGCATTGGCTTGTATTAAAGTTGTAATAAGTTCCAATGAATCTTTAATTGATTTTATTCTTGGTTCAAGCACATGTATATTTAAATAATTTAGCTCTTGTGTAATAGATAAAATTCTTACTCCATCTTGTACTTTAAGCTGAATAGTAGAGGGATCCATTAAAGGGGATATTCCTTCAAAAATTATTTCTGTTTTCCCTTTTTTAAGCTGCACCTTCTCTGACCTACTAACCTGAGCGCCTGACAAATACACAGTAACCTGATCAATAGATGTTTGTACACTTTTCGTTGTATATTGACTGAATGTAGTTAACATTGGAAAAGCAAGAAGGAGGGTGATTAGTTGTTTCATGATCTTAGATTTTTAATTTACTCAGATATTAATTTGATATTATCTCTTATTTCACCATCAATACTAAGAGAGAGTAAATAAACTCCTTTAATATCAGGTAGCGAAATCTCAATTGATTGATTGTTTAAATAATCTACAGAAAACGTATTAACCTTCTTTCCACTAATATCAGAAATAATTAATTCAATAGATTTTCCCTTAGGACTATTTAACAGATCAATATAAACGACTCCCTTATTGGGATTAGGATAAACACTTAACATTTTAGTGGTGTTTTTTTCATTAATATCAACTGGGCTAATAGTTGCTGT
Source organism: uncultured Flavobacteriales bacterium (assembly GCA_964430245.1). Taxonomy (GTDB): domain Bacteria; phylum Bacteroidota; class Bacteroidia; order Flavobacteriales_D; family Parvicellaceae; genus CAYSEW01. Next base: position 6,958 of record CAYSEW010000033.1, read on the forward strand.
CATGTACTTAACAGTATTGGTCTTGTCATCCTGAAAAACTATATGGAAGACTCCATTTGCATAAGCAATATCTGGATTAAGCTGATTTCCTTGTACTTCTTGATTCAAAATAACACCAGTACTTTCAATTGTATTACTACTATTTAATGAATAAGCTATGTATACATCATAATTCCCACCACTGTATTCCTGATAAACTAATCCAAATACCTGATCATCTCCAGCAATTCTTGGGAAATTCTGAACAACACCATTAGAACTAGAAGAACTTACCTCAACATTAGACCCTACACTCCCATCATTTAGATTGGAAACCCCTAATAACACCCTTGTTTGTCCTGATCCTCCAGACATCCAGGTAGTTAATAATGAATCTCCTCTAATAAGACCATGTGGTGCTGAGGAAGGACATGCATTTAAATTCCAGCTAGAAAAGTCAATATCTGAACCATTAAAACTTATTCCATCGTCTATAGAATAAGTAGCCCATACATCTCTAATATTATTCTCATTGTTCCTGAACAATGCAACCTGATAATCGTTATTGGCAACTATTTCTGGAGGACAACAATCACACACCTCATCACCTGTTATAGAATTACTTGCACTAACAGCTGGCTCCCAAGAGACACCACCATCTAGACTATTAGTCACCACATAATTAGGGTTTGTCCATCCAGGATCATGATCCATAAAAACAACCATTGGATTCCCCATTGGGTTAGCGCCTATTGAAGAGAATCTATTTAATCCACTATTATCACCTACATTCACCGTATCTGAAAAGGTAACACCTCCATCACTAGATTTCATTGAGAATATCTTATACCCATTTACATTAGCATCAAAAATAACCCATAAATCATCTCCATTAGATGCAATATCTGGCCCAGTCCAAGTCGCACAATAAGGATCAACTCCAGCAGGACTTACTTGTATTGGTGTATTAAAAGAAGTGCCATTGTACCTAGCTAAATAAACAGGATTGGAACCAGCACTTCCCCAAATAACAACAGGAATATCATTTTGAGTTAAGACAACTCTAGGCCTTAAATTATCATACCCTGTTGCAATATCAACAGGTGTTGTTAAAATAAGTGATTGACCAAATATGTATTGAAACTTGATGATCAAGATGAATACTAATGTATTTCTAAGCATCATTAATTTATAATATTAACTGAATAGCAATACTCATTGATCAATGAATCGTATTTTGAATAAGGAAAACCTTTCATCTTAGCTGTCTGCCAATCCTCACATGCCCCATTAAGATCCCCCATTTCAAGTTTCAAAGCAGCTCTATCAAAATAAAACAAACCCTGTTTTGGAGCCAGCTCAATAGAGCGGTCATAGTCTTTTAAAGCGCCTGTATAATCCTTGATCGCTTTTTTTGAATAAGCCCTATTTACATAAGCTATCGCGTAATTACTATCTATCTTAATAGCTTCACTGAAATCAATAATTGCATTCTTAAAATCTCCATTAATTTCCTTTACATCCCCCCTATTATTGTAAGCTACTGGATTGTAAGGATCATATTTAATACAAAGCTCATAATCTTTCAAAGCACCTTCAATATCTTGATTTTGTAATTTTAATTCTCCTCTGTTTAAATAAGCAACTCCACAATTAGGATCCAAAATAACTGCTTTGTCAAAATCTCGCATAGCTCCTTTAAAATCATAGAGAATTACTCTTAACTCCCCCCTATTATTGTAAGTTAGAGGATTCATTGGATCTTTAGTTATGGAAATATTAAAATAAACTGAAGCTCTATCATAATTCTCCTGTAATTCATATAACTCAGCAATATTATTATAAATAACTGCATTGGCTGTATCTAATATAATTGCTTCACTATAATGATGTAAAGCAGATTCATAATCTCCGGCAAGAAAAAAATTATTACCTATTACTAAATGATTCACTTCTTTGATAGGTTTTTTTTTAACATCAACCTTTTCAGCCTTTTTTTCATAATTACATTGAGTAATTAATAGCAGTCCTAATATTGATAAAAACACTTTATACATCTGAAAAAATATAATTATACTGAAAGATAGTTAAATTATAAAATTAAAAAATCTGTTCTCCTATTTTTAGCTCTATTACTAGGAGAATTATTATCATATTTTGGTGCATTTTCTCCAAATCCTTTAAATTGCATTCTAGAGGGTTCTACACCAGTGGATGATAGATATTCCATTACAGTAAAAGCACGATCTTTAGATAATGCATAATTATCCTCTTCAGCTCCCACATCATCTGTATGACCTTGAATCTCTATTTTAAGGTCCGGATTATTACTCAACCAATCTCCAAATGCATCTAATACTAATTCAGAAGAAGGGTCTATTTCAGAGGAATTGGTTTTAAATAGTATATCTTTTATAGTGTAAGTACTACCTTTCTGAATATCTTTTATTTCAAGCTCCTGATCCTTAACGAAAGTAACATCAGTATCTTCTTTTTTGATCAATTTAGACTGAAATGCCTTCCCTTCTTTTTTAACTTCTAAAACTACATCTTCATCTCCTTTTCCCACATTAGCAATGGCCACATAATTTCCTTCTTCGTCAATGTCAATTTTTTGTTCATACACCTCTCCAGATTTATACCTAACTTCTAGCTTAGTATCCTTGACCTCTTGTATATCTTCTGTATCAACTTTACCTTTTAACAATACCACCTTATCTGGCTTGGCTTTTTCTGGCATGGTAAAATAAAATATATCCTTACCTCCTAATCCTATATCTGACCTCTCCGATGAATAATAGGCATATAAACCATCAGTACTAACTACAATACCCTCTTCATCTCCTTCTGAATTAATAGGGTGACCTATATTCTCTGGCTCGGACCATTTACCAGTTTTTTTATCTTGACGCGTGTAATAAATATCAAATTCACCTGCACCCAATCGATATTCAGAAACCTTAGAAACAAAATATAAAGTTTTACTATCTGTATGAATAAATGGGGATTTATCACTTTCGGGAGTATTTATAGGATATCCCATGTTTTTTGCTTTTCCCCATGAACCATCTGGTTGTCTTTCTGAATAATAAATATCCACACTACCTTTACCTCCTGGTCTAGCTGATGCAAAATAAAGTGTTTTACCATCTCCTGATAAAGTAGGTTGAGCTTCCCAGCTTTGAGGACCATTTATATTAGGGCCTAAATTGATCAATTCAGTCCAATTAAATATTAAAGTATCTTTTTCCTTACTAATCTTAACATATTTACTTTCATATGTAGACATGTATATATCACAATTATTATAAGCACCATTTTGCATGCATGCACATATATACATTTCTTTGTTATTTAAAGAAATTGAAGCTCCTCCATATTGATGACCTACATTAAATGGAGGAGGCAACACCTTGCCATCACTAAAATCTTCATTTACGCTAGTTCTTTTACTAAATGTAAAATCCTGCATGAGCCTAGCCATAATATCACCTTTGGCCTGAAATTCATATTCCCTTGTATAATAGATCATTTCATTATCAGGAGAAATAACAGGCAAGAATTCATTTTTATCAGCTTTAGACACATTTTCTAGTACCATCGGATAAAAACTTACAGGGTTAGAATAAAAATCACAGTAGAATTCAGCAACAGGCAATGTGAGCTTTATAGAAGACACCTGATCGGTATAATTTCTTGAAAGCTTTTCTGCATCAATAGTTGGAAAGTCAAGAAATTTCTTAAAATACTTCTTCGCCTCACAATCATTTAATTCGGAATAATAGATCAAACTTAAATAATAAAAAACATCTGCATGAAATGCAGGACATTTCAATTCTATTAAATGAAAATATTTTTTAGAAATGTCAAAATTATCCCCTTTAGAATAAGACCTAAAATAAGTTAACTTAGCAAGGTCCCACATACAAGAGATACACTCTTCATCTTCTTCAATAGCTTCTTTATAAAAAGCCACTCTTTCCTTATAATCATATTTTTTAGTGTTTTTTGCTTTATCTAATAATTTCTGAATTTTTGGGTCAGTAATTTCACCACATTCAGGTTCATCCTCTTGAGAAAAGAATAAATTACAAAACAACATCAAAGAAAAAAGAAAGATTGTTTTTTTCATTTTATTAATAACTATCTAAATCTTCTTCTGCTACAACTTTTAATCCATTTTCACCTGAAGCAATAATAGTTGCAACAGTAGTATCTCCAGTAACATTTACTACGGTTCGGCACATATCTAATATTCTATCAACAGGCAAAATTAATGCCACCCACTCTGCATTTAAACCAACTGACTCCAAAACGATCATTAACATTACAACTCCAGCTCCTGGAACAGCCGCAGAGCCTATAGATGCTAATGTTGCAGTTATTATAATTGTTAACTGTTGCCATATATCTAATTCAACACCAAAATATTGAGCTAAAAAAACTGCTGCTACAGACTGATACAAACTAGTTCCATCCATATTTACAGTAGCTCCAATTGGCAACACAAAACTTGTTATCTCCTTGGATACCCCTAACCTGTCTTTTACACATTCAATAGTAATGGGTAAAGTGGCTGCACTTGAGCTAGTAGAAAAAGCCAAGAATTGTGCAGGAGCAATTCTTTTAAAAAAGCCCGTATAACCAACTTTCTTTCCTGTAAAAAACAAAACCAAAATAGGATAAAAAACAAAAGCCATAATAAACAATCCTCCAAGTACTACTAAGCAATAGGCCCCTAAAGAATAAAAAGTATCGAACAGTTTGTTGGGATCATCTTTTGCTAATTCAGATAATTTGCCAGCCAATAATGCAAAAACGAAGAAAGGTGCAGCCCGCATGATAAGATCAACCATCTTCAAAAAAATCTCATTCATCCCATCAACTAATGCAGAAACCGGTTTAGCTTTTTCTACTGGAATCAATAATAGCATAGCCCCGAAAAAAGCAGCAAAAAAGATAATTTGAAGCATTAACTTTAAATCTGTTAATGAATGGAAAATATTGGTAGGAACTACATCTACTAAAAATTGTAGAGGTCTTGCCTCTTTTTGCTCAGATACATTACTTTTTCTTTTATCCCAGTCCTCATTTCCTTCAATCTTTGATTTTTGTTGTTCATATTTTTTTTGAGCATTTTCTACATATTCATGATACTTTGGATCAACTAAATAATTCTTTCCATCCTTTATCTCATTACCACTATCCTGACACCACAATTCATACTGAATCCTATTTTCAATCTTCTGTTCTTCTGCTAAAGTATTACCAGGTTTAAAAATATTTACAAGTGACAACCCTAATGAAACAGCAATTACAGTTGTAATTACATATATCCCTAATGTTTTAAAGCCTAGTCTACCTAATTTAGAAATATCAGCTAATTCAGAAACCCCTTTTATTAATGAAAATAAGACAACAGGAACAGCGATCATTTTTAAGAGGTTGATGAAGATTTTCCCCCAAGGATCAATCCAGTTCAATGTAAACTCACTCCAACCAAGATATGAAGATGTTATCGCCCAGAAAACCCCAAGAAACAATCCTATAATGATCTGCCAATGCAATGCAATTTTTTTTACTTTCATAGTTTAGCTGTTTTACTTCTTAAATAATGATCTGCCAGCACCAAAGATAACATTGCCTCTACAATTGGAACTGCTCTAGGAACTACACAAGCATCATGCCTTCCCTTCCCTTCAACAATCACTTTATTGCCCTTACTATCCACTGATTCCTGATCTTTCATAATAGTAGCAACAGGCTTAAATGCCACTTCAAAATAAATATCATTTCCATTAGAAATACCACCTTGAATACCACCTGAATAATTTGTGCTTGTTGTCCCCTTATTATTCATAAATACATCATTTACTTCACTTCCTTTACTGGAAGATATATCAGTGCTTTCAAAACCAATTTTAAAACTTTTAACTGCATTGATTGAAAGCATGGCTTTTCCAAGTTCTGCATGTAGCTTATCAAAAACAGGCTCACCCCAACCAGCAGGAACATTAATTGCAATACCTGTAATTTCACCTCCAATAGTATCACCATCATTAGCAGTCTCAATGATTTTTTGAGACATAAGTTCAGCAACTTCATTATCAGGACATCTAACATTATTTTTATCTATAAGCTGAAGATCAATAGCTTTGTAAGGAGTATTTAATTCTATATCACCAATTTTAGAGACATAGGCATAAATGCTAACATTAATGGTGTTCAATAATTGAAATGCTATTGCACCTGCAACTACCCTGCACGCAGTCTCTCTTGCAGATGCCCTTCCTCCGCCTCTATGGTCTCTAATACCATATTTTTCTTTATAAGTAAAATCGGCATGAGAAGGTCTATAAGTATCTTTGACATGATCATAATCACTAGACTCATGATCCTTATTCTTAATTAAAAAACCAATTGGAGTCCCAGTAGTTACACCTTCATAAAGACCTGATAAAAATTCAACCTGATCTTTTTCTTTTCTTTGAGAGGTTAATTCGGATTGCCCGGGTTTTCTTCGATCCATCCAATTTTGAATAGCTTCAAAATCCAACTTTAATCCTGCTGGACAACCTTCAATAATACCGCCAATAGCAATACCATGAGACTCTCCAAATGATGTTAATTTAAAACACTTTCCAATAGAATTTCCAGACATAACAACAAATATAACAAACCAACCTAACGATTAATTTATTGACCTAATATAATCTGTAATTCTAGAAACATAAATCTCCTCACATGTATAAACAACTACCTTTAATTTTTCTTTTCCTTTTTTATCTTCTATAAAATCCAATCTAACTTTATTTGGAGAGACAACATAAGGATTCAATAGAATTTGTTTTTTAAAATTTAATAGAAATGCTGTTTTATCTTCTGTCTCAACATCTATTAATATGGATATTTTATTCAACTTCCCTAAAACAGGTAAAGAAATCGGTTCATTAATTAATAAATGATAAGGGTATTGCAATATATCTCCATTACTTAATTCAAGATCCATTCTTGAGTTTTTAAGATCATGAATCATCCCTCTTTTATCTTTTAGCTTAATATATTGACCTACCACATTTCCTTTCTGAATTTTAAAAAACATCCCATAAAAAAAACTGTTTAAATATTTCCATTTTATCATTAAAAAACAGATTAGAACAATAGATCCAAAAATGAGCTGAAAATCAATTAACAATAAAAATAAATAGCTGATGTAAAATACCCAGACAACATTCCTAATTTGAGGAATATAAAAAGAAAGCTGATAATATAGACCATCATTTTTAACTAATCTTAATAGGTATTCTAGAATGATCCAAAAAAGCAAATAAATGGAAACCACCTCTAAAGCAATTTCTAGCATTAATAATATGGTAGAATTTATGACATCCATTAATCCAATAAATTTTTAAACCTTAAATGCTTCATTAAATACGGGTATAAATAAGAATTAACACTTAACGCACCTTTCTCAGAAATTAAAATTTGCATTCTTACCAAATTACTTATCTGCTCATTTACATATTCATAATTTTCATCTTTAAATAATTGACATAGCTCTTTTACATTCATTTTATTTTGAATGACTATCTGTAAAATAATTAATTCCCATATAGGAAGAAGAACATCTGGCATTTTCAAGTATTTAAATTCCTTTAGGTGAATATCATCATCTTCAATTTCCTGAACACCTGCTATCCAAATTAAATTAGCCAATCCAATATTACCTTCACTTAAATAATTGATTCTAGAAAATAATCTATTCATTTTTACAGACTTTAATTTATCTGCTCTAGTATTTTTAAAAATAAAATTCAACCCTCCTATATTAGAACTTTCCAATATCACCTCTTTAATTTGTTGTGTAGAAAATGGTTTTAAGACAATAGTATTCAATACTAAATTCTCAAGATTTGATACATTTTTTATGTAAGAATAAAAATGAATATTACATTCTATTATGAATAATATTTTGTTAGATTGCTCCTTAAAGATCTTCTCCCATTTTTCTAATTGTTTATAGCCTAAATCAGACCTACTCCACCACATTTCATAATCTGCAATATGTATAATTGACTGGTCTGGAATTAATTTTAATAATTCTGCAGTTGTTCCCTTTTTATTCAATGCTTTCTCCAATCCATTTTGAATGTTTTTATTGACATTGGAAGAAATTGAATTTGGAGGAGAAACTGAAAAAAATGATGCGCCTTCCATGCAATTAATAACATTTTTTATTAAATAAGATTTACCAGCCCCTCTCTCTCCTGTAACAACAACTGCTCCTTCATTTCCATCCTTAAAATTGTTGATTGATTTAGTGATTCTATTAAATGGGTCTTTACGATTCACTAATGGCTCATTTGGAGAAACCTGCTCATCTAAAAACAACTGCTTATAATACATTGGTAATCTATTTACAATGTCAGGGTTAGGCAACACCTTTTCAACATAATTATTGACTTTATTTATAGGCGATTTTAAAGCCCTGTTCTTATGTAAATGACTCTTAATGGTAAATGAATCCTGAATCTGAATAAAAGACTTATTTAGTTTATCGTAATAATTATCTAAAAAAGTAGAGATCTTATTAAACACTTTATTAATGCCCTTATTTTGACTTGATTTACTTCTTGTAAAAGCTTTACTCTTAGACCTTTCTATAATTATTTCATCATTAAAATAATCATTCATTGAGCTTAATAAGTTGTTATAACTAATCATAAATCGAGCATCAAGGTCTTCTATTTTTTGGATAGATTTATTTAATTGGTTTAATGATTTATCATATACTTCCTTTACTAATGATTTATCTGTTTGATTATTGATTGTAAAGTTGTATAATTCTACGGTATTATTTACAATCTCTAATTCCTCTGTAGATGTATTATTGAATTCAATAAAAATCTCATTTAAAGTAATAAGAATTTCTTCAAATAGGTTGTTGATGATTTTTGGTAATAGAATAATTTCTTTCGGTAAATCATATTGCTTTTCTTCGAACTGATTAATGGCTTGTTGTGAAAACACTTGGATTTCTGATTTAAAATAATCCACTAATTCATGTGCTTTATCATTGACCATCTTTAACTGCTCTTCCATATTAAATTGAGCATGATTATTCTCAATAAAATATTCTTTAGTTATATCTATTTTACCCTGGTTATTTAAGTCATTTAAGATCTTTTTAAATAAAGAAGATTTTACATGAAAAATATTTTCTTGAAACTGGTCTTTACAATTTTCTATTAATGGATGTACATGATCATGAAATCCTCTTACCTGCAAGTATACAATCAGCTGATTTAATAATAACTGATAATTATTCTTAAAAGTAAAATGGTAATTATTTATGATATTATAATACCCTTTTGCTTTAGATGAATCTATTTCTTCCTCCCTATTAATTAACAATTCCTTGATGTTTAATTTGAGTACATCTTTCAAAACTGTATTCAACCATTTTTTAGATAATTGATTCAATTGTTTCATAAATTGATCTCTATGATGAATGATCTTTTTATCGAATTCGTTACCTATTTCATTTGTTATATCTACATATTTCTTTTTGTCAGTCTGATTTAAATTCAATAAGTTTTTAAAAGATTGGTTTAAAACATATGCTGTAATACCAAAAGACCTTAGTATTTGCTCATATTCTATTAAATAACCATTCTCAAAATGATAAATACATAGATCTCTCAATTTAACCTTATAAGGCCTTAACTGCTTTCCTCTTTCAAGTTTCTTTTTGTATTTTCTTTTTAACCTTATTAAGCTGATGCTATCTGTTGATAGAGTTTTTAATGCTCTAGCATGAATTGGCATATTTACCATTACTGGAATAGTTTCAATTAATTCATTTAGCTTTTTAATGTGCTGATCTATTCCTTTATTTATTGATTCATTGATTAAGCGAACTCTGTTATCTCTAAAGTCCTCTACATATTTTGATAAATTAAAAGTTGTATTACCAATCTCTAATTGGCTAGATTTAGTATTTATTGTCTTAGAGAAATTACCATAACATTCAGAAAATGAATCATATACATCCTGACAAAAAACCTTATTATTCTCATTTATCTGCTGATCAAACAGCAAAATCATTTTATCAATTGATGCTACCTTGGTTTTTACAACAGAAATCTCTTCTATATTTAATTCTTCATTTAAAGCTTTGTTTTGCTTATAAATTTGTTCTAATTCAGGATCATAGCTAATATCCTCTTCGAAATAAGAAGCTGCTTTTATAAGCAATGTACTTCCCATAACATCTAACATCCCATTTATAGAGTTCACATATTTAATTTCTTTCCCTTTATTTATTTCAGGTAAGCTCATTAAAATAAGATCTGAATCATTACTATATAAATTGATTAGCTTAAAAATATCTTTCTTTTCAATTTCATTATTAATGATTTCCAACGAAATATCAACTCTATATTTCTCGATTTTTTCTTTAATAAAATCTTCAACTAACAGCTTATGACTATTTGTTTCATTGACATACAGCACCCTTATTTGGGCTCTATTCCAGTCAGATGAATGTGATATGATTTTAGATAGATGCAGTGTTAAATAACAATCTTTATCAAACCCTTCCCACCATATATCTATTCTTTTAAAATCACCAAAACCTTTTTTCTTATCATAATCTAAATACAAAATATTGTAATCCAGCAAATGAAGCTTATGAGTCATTTGTGCAAACCATATAGGGTCCTTAGTGTTTCTTGCCCAACCCATTAAAACAGTATTTGGATCTATTCCTGAAAAACCATAGGTGTTGGCAATTGCTTCAATACCCTTAAATACATTCTGACAATTTAATTTTCGATGAAAGATAGAATCATCATCAAGATCATCATTTTGAAAAGACTGGTGATGTTTAGGAAATAACAGTTCTGCTGATTCTTCTTCAATCAGGTCAAAATTAGAGATCATACCTCCTCTAGCAGTAATGGACTTACTCATCTCTATCAAATGAGGTCTTTCCTTAGTACCACCACTAAACAATAGAATATTGGGTTGCCAATTTCTTCGATGGGTGGATTTTTTATATAAGTTCTTCAATCCAATTTTAACAACCAAAGTCCAAACACTAGTCCACACATCTCCAGTTCCTAATACTAATTCTTTCCTAGTTAACCAGATGAATATGATTATCATTACTAGAACTGAAGCTAATGTAGCAGGTAAATTCAATTGTATCATTAATAAAAAAGTGGTAACTGCTCCTAACAGAGAAACCCATAATGGAATTTTTAATTTAGGTCTAAAATCAGGACTGGCCCATTGCTCTAAAAAACAGGATACATTAATAAATAAATAAGCTGCCATGTAAAACATAGCTACCACTTCAGCGATAACATTCAGTTCTCCTATTAAAATTCCTATTTCAGAAATAACAAATGTTAGGATCAATGCATTTCTTGGTTCATTATTTACACCATGTCCTTTACCAAATATTCTAGGTGTTATTTTATCTAAGGACATCGCCTGTAAAATTCTTGGCCCTCCTAATATTCCGCCTAACGCAGAAGATAATGTAGCCCCCCAAACACCAGCAATTACTAGAAAAGTGACAGAACCAAATTGAATTAATACATTGTTATTACTCATTAATATTTCTTTATCAATTGAAGCATTGATAAATAATGCTAAGATTATATAAACAATAAGGCCAACTAAAATGGCCATCATAGTTCCCCAAGGAATCGATTTACTGGGGTTTTTAAGATCTCCACTCATAGCAACTCCAGCAGTAAATCCTGTAACAGCAGGAAAAAATATTCCAAAAAGGACAGCAAAACCAGGATTGGAAATTTCATCTACTCCCTTTTCCAGTCCTTCTGATGAACCAGTAAAAATGGATATTAAAGACAAGCCTATTAAGGTTAAAATCACATATTGGATTTTTATTGCAAAACTTGTGCTCTTATAAGCAATAAACAACACCAGCATTAATGCCATTGTCCCTCCAATTCTAAGATGATTGATTGAAATTGTATCTATCCCCATTAAATTCTGTATAACAGGAAGCATACTTTCAGCAAATCCTATCAAGTATAATGAAATACTCAGTGCTGTGGCTACATATAAAGTAAGACCGATTGCACCTCCTATGGGAAAGCCTAGACTCCTAGTTAAAATGTAATAAATACCCCCTGCTTTAATTTTTTTATCTGTAGCTATAGAAGAAACACTGAATCCTGTAGTGATAGAAATAATGTGTGCAAATAAAATAATAGAGATCAACATGAAAATACCACTTGAATTACCTACTACAGTACCCAATCGCATATACATGATCACTCCTAAGATTGTTAGTAAAGAAGGTGTGAATACCCCCCCAAAAGTTCCAAATTTCTTTAGTTTAGACATGTATTGAATTATCTAAAAGATTATTTCATTAGACATTAAATATGCTAAAAAGGTTTTAATAAATTTGGGATATCCTTATGAAATATGTTTAAAAATCTAAAAATTATAGAACTAGCATCAGTATTTGCAGGCCCTTCAACAGGTATGTTCTTTGCTGAGCTTGGCGCTAAAGTCATTAAAATTGAAAACAAAATTACTGCTGGTGACATTACAAGAAAATGGAAGCTAAAAAACGAAAAAGAACAATCAATTTCAGCCTATTTTTCTAGTGTAAACTGGGGTAAAGAACACGTTTTCCTTAATTTAAATAACCCTGAAGACAAAAATAAAATCCATGAACTTATCAAAGAAGCCAACATTGTAATTACCAATTTTAAAAATGGAGATGCAGAAAAATTCTGTTTATCATTTGAAGATTGCAAAAAAATCAATAACCATATTATTTATGCAAAACTTGGAGGATTTAAAAGTAATAGATCAAGAGTAGCATATGATGTAGTTATCCAAGCAGAAACTGGCTATATGTCTATGAATGGACAGCCCTCTTCGCCCCCAACTAAAATGCCAATAGCAATGATGGATATTTTGGCTGCTCATCAGCTTAAAGAAGGTATCTTAGTAGCATTGATCAAGCAAAGAGATAATCCTCAAGCATATTGTGTAGAAACCACATTAGAAGAGGCTGCAATCGCCTCACTAGCTAATCAAGCTTCTAATTATTTAATGATCAATCATATTCCTATTCAATTAGGATCCTTACATCCAAATATAGCTCCCTACGGTGAAGTGATTACGACTAAAGATCAAATCCAAATTGTTTTGGCCATAGGATCAGATAAACAATTTTATCTTTTTGCAGACCTATTAAAGATCGAAACTCATTTATTGGACAATTTTAAAACCAATCAATTAAGAGTTAATAACAGGGCTGAATTAATAAAGCTTTTACAAAGCAAAGCAAATTATATTTTTGCTAATAAGCTGTTGGATCATTGTCATGAATTAAATATTCCTGTTGGAGAAATTAAGAACATAAAAGAGGTTTTTAAAAATAAAACAGCCACAAATATGATTCTTGAAGAAAAAGTAGAAAATGAAACAACTAAAAGAGTAGCTACTATTGCTTTTAAAATATATTCATAATTCAACGATAGCTATTGACCATTTTCATTAGCTCTTTGGATAATTTTAATGAATCATTTTTTTCTAGCTGACTACCAAAATAAATACTATCATCGTTCGTAATCAAATGAATTGTTCCTTTTCCAATTAACCAAAAGGAATCATTAAAAACTTTAGCATAAGACTTATCCTTAAGATCTGCTGGGATAATTTCTTTTACTTGTGTGGTCATGATAGGTAAAGCCCTTCCATAGCCGAAAATAGATTTTTTTATAGTTATTCGATCCTCATCAATTCTAATGAACTCTAAACCAAAACGCCTCCATAAATAAGCGCGAGTAATTCTTACCTCAAAATAGAGCCAAAAAATGATCATCACAAAAAGAGTCAATTTTTCATTTCCATTTATTTCACCATTAAATAAATAATAGATAAATGTGGCACCACAAAATGTCCAAGCGATTAACCAGAAAAGTATCAAATTCTCCTTCCATTTATCTATCTGAGTTGAAACAATAACAGTAAAAAAACCTTCATGTTTTTCGTATGAAATTCTATCTCCAATTTTCTTCATTTCTTTTAAAAGTCATTTTATAAAAAGTTGAATTTTCAAAATAAACAATTTAAATTTTAATTAAATAGTAAATAACTGTATTTGTCTTGCGCTCATTATTTTGTAAATTAGGCACGGAATTTGGAAAAAGAATGTTATTTAAACTATGCGTAGATATTTTTTGCTGATACTACTTACTTGGTTCTCTATTAAAATCACTCCTTCAATTATTGCTCAAGGGACTGATGATTTTATGGATTTACTGATTATGTATGTTGATGAAGAATATGATAAATGTTTTATTAAAGCAATTAAATACACAGAAAAAGACAAAACAAAAAAACACCCACTTCCTTATCTATATGCCTCTATGGCTTCTTATGAAATGAGTCAAGACAATCAGTACACTAACATGTATCCGAAAGCCTATAAAACAGCTATTTCGTATTTAACTAAGTACAGAAAAAAAGACAAAGGATACGAATACCGTGAAGATTCTGAAGATTACATAGAAAGAATAAAATTTATTATTGCTGAAGAAATAGAAAACTATATTTTAGAAGCATCAGACAATTCTTATTCAAAAGCAGCAGGTTTAGCTAAAAAAGTGTGCTATATGGATCCAATGGATTATGGCAGTAAATTGCTCTATGCGCATTTATGCTATATGTCTAGAAATAAATCTGCAGGTAAAGAATACCTAGGTATTAGTATGGAATATATTGAAGCATTGCCTGAAAATAAATTTGCCTTTAAAAACATGACCAAGTCTCAACAATTCTATCTTAAATATTCACTAATAGAATATGCAGGATTTAAAAAGGTAAAAGACTCCAGAACAGCTAAAGAGATCATCCAATTAGGTGAACCTTATTTTTATAAAGACAGAGACGACTGCTTATTAGATGACAATGAGGATTTTAGAATTCTTTATGATGAGATTCAATCCCTATAATTACAGCTTCTCAAGCACCTCTTTTATCGCACTATACATTTTTTCTAGCTGATCATCCCCTATACAATATGGAGGAACAATTACAATTGTATTTCCTAATGGTCTTAGAATAACACCCTCTTTAAGAAGCTCAGTATAAAAGACTTTACCAATTGTGTTAAAATAAGATGATCTACCTCCCCCTTCTATTTCTATCGCTGCAATAACTCCCATACTTCTAGCCGTTCTAACATTATTAAAACTTGCTACTTCAGCTATAAATTCTTTCAAAGACTTTTCAATTTCATCAATTCTTTTCCATACAAGCTCATCTTTAAAAAGATCCAAAGAGGCATTGGCTGCACAACAAGCTAAAGGATTACCAGTATAAGAATGTCCATGTAAAAATGTATGAGCTGGTTCATCAGAATAGAAACCATTATAAATATCTTGAGAAACTACTGTAAGACCTAAGGGTAAAAAACCACCTGTTAATGCTTTTGAGAGACACATTATATCAGGATTTTCAGATAAATGATCACTCGCAAAATACTTTCCAGTTCTTCCAAAACCAGTAAAAACCTCATCTGCAATAGTTAATACATTGTATTTTTTAGCCAATTTGATCATAGCAGACAAACCAGCTGAAGAATGCATTTTCATTCCACAAGCTCCCTGAACTAGAGGTTCAAAAATAAAAGCCGCTACCCTTCCAGATTTTAATATCATTTCGAATTCAGTTAAATCGGGATTTGAATCTAATGGTGGAGCAACAAATGAAACATCAAACATGAATTTTTCAAACGGTTCATTAAAACCACCTCTGGAGGTTAATGACATACTGCCAAAAGTATCTCCATGATAATCTCCTGCTAAAGCAATAAATTGATCTTTATTTTCTCCCTTATTGTTCCAGTATTGAATACACATTTTAAGTGCTACTTCATTAGCAGTAGAACCATTGTCTGAAAAAAATACTTTTTGAATATTATCTGGAGTAACATTAATGATCCTTTCAGCTAAACTTACTGCTTGTGGATGTGTAAATCCACCAAATGCAACATGCTCAAGAACAGAAAGCTGTTGGGTTATTTTATTTGCAATGTATGAATTTGAATGACCATGTGCATTCACCCACCAGCTTGAAAAACCATCAATATATTCATTGCCATTTTCATCGTAAAGACATGCTCCATCTCCTTTAACAATAGGTAAGATTTCTGCTCCTTTCATCTGGTCAAAAGGATGCCATATATATTCTTTATCTAACTCCTTAAGAGATTTCATTCCATTTTTCTTTTAAAATCATAGCTTGATCAGCAATAAAATGAGTATTTAAATTACCATAAGGAACTCTAAATAATATATCTAAACCAGATTTTTTTCTAATTATTTCTTCTGAAGAAGGAGTTGAATCTCCCATCACAACTAACCCTTTTACTGGAATTTTATGGAGTTTTAAATATTCACATGACAATAAGCTATGGTTAATGCTTCCTAAGTAATTTTTGATCACTAATATTACTTCTGAATTAGTTTTTTTTGCAATATCGATTACTAGCTCACCACTATAATTCAATGGCACCATTATTCCACCTGCTCCTTCAATTATCAGATTATTAGCTTTAGGCGGATGTATATCTGATAAATTAACTTCAATTTCTGATAATCTAGCTGCTTCATGAGGGGACATTGGATGTTGCAACCTATATGCTTCTGGATAAACTTTAACATTTGTCCACTCCTTTATTTTCATACTATCCGACTGGTCAAGATCACCACATTGAATAGGTTTCCAATAAGGATAATCCAATGCTTTAGCCAATATGGCGGAAAATACTGTTTTACCAATATTAGTATCAATGGCAGTTATAAAATAATTCATTAAAATTGATTTAATTGACCAATTAGCAAATCTACATCATCTTTGCTATTAAAATCATGGAAACAGATCCTTAGTCTTTCTTCTCCTTTAGGCACTGTAGGATGCATGATCGATTTTCCAAAAATACCTGCTTTTAATAATTGCTGCTCAATGTTCTTCACCTTATCATTACCAGTAATCATTACAGAGACAATAGCACTATGAGGACCCGTAATCACTTTGTGTCTTTTTGAAAGATGATTGATGAAATAGCTTTTAAGCTCAAATAATGAGGTGCTATCATAAAGATCACCAATACATTTAAGCTGATCCTCTACTTCCTTTACAAGAGTTTTACTAGGTGCTGTTGAATAAATAAAGCTCCTGCAGAAATTAATTAAATACTCTCTTAATAAATGATTTCCTGTCACAAAAGCTCCTGAAGTACCAACAGCTTTACCTAATGGGTATACTACAGCAAGCAATTCCTTATGAATTCCTAATTCTGTCACCAACCCTTTTCCTTTAGAGCCTGTAATTCCAAAAGAATGAGCTTCATCTATTAAAACACCTGCATTGTGTTTTTTAGCTATCTCAACTAATTTTTCAAGATCAGGTGAATCACCATCCATACTAAAAACAGATTCTGTTATTATCAATGATCTGCCCTCTACTTTTTCAAGTCTTTGTTGTAATTGATCTAAATCATTATGTCTGTATGAATAACTTTTTGCATGAGATAATTGAATACCATCTCGTAAAGATGCATGTACATATTCATCGTATAATATAGTTGAATTACGATCTGTTAATACAGGTATAAGACCAATATTTGCTTGATATCCTGATGAAAAGAACAATGACTTTTCAGCTCCAACAAGATTAGAAAAGTACTTTTCTAATTGTTCAGCTTCAATTGAATTACCTGAGATTAATCTGGAACCAGAACTACCGGTATTATTTTTAAGAGCTATGCCTAAATAATCATTTGATGAAAAATCGATCAGCTGGTCTGTTAAAGCTAATTTTCTTTTACTTGAACTGCTGACCCTTTCATTCAGTTTTACTTGCATGAATTCATCAAATGCTGTCATTTTTTAAGCTAATACATCAAATATTTTATGCTATTGGTTGTCAGATAGTTTCTCGGCACGCTTTTGATTGAGTCCCTTTTCTTTAGCTAATTCATTTCTCTCGATCTTATGTCCTGGTCTTGACCATTTGATCTTTTCTTTATCAGCTGTAGTCTCTTTATACCTATCATTCACAGCTGGTTTATCTCCTTTTTTATAAGCTTTCATAGGCTGGAGACCCAACAAGCTAAATAATTCAAGGTCTTTATTAAATTCAGGGTTAGGTGTAGTTAGTAATTTATCTCCAGCAAAAATCGAATTAGCTCCTGAAAGAAAACACAACGCCTGCCCCTCGTCACTCATTTGAGTCCTCCCTGCTGATAATCTAACTGCAGCTTCAGGTAATACGACCCTAGTAGTAGCGATCATTCTTACCATCTCCCAAATAGAAACTTGCTGCTGCTCTTCAAGTGGTGTGCCTTCAACAGCTACTAAGGAATTAATAGGCACTGATTCTGGATGAGGGCGCATAATTGAAAAAGTATGTAACATACTAATGCGATCTTCATCTTTTTCTCCCATTCCTATGATACCACCAGAGCAAACTGTAAGCTTGGCATTTCTAGCATTTTCAATGGTTTTCAAACGGTCTTCATAGCCTCTTGTAGAAATTATTTCTTTGTAGTATTCTTCGGATGTATCTAGGTTATGGTTATAGGCATATAAACCAGCATCTGCCAATCTTTGAGCTTGATTTTCGGTTAGCATACCTAAAGTACAGCAAACCTCCATATCCATCTCATTCACAGTTTTAACCATTTCCAGGACCTGATCAAAATCAGCATCATCCTTTACATTTCTCCATGCAGCCCCCATACATACTCTGCTAGATCCTTCACTTTTAGCTTCATCTGCTAATTTCACTACTTCCTGAAGACTCATTAGATTATTTCCTTCAATGTCAGTATGGTACCTTGCAGCCTGTGGACAATAAGCACAATCTTCTGGGCACCCATCAGTTTTAATTGACAAAAGCTTACTTATTTGCACTTCTTTAGGATCGTGATATTGACGATGAACACTTGCCGCCTGATAAATTAGCTCTATCAATGGACTATTGTATAATTCTTTAATTTCTTCTTTGGTCCAGTTTTTCATACTGTAATAATTATTATAAAATCTATGATGCTATTTTAATTAGCACAAAAATAATCTAACATTCTTAAAATTCAGGAAATAAGAGCAGGTATTCTGCTATAACTATGAACACTAATGATTATTTTTGAACATGCGACTAGCCTTTCTCATACCATTCATTCTTTTAACAATGCATAAATCCATTGGACAGGATGGTACTTATAAAATAGCAGTATTGAAATACAATGGAGGTGGAGATTGGTATGCTAACCCCACATCTCTGCCTAATCTTATAGAATTCTGTAACCAAGAATTAAACATGAATATCGATGTAGAGCCAGACCAAATAGCTATTGGAAGTGTTGATCTTTTTAATTATCCATTAGTTCACATAACTGGACATGGAAACATTGTAATTAATACAGAAGAAGCTGAAAATCTGAGGAATTACCTATTAGCTGGTGGATTTCTTCATATATCTGATAATTACGGAATGGATCCCTTTATCCGTACTCAAATGAAAATAGTATTTCCTGAACTTGAATTCATTGAGCTTCCATTTGACCACCCTATTTATCATCAAACCTATGATTTCGACAAAGGATTACCCAAGATCCATGAGCATGATGCTAAATTCCCTCAAGGATTTGGATTGATATTTGAAGGTAGACTAATCTGCTTTTACGATTACGAATGTGACCTTGGTGATGGCTGGGAAGATCCGGAAGTGCACAATGATAGTGAACCCACAAGATTAAAAGCATTACAAATGGGGGCTAATATTGTACAATTCTCATTAAATGGAGACAACCCCTAAGATTTCATGTATTTCGAATTGGAAGCATACATTCCAATAAACCCTAAGGTATATATGAGTGGAAATAAGATATGACTTATAGAAAAAGGAATTACAAAATAAGGAATCAGCATAATTAATAAATGCAAAGGAACATAAATCTTAAATCCAAGCTTTTTCATTTCCCAGATCATGTAAACTACAACAACACTTGTTAAATATAACAGCAAAAAAATAAAAGCTGTTTTTTCTATAATGTAAAATTCAAGTTCATATAGTTTCTTTAATTCATCTGATTTTTGCTTTTCAATAACCATAGAGGTAATCTCTTTAGTCACAAATAATTTGAATAATGTGTAATATAATATCCACCAGCCTGCATTGATCCAGCTAAGGATACACAACACCTTTAAAAAGACAGGCCTTTCATTTTGTGGTAAAAAATCATCTTCAGTATCAAAAGTTGAGATTTCTTTATTCATAACTATAATTATTAAATCAAAAAAAAACCTCTTGAAATTTCAAGAGGTTATCTTTGTGTTTAGCGGACCGGACGGGACTCGAACCCGCGACCCCCTGCGTGACAGGCAGGTATTCTAACCAACTGAACTACCGGTCCTAATAAGTAATTCAACTTATCTTAGAGGTTGGCAAATTTAATTCTTTTTAAATTATCGACAAGCAATAAATCTATTTTTTAAATCATTTTTTGTCTTTTTATTAAATATTGTAACAATACCTGTTGAAATCCTTGTTCAATATTAGCCGCTACATAGTCGATATGATACTGTCCACATTTATTCTTTAGCTCTAAATTGTTCTTTACAACTAGTGAATTGTATTTTTCTTTAATCTGCGTAGGGTTCAACTTTACTTGTTCTCCAGTTTCCATATCTATAAAAGTGTAAGGTCTATTTTCATAGGATAGTTTTTTCTCATAGTTATCATGGAGGACATGAAAAATAACCACTTCATGTTTATTGTGTTTTAAATGCTTTAAAGCTCCATATAATTTATCTAGGTCTGATATACCTAGTAGATCAGAAAAGATAATCACCAAAGATCTTCTATGTGTTCTTTCGGCAACATGATGTAAAGAATCGATTAGCTCAGTAGCTGATTTTTTTGAAGTTTCGTAATTAAAAAGGTACTTCTCTAGCTCTGTAAATAAAAATCTTTGATTGGCTACTGAAGATTTAGCCTTTGAATGAAATTTAAAATCATCATCAAATAACGATAGACCAACAGCATCTCTTTGTTTTCTCATCATGTAGATCAATGCTGCAGCTGCATCTATTGAAAAAGATAGCTTATTCAAGTCTTCATTGGAAGGAAAATACATAGATGAAGAGGTATCTATTACAACCTGACATCTTAAATTAGTTTCTTCTTCATATTTTTTTACGAATAACTTATCAGATCTAGCATACAATTTCCAGTCTATATGGCGGGTTGATTCTCCTTTATTATATAACCTGTGTTCGGCAAATTCTACAGAAAAACCATGGAAAGGACTCTTATGCAATCCAGTAATAAAACCTTCAACAACCTGTTTAGCAAGAAGCTCCAGTGTCCCAAATTCTCTGGCCTTTTTATGATCTATCTTTCCCATATTATAAATAACGAATTTCTCAATTCCTTATTATAAAGGTAACAGAAAGTTAAATTAAAAATTATAGACTTCAATTATAGCAGCTCATTGGCTAAATTAGCAAGATCGGAACGCTCTCCTTTTTCTAAAGTAATATGAGCAAAAAGGTCGTTCCCTTTCAAGCGATCAATAAGATAAGTAAGTCCATTACTTTGTTCATCTAAATAAGGTGTATCTATCTGAAAAACATCACCTGTAAAAACGATCTTTGTGTTTTCACCTGCTCTAGTAATAATGGTTTTGATCTCATGTGGAGTTAGGTTCTGAGCTTCATCTACAATAAACATGACATTAGAAAGACTTCTTCCTCTTATGAATGCCAAAGCAGATATTTTTAGCTTTCCATCTTCCTCCATCTCCTCTACTTTTCTGTATTTCTTTTCGTTTTCACCAAATTGATTTTTAATGAACTTTAGATTATCGAAAAGTGGTTGCATATAAGGATTGATCTTGTCTTCTGCACTTCCAGGTAAATAACCAATGTCTTTATTACTCAATGGAACAATAGGCCTTGCCAATACTATTTGATGGTATAAATTATGCTGTTCCAAAGCACTTGCAAGCGCCAATAAAGTTTTCCCTGTACCAGCAACACCCTGAAGAGTTACCAATTTTACATCTGGATTCAACAATGCATGTAAAGCAAAGGTTTGTTCAGCATTCCTAGGCTTTATCCCATAAACATATTGCTTCTCAACTCTTTCAACCTGATTATCAAACGGATTAAAATAGCTTAAAATAGAGCTTTTCCCATTTCTTAGAATATAGAACCCATTAGGTGTTACATGATCACCTAGATAATTAAATTCTTCCATGTGCCCCTGCTTATAGAGCTTATTGATCACATCAGACTCAATACCTTCAATAATTCTTTTGCCAGAATAATGAGCACTTTCTCTATCTATTTTCCCAGTTTCAAAATCTTCAGCTTCTATACTCAGCGCTTTGGCTTTTAATCTTAAGTTAATGTCTTTTGACACAAGGATTACGCGAGATCCGGTTTCATTTTTTTTAAGTCCAAGTGCAGCATTTAAAATCTTATGATCATTCTTGCCTCCAAATATTTTCACTGCATCATGTTCTAACAAATCATGATTCATTACAATCTTAAAATTGCCTTTATCAGGACCATTTAATGGAATCCAATCTTGAAGAGTAAATTCTTTACTTAATCTATCAAGAATTCGTATAAATTCACGAGCCTCAAAATTTTTAGTATCGTTTCCTTTTTTAAAATTATCAAGCTCTTCAAGAACTGTAATTGGAATAGCAACATCGTGTTC
>CAYSEW010000034.1:0-27014 GCA_964430245.1 uncultured Flavobacteriales bacterium
ACAACTGCAATGCAATTAGCTATTGATGCTTTTGGCCCTATTGCTGATAACGCTGGTGGAATTGCGGAAATGTCTGAATTAGATCCTGAAGTTAGAGAAAGAACAGATATTCTTGATGCCGTAGGTAATACTACAGCAGCAGTAGGGAAAGGATTTGCCATTGCTTCTGCTGCATTAACTGCATTGGCATTATTTGCTGCCTATGTTACTTTCACTGGAATAGACGGAATTAATATTTTCAAAGCTAAGGTGCTAGCAGCATTATTTATTGGTGGTATGATTCCAGTTGTTTTCTCTGCAATGGCGATGAGTTCTGTTGGGAAAGCAGCCATGGCAATGGTAAAAGAAGTTAGGCGTCAATTCAAAGAAATTCCTGGAATTATGGAAAGAAAAGCAGAGCCTGAATATGATAAATGCGTAGACATTTCTACAAAAGCAGCGCTTAAAGAAATGATGTTACCTGGTATATTAACAATTGCTGGACCCATCATAATTGGGTTTACTATGGGGGCAGAATCGTTAGGAGCTTATATGGCAGGTGTTACTGTTTCGGGTGTTCTTTGGGCTATTTTTCAGAACAATGCTGGTGGTGCTTGGGATAATGCTAAAAAATCATTTGAAGCTGGTGTTGAGATAGATGGAGAAATGACTTTCAAAGGCTCTGAAGCTCATAAAGCTGCAGTTACTGGAGATACAGTTGGTGATCCATTTAAAGACACTTCTGGTCCATCAATGAATATATTGATTAAGTTGACTTGTTTAGTTGGATTAGTAATCGCACCTATATTAGGTGATGGTCATAGCGAAAGTGAAGAAGAAAACTTAAGTGCTGTAATTAAAATTGAATATTTAGACGAGAATGGATCTTTAGTAAGTAACAACGAAACAATTGTTGCTACAAAAGAACAAATTGACATTAAAATTAATGAAGTAAAAGAGAAAGCTGAAAAGCTTAAAAACAAGAATAATGATGTCAAAATCAATATAGAAGTAAATTCTCAAAACAAATAAGTTTATATTTTACAAAACTAAATCCGGCCTAGTGCCGGATTTTTTTTTAATAGCTATCTGTATATTTGATATATGAATCTAGTGTTAGACATAGGGAATTCATTTGTAAAACTTGCATTATTTAATGGCAGCGAGTTAGTAGAGAAATCCAATTGTTTAATAAATGATTTGAATTCTTATCTAATAAAAAAGAAATTCGATAGAGGAATAATATGTTCTGTTAATCACCCTGAATTATCTAAAGAAGTAGTAAAAGAACATTCAGAGTTATTGATTTTAAATCACCAATTAAAGCTTCCTATTAAGAACTCATACAAAAGCCCTAAAACATTAGGTTATGATCGATTGGCGAATGCTGTAGGTGCATTTTGTTTAAGTCCTGATCAAAATAATTTAATAATAGATATGGGCACCTGCCTTAAATTTGATTTAATTAATGATCGAAATGAATACTTAGGAGGATCTATTTCTCCAGGTATAAAAATGAGGTATCAATCCTTAAATACTTTTACTGCAAAACTTCCGTTATTGGAAGATGTTAAAAAAACTGAGCTTATTGGAGTTGATACTTCGAGTTCAATATCTTCTGGAGTCATAAATGGGGTGATGTCAGAAATTGAAAATATGATCAATATGTATAGAAAAAAGTATGCTCAATTGAATATTTATTTAACTGGTGGGGATGCTCAAGTATATATTTCAATTGCAGATACCCAAAAAAGTAGCATATTTGCACACGATTACATTACACTACTAGGATTGAATGAGATACTGAATGAAAATGTGGCATAAAATAATCACAACATTATTATTTGTTTTTACTGGATTGGTCTTGTTCTGCCAAAACCTTAATACATCTCCTTATACAAGATTTGGGCTTGGGGAGATCAATAAACCCATAACAACTCACTATCAAGGAATGGGAGGACTTTCTGTGTCCTATTCTGATTTTCATATGGTTAATATTTCTAATCCAGCTACTTATTCAACATTACGAAAAAACAACCCTGTATTTGATCTTGGCGTTTCAGGTAAAATATCCAATTATAGAGCAGAATCAAATGGTGAGGTCAATACAAGTCAGGGGAATAATTTTTTACTGAATAACATGATTCTTGGATTGCCTGTAACTAAAAGGTGCGGTGTAACCCTGGGTTTATTGCCTTATTCAACAGTGGGATATGATATTTCTTCAAATACTTTACTTTCTTCAGATACAGTTACCTATAATTACAGAGGAGACGGAAGTGTCAATAGAATTTTACTAGGATCTGGATATGATGTGATCAATAAAGGTGACACAACTAGATTTTCATTGGGTCTTAATGCATCTTATATTTTCGGAACACTCAACAGAAATAATAGTGTAATATTTCAGGAAGGCACTTTTTATAATACTCGCGTTCAAAACAAAATGACCTTAAGTGGGTTTTCATTCGATGCGGGCATCCATTTTTATCAAGAAGTGAAAGGTAAAGCAGAAAATGACATTTGGGTTTATCAGCTAGGAGCAACACAGTCATTTAGTTCCCAAATAGGCGCACGAAGAGATTTTTATGCGTATTCCTTTATTTATAATTTTTCTGTACAGGAAATCCCAAAAGACACTACCTATTTTTATGAAGATCAAACAGGGAATATTACTTTGCCAGATCATTTTTCAATTGGTATGAACTTGGGGCGTAATAAACAAAATAAAAATGTATGGTCTATAGGAGCTCAGTTTAATATAGCTAACTGGGATATCTACAAAGAGGTTTTTGATAATATAGCATCGGGAAATCAGGATTTGTCTCAAATGACTGAGCTGATTATTGGAGGAAGAATTACACCAACAATTGATTTTGATGATAAAAACAAGAATAGCTTTCAAAAATCAACTTATTCATTTGGTTTTAAATATGGCAATTCATTTATTAACATCAACGATCAACAATTGACTAATTATGGCATGAATTTTGGCATATCAATACCACTGCTTAGCTCACGTTCTTTATCAAGGGTAAATTTAAGTGCTGAGCTAGGGAGAATGGGAACAATTGAAAATGAATTAATTGAAGAAAGTTATTTAAAATTGTCTATCGGATTCAGTTTAGCCCCTGATACTAGATATGACCGATGGTTTAAAAAGAGAAAATATGATTAATAAAAGTTTAAAAAACATCATTTTTATACTATCCTTTTTTATTTATAGTGCTTATTCTGCACAGGATTGCAATGTTCAAAATAAACCTGACTTTGGGGATGATAGTTTGTCTTGTAGACAAAATGTTTCATTGTATTCAGAATTTCTAAAGCAAAAAAATTGGGCTGATGCAAGCAAACCGTGGTGGAAAGCTCAAAAAGTATGTCCTACTTATAAAACCAATTTATATAAGAACGGGACCTATATCTATAGGCAAATTGCTTCTGCTAAGAAGAAAGAAAAATCTCCTGACCTTAATCTTTATGTAGATTCTTTATTTATGATCTATGATCTTTGGATTGAGAATTATGGCGATTGTGATGAAATTAAATTAAAGTCTTCAAAAGACATTATGAAGTTTAAGGCTAAAACTGATTTTGAAAAAGCTTTTAATGATTATCAGTCTGTTTACGAATCAAATAAGGATTTAATTTCTTATGGAGATATTCAATCGCTTTTTTATTCGACTATATATATGTTTAATAACAAAAAAATGGATTGTGATGGGTTCTTACAGATATATGAAAATATGTCTAGCTTATGTGATATGAATATACAATCAGATAATAAAGCAGATAAGTTTAAAAAAGTTCAGATCTTTTTAGATAACAGTATTAGTTCATGTGCAACATGTGATAAACTTGAAGAGATCTATACTGTAAAGCTGGCCAAGGATTCAACTAATATGGAGTTGACAAGAAAAGTATTTAGCCTCTTAAGCGCTAAAAAGTGTACAGAATCCGATTTTTATTTAAACTTATTAGATATTGTTCTTAACGATCCGGACAATCCACCTACAGCTAAAGATTTGATTAGTGCTGCTCTTGCTGATCATAAAAGAAAAGATTATTCATTGGCTAAAGACAGGTTTTCAAGAGCATTAGAAGCCATAGAAATAGACGATGAATTAAAGCAAAAATGTTATCAATTTCTATATGATATTGCATTAAAAAGAAATAATTATAAGGAAGCTTTTAGCTATGCTTCTTCCATTACTGATAATTGTGTAGCGAATGAAAAGAAAGCGTATGCTGTTGCAAGTAGTGCTACTAAATGTGGCTCAACTCCATTAGAAAAAAGTTTGATCTATTGTTTAGCACTTGATTATGCTGATAAATCTTGTGGAAAAATTGGTTCATCAACAATAAACTCTTGGAAATCGTCTCTGTTACCTATGCAAGAGTTGGTGATGATGAACGAGAAACAAGGAACTTCTTATAATGTATCATGCTGGAATAAGTCTACTACATTACGATCAAGAGATTAATGCCAAAATCAATCATAGTTATTTCATTTTTTCTTTTAATTACATTGTTAATCTCGTCATGTAATAATAATGAGATCAATAATTTACCTTCTAAAGATCAACCGGTAGAAATTACTTATCAGGATTCTATATTGTATTCTGATATGGGTAATTCAAAAATTAAATTAATAAGTGAAGAAGTACACAGGTATGATTCTAAAAACGAGACAATCCTTGAATGTCCAAAAGGTATGATGCTGACATTTTATGATTCATTACAACAACAACAATCAGTTCTTAAGTCAGATTATGGTAAATTTTATACAGAAGACCAATATTTATTAGTGAAAGAAAATGTTGTTTTTTCTAATTATAAAAAGGATACTTTATTTACTGATCTATTACATATTTATTTTAAAAAAGACAGTTTATATACAGATCAAGGAGTGCAAGTTTCTTCAGGAAATGGAGTTGTTTTTGCCGATGAATTGATTGCAAATAGTAACTTTACTTTTTATCAATTATTAAACATTAAAGATAGCCATATCAAATATGAAGAACAATAATACAGGACTAGACAAATTAAGAAAGTGGAACAGGAGATTAGAAAAAGTTTGGCTGGTCATTGCAATTGCAACTTTACTCATTTCTATAGTAATTGGGTTCATGGATAACTGGGTGTGGAGGGAGGTAGCTACTTACTTTTTATTATCTGGATTAGCTTGGGGAATTTTCCTTATTAGAAGAGGATTAAGGAAGAGGCTAGATAAAAATAGCAATTCAAATAATAAATAGTTTAAATTTGAATAATCTTCAAATTATTTATGGATCAGGACCTTTTTTTAATTCTGACAGTTATTATTATCGCTTTAATTTTTTCTGCCTTTTTTTCCGGGATGGAAATAGCGTTTATTTCTGCTAATCGTCTAAAGATTGAATTAGACAATAAAAAAGGAGGATTTAAAGCAAAAGTATTGGCTTATTTCGCAAAGAAGCCAGGCTGGTTTATTGGGGCTATGCTTATTGGTAATAATATTGCGTTAGTTATTTATTCTCTTTACATGGCATTTGTTCTTAAGCCACTATTTATGGAATGGTTTGATCATGCGGGTTTAGTATTGTTATTCCAGACAGTTTTTTCAACATTATTTGTGCTTGTTTTCGCTGAATTTTTACCAAAAGTAATTTTTAGAATTAACCCAAATAGATTGTTAAATGTAATGGCATTTCCACTCATGTTATTTTACGGAATATTATGGATACCTACATTAATCGTCATTGGATTGACAGAAGGAATTTTGACTTTTTTTATTGAGAAAAACAGTAATGAGAATGATAAAATTGCTTTTGAAAAAGTGGATCTTGATAATTATTTAAGTGAGGTTACACAAGATGTTGAGGTGGAAGAAGAATTGGAGCATGAGGTAAAAATATTTCACAATGCCCTAGGGTTTTCTCAAGTAATGGCAAGAGATTGTATGATCCCAAGAAATGAAATAGTGGCCTTTGAAATTGAAGAAGATATTAATGAGTTGAAAAAAAAATTCATTGAAACCGGATTGTCAAAAATTCTAATTTATCGTGATTCTATAGATAATATAATTGGATATATTCATTGTTTGGAATTATTTGGAAAGCCTACTCATATTAAATCAATTTTGTTGCCAATCAGCATTATACCTGAAAGTATTACTGCTAATAAAATCCTTGAAGAATTTATTGCTAAAAAAAGAAGTATTTCTGTTGTTGTTGATGAGTTTGGGGGAACATCTGGAATGGTAACAATGGAAGATGTAATTGAAGAGATTTTTGGTGAAATTGATGACGAGCATGATATGGATGATATAACACATTATCAAATATCTGAGTTTGAATTTGAATTTTCTGGAAGAGTTGAAGTAGATTTTATTAATGAAAGATACAGATTGAATTTTCCAGTAAAGGAGGATTACGAAACGCTAGGTGGTATGATCATTCATCATACTGAAAACATCCCTAAAAAGGGACAGTTTATTTCTATAGGGGACTTTAAAATATTAATAAAGGAGGTTTCTAATACAAGAATTGAATGGGTCTCAGTTTTCCTAATCAAGGGAGACAAGAAAAAAAATGATCAATAAAAGAATTGCTTAAAATGCTTTTTAACAAGGTAGGTAGTTGGTATAAAAGATGATATTAAACCAATTAAAAGTAATATTATAGAGATTGAAAAAACGTCTGATAATGCAACATCAACTGGCCAATATGGTACAACAGAGTTATCCAGCTTAATTAAATGATACTTGTTCTGGATAAGGCATATTACAACTCCGAAGAGCAAACCTAATATCCCGCCCAATAAATTAATATACAAGCCTTCTTTAAAAAAGATATTCCTTATTAAGGTCTGAGTTGCCCCCAATGAAATTAAAGTCGAGATGTCTTTTTTCTTGTCAAGGATCAGCATTGTTAAAGAAGCAATAATGTTAAAAGTAGATAAGATTAAGATGAAAATTAGAATAAGGAAGACCATCCATTTTTCAGCGGCATTTGTTTTAAATATTAATTCATTTTTTTCGAAATTGGTTTTTATTTGAAAAGAATCTCCAATAATCTTAATTAAGTCACTTCTTATTTCATTGATGTCAATTTTTTCTGAAGTGCCTATTTCTATTGAAGTGATTTCCTTTTCATAATTAAGAAGATCTCTTGCGAATTTGATTGGCACTATGAAGTATGTATTATTTAGTTCAGGGTTTATATTAAAAACCCCTCCTATTTCAATCATCTTTTCTTTAAAGGCGTCAGCATTATTTCTTTTAATCTTTTCGTCTCTTAAAAGACCATAAACAGTAATAGTATTGATGATTTCTCTATAGGGTCCTGAAATTTGATTGTGCAGCCCTGCGCCTATAATTGCTTTAGTATTATTGTGATCTATTTTATTTTCATCGTCAATTAATGAAGCTTCTAAGTCACAGATTTCAAAATAAGGCGCTTCAACTCCCTTCATTACAGCATTTACCCATCTTTCACCTTTTTTTATCATTGTTGTTTCTTCAATAACACAGCTAAAGCCAGTAACTCCCTTGCAGTTTTTTAAAGATGAAATTTTTAGAGAATCCAAAGTAAATGTTTTGCCGTTTTTAGGAGTGATGATAAGGTCTGGATGATGCTTACTATATAAGTTGGCTACTAATCCTTCTATGCCATTAAATCCACTTAGGACTATTATCATGGCTGAAGAGCTTACAAATATTCCAATTACTGATATAAACGATATTATATTAATAATGCTTTTAGACTTTTTAGAAAAAAGATATCTACTTGCTATAAATCTTGAAATATTCACTACAAATCGAAATTAGTTAAACTGCACCTATAATCTTAACCAATGTAGTGAAATATTTTTCCGGGACGTTGCTGTATTATACCTTTTATTTCAAGTTGAGTAAGACCAATATTAATACTATTAATGTTTTCATTTAGATGGAAACAGAGGTCGTCAATCGATAGCTTCCCCTCTTTTTGTAGGAGAGTAACAATTTTTAATTCTTCAGGAGATAATTCATTAATGATAGCGAGTGGTTTGTTTTCATGGCATTGTTCTTTTTCCCACCCCATCATTTTGATTAATTCTTGTGCTGAATCTATTAAATGAGCTTCATTGCTTTTAATCAAATGATTACATCCTGCTGATTTATCTGAGAACACATTACCAGGTAATGCAAAAACATCCTTATTGTATGAATTGGCAATTCTTGCTGTAATCATAGCCCCTCCTTTTAAAGGGGATTCTATAATTATGGTGGCATCAGAAATTCCAGCTATAATTCTATTCCTTTTAGGGAAAGTGTATTTATTGGGTTTAGTTAAGGAAGAGAATTCACTTATTAATAAACCTTTATTTTGTATTTCATTTGAAATCTTTAAATGATTTGAGGGGTAAATATATTGATGCCCATGTCCTAATACAGCAAAGGTGGAAAGATGATTTTTCAAGGCGTAATAATGTGCGTTATAGTCAATTCCATGAGCCAATCCACTTACTATAGTCACCTTATAAGATGACAGTATTTCACAAAGAGTTTTACAAAATTGGATTCCATAATTAGTAGGGTTTCTAGTCCCAACAACCGAAATAATTCTTTTTTTATTTATATTTTCATTACCTCTACAAAATAGATATTGTGGGGCATCTTTACATTCTTTTAATCGATACGGATATGCATTGTCATAGTAGCTAATTACCTTTATATTATGCTTGTTACAGTAGGTTAATTCATTTTCAGCTTCTTGAATTAATATAATTGAAGATTTAATATTATTATATAGCGTGGGATTATATAAGTTTTTTTCTATGAAATCTGCTTTGCAAGCAGCATATATACTTTCAGCAGATTTAAATTGATTAATCATTTTTCTTAGGATAGAAGGCCCCATTCCCTTTACCTTTAATAATGCGATTTGATATATAAGGTCTTTTTGAATATTCAATTTGATTTGTTTTAAACAAAAAAAGTAATCTAGCACATAATTTTTTTACGTTATTATGGGAAGACATCAAAAAAGATGTATATTTGCACCTGATTTAAATATGAAGATTAATAAAGAGGGGACGAAAGTCCCCTCTTTTTGTACTACATGATAAATAAAGAAAAAATAATTGATTTAGCTAATGAGCGAATAAACGAGTTGAATAATGGCAGCTATTTAGTAGATGTGAATATTGGCTCTAATAATAGAATTATTGTCGAAATGGACAATATGAATAATAGTGTCTCGATCAATGATTGTGTGTCAGTTAGCAGAAATGTAGAACATAACCTAGATAGGGAAATGGAGGATTTTGAGCTAAAAGTCACTTCTCCAGGTCTAGACCAACCTTTTAAGGTAATTAATCAATATTATAAAAATATTGGAAGAAAAGTAAAAATAGTACATCTTGAACATGGTAGTTCTGAAGGGCTTCTAACTAATGTCACTGATCAATCAGTTACAATAGAATGGGAAGAAAAAGAACGACTAGATGGGAAGAAAAAGAAAATAAAAGTAAAAAAGGAAAAAACAATTAATTATAAAGAGATAAAAGAAACTAAACTTATACTCTCGTTTAAATAAAAATAAAAAAATGAATGCTGTAGATTTAATTGAATCATTTTCTGAGTTCAAAGAAATGAAGAACATTGACAGAGTAACTATGATGAGAATAGTTGAAGATGTTTTTAGGTCAACACTCAAGAGGAAATATGGAACTGATGAACATGTAGATGTTATTATTAACCCAGATAAAGGAGATCTTGAAATTTGGCTAAATAGAGAAATAGTGCCTGATAATGAGGTGGAGGATGAAGCTACTCAGATTGCCTATACAGAGGCTTTAAAAATTGAACCTGATTTTGAAGTAGGAGAAGAGGTGTCTCAGGAAATAAAGGTAGAAGATTTTGGAAGAAGAAATATTCTATCCTTAAGACAGAACTTACAATCAAGGATCTTAGAATTAGAAAAAGATGGTATTTATAATAAATATAAAGAGCGTGTTGGAGATATTATCACAGGTGAGGTATATCAGATCTGGAAAAGAGAGATTTTAATTTTAGATGATGACGGAAATGAACTTATAATGCCTAAGTCTGAACAAATTCCTTCTGATTATTTTAGAAAAGGAGATACTCTTAGAGCGGTTGTATTAAAGGTTGACCTTAGAAATAATTCCCCTATTATTATTCTGTCAAGGACTGCTCCTGAATTTTTAGAAAGATTATTTGAATTAGAGGTTCCAGAAGTGTTTGATGGTTTAATTACTATTAAAAAGATTGTAAGAGAGCCTGGAGAAAGAGCTAAAGTTGCCGTTGAATCTTATGATGATAGGATTGATCCAGTTGGTGCTTGTGTAGGTATGAAAGGGTCAAGAATACATGGAATTGTTCGTGAGCTTAGGAATGAAAACATTGATGTTATTAATTGGACGAATAATAGTCAATTATTAATACAGAGAGCATTAAGCCCTGCGAAAATAACTAATATGACCATCAAGGATGAAAATAGAGTAGAAGTGTTTTTGAAACCAGATCAGGTCTCATTAGCAATAGGAAAAGGAGGTCATAACATTAAATTAGCTTCTAAATTAACAGAATATGAAATAGATGTTTATAGAGAAGGGGCTGAAGATATAGACGATGTAGATTTAGATGAGTTTTCAGATGAGATTGATGGCTGGATCATTGATTCTATTAAATCTATTGGATGTGATTCTGCTAGAAGTGTACTTGAAATATCTGAAGAAGATCTTGTGAAAAGAACAGATCTTGAAGAGGAAACAATTGCAGAAGTTCTTAAGATTTTAAGATCTGAATTTGAATAAATAATTAATATCGTTTTTAAAGAAAAACATGGCTGTAGTAAAAAGATTAAGTAAAGTAGCAAAAGAACTCAATGTTGGAATTTCAACTATTGTTGACCACCTTGAAGAAGTTGGAAAAGGCATAGGCTCGAATCCAAATACTAAAATTGATGAGGAGCTATACTTGATTTTGCTTAAAGAATTTCAGAGAGAAAAATTTGAAAGGGAAAAAGCAAATGAAGTAAAATTAGATCATGACGAGATGAAGGTGATCACTATGAGTGGTCCAGATGCCAAGGAAGAAACAGTCAAGGAAGAAAAACCAAAAGAAACTGAAGTTATAAAAGCTGAGGCTGTGAAGCTCACAGGGCCATCTGTTGTCGGGAAAATTGATGTTGAAGAAAAGAAAGAGAAAGTAAAAGAAGAGCCAGAAGTAAAAGAAGAGCCAGAAGTAAAAGAAGAGCCAAAAGCAAAAGAGGAGCCTAAAGTAGAAAAAGAACCTTCTAAGCAGCCCGAAAAACAAATTGACACAATAAAAGCAGAAGCGAAAAAATTATCAGGTCCAACAGTTTTAGGTAAAATAGAACTCCCAAAAGAAAAAGAGAAATCTGTATCTAAAAAGAAGCAGGAGGAAGACCAAGATAAATCAAGAAGGAAACGTAAAAGAATTAAAAAAGTTAATGTAGAAAAAGCTGGTAAAAAAGCCATTCAAGAGCACAGGAAAGCAAAAAAAGGAGATGATAAAGCAGAGGTTTCAGAAGAGGAAATTCAAAAAGAGATTAGGGAAACATTAGCTAGATTAAGTAATAAAGGGAAGTCAAAATCTTCTAAATTAAGAAGAGAAAAAAGACAGGCTGTTTCTGAAAAGATGGAAGAGGAGATTATAAAAGCAGAACAGGATAAAAATATATTAAAGCTAACGGAATTTGTTACTGTTTCTGAGCTAGCAACAATGATGGATCATTCTCCCACCGAAGTAATAGGCACTTTAATGTCAATAGGAATCTTTGCTTCAATAAATCAGCGTTTAGATGCTGAAACATTGACAATGGTTGCTGAGGAATACGGATTTGAGGTTGAATTTATTAGTACTGATGTAACAGACCTTGTTATTGAAGATGAACAAGATCCTGAAAAAATGGACCCAAGACCACCTATCGTTACTGTCATGGGACATGTTGATCATGGTAAAACTTCATTATTGGATTATATTAGAAGTGCAGAAGTTACTGCTGGTGAAGCCGGAGGAATAACTCAACATATTGGTGCATATTCTGTGTCTCACAATAATAAACAAATTACTTTTTTAGATACTCCTGGTCATGAGGCATTTACAGCCATGAGAGCTAGGGGAGCACAGGTAACTGATGTTGCGATTATTATTGTTGCAGCTGATGACAAAGTGATGCCACAAACAAAAGAAGCGATTAATCATGCTCAGGCTGCAGGAGTACCAATGGTATTTGCAATTAATAAATGTGATAGACCAAATGCAAACCCAGATAAGATCAAAGAAGAATTATCTGCAATGAATATTCTTGTCGAGGATTGGGGTGGAAAGTTTCAAAGTCAGGAAATATCTGCAAAATCTGGAGATGGAATAGAAGAATTATTAGAAAAAGTATCTCTTGAAGCAGAGTTATTGGAATTGAAAGCTGACCCAACAGTTAATGGAGTAGGTACTGTTATTGAGGCTTCATTAGATAAAGGTAGAGGCTATGTAACTACTCTTCTTGTTCAATACGGAAATCTTAAAATTGGTGATTCTATTTTAGCAGGTAAAGAATATGGTAAGATAAAGGCGATGCATGATGAGTATGGAAGAAAAGTAGATGAAGCAGGACCATCTAAACCAGTTTCTATATTAGGAATGAATGGAGCTGCAAGTGCTGGAGATACATTTAATGTAATGAAAGACGAGAAAGAAATCAAGCAGATTGCATCTAAAAGACAACAATTACAAAGAGAACAAGGTCTTAGGACTACTAAACATATTACTTTAGATGAGATAGGAAGAAGAATTGCATTAGGTGATTTCCAAGAGCTGAACATTATTGTAAAAGGTGATGTTGATGGATCTATAGAAGCATTATCCGATTCTCTATTAAAGTTATCTCATGAATCTATTCAGATCAATGTGATTCACAAGGCAGTTGGTCAGATTACAGAATCTGATATCTTACTTGCTTCTGCTTCTGATGCAATTGTCATTGGTTTCCAGGTGAGACCTTCTTTAGGCGCAAGAAAGTTAGCTGAAAAAGAAGAAATTGACATCCGATTGTATTCTATTATTTACAAAGCAATTGAAGAAATTCAGGAAGCAATGGAAGGAATGCTGTCGCCAGAATTTAAAGAAGAGATTGTAGGAACTGCTGAAATTCGAGATGTATTTAAGATCACAAAAGTGGGGACAATTGCTGGATGTTATGTTACTGAAGGTAAAATGAATAGAAATAATAGTGTTCGTGTAATTAGGGATGGTATTGTTATTTATACAGGAGAATTAGGGTCATTAAAAAGGTTTAAGGATGACGTAAAGGAAGTTCAGCACGGATATGAATGTGGTTTGAACATAGATAAGTTTAATGACATAAAGGTAGGTGATGTTGTAGAAGCCTACGAAGAAGTAGAGGTTGCTAAAAAGGGATAATCAATTTTTTTTATTTTCTATCCTAGGGTTGAAAAAATACCTAAGATCAAGGGTGATGTAATTTCCATTTAAAAAAATGGGATCAAATTTTGTACTTAAATTATCTTCATAATAATAGTTTAGTCGGGTTGCAGTAATTTCATTAAAAGGAGTGTTTAAAGAAGCTCCTACATAGAAATAACCCTTTTCTTTTGTCCTTAATTCGAGTCCAAGATTAGATAAAAAGGAGGCGTTAATCCACCTTGCTCTTTCTGAATAATGATCTATATAGTTGTTCTCCCCTTTACTTGCTACATCAGAAGCATAAAAGTTGATTCCTAGTCCTATGGATGCATTCATGTAAACGAGTTCACCTATTCTAATATAGATAAGTCCTTGAACAGGTAATTCATAGCTTATAAAACCAAAATCTGCCTGATCATTTGCGTATTCATAACTAGAAGCACCAAAAATATTATAATTTCTTCGGGTGTAATTGATGCCAGATTCAATTGAAATTGATTTTGTAAAACCATGTCGAACTACCATTCCAAATGAGTACCCTAATTTTGAAGATAGATCTAAAGTTGCAAATTCATTGGTTAATTGAATAGGTCCAGCCCCAAAATAATTAATAGGAATAATGGGTTTTAATTGAATACCAACAGTAGTTACTCCAATCTGAGAAAAAATGGAAGATTGAAAAGTAAGAATTATTAAAAAAGCTATGGTGGTTAGTTTCATCAACTATTTAAGGATATAAATTTATAAACGAAAGATAATCATCTTTGTTATCAAAATGTGTTATAGTAGTAGGAGATGATTATAAATAGGGAAGTAATAATTAGAAACCCTATAAGAATATATTTTACGGATGGGTTAGAAAATATAGGATTTCTGTATTTACCTATTGCTATATAATTTAACCTAATCACAGTTCTAAGGTCTGTTTTTCTAATACCAAATAGGTAAAGGGGGCCTTTTTCTGTGTCCTCACTACCTTTTTCATATTTTATGTTTTTTTCAAGGATTAATTTTTCAAAATAATCAGCCTCTTCTTTTTTTCTAAAAAAAAACACTTTATATGCTTTATTGGTGGGATGATCCCTATGATTAGTAACCTGTAAGAGGCCGTCATTCATGTCGTCTAGCGCCATTTTTATTGATTAATCCATTTTGTTACATATTCTATTGGCTTTCGTTGACCGGATGGCCATTCTTCTGAAGGGTATCCAATATATAACAACCCTAAGCATTGATCATTTTCTTCTAGTTCTAAAAAAGCATTCATCTCTTGAGTGTAAATAATTTTAGGCGAAGACCAGAATGTTCCTAGACCATATGCTGTAGCAGTTAGCAACATATTTTGCATAGCACACGCAACCGCTTCAACTTCTTCAATTTCAGGTATTTTTTTAGAAGGATCTCTAGCCATAGATACTGCAATTATAGCAGAAGAAAGTAAAGGGCGATTCATTAACTTTTTATGTTTAAGTTCATTGTAGGTGTCTTTTTTATAAAGATCAGCATAGATGTTTCCAAGTTTATTACTTAAAGTTGTTCTTCCATCTTCCATGAAAACATGAAACCTCCAGGGTTGTGTTTTGCCATGTGTTGGGGCCCAAATTGCACTATTCAATAATTTTTCAATGATGTCTTTTTGAACCACTCTTGATGAATAATTTTCTGGATAGATTGTTCTTCTATTTTTGATGACATCTAGAATTTCACTTAAATTATATTTCATGTTTTTTTTTAATAATGTTGTAATTCTTAAAACCACCAATTACATTTCCATTTAAAAACGTATTCTCTATAAAAGTTAATATACGATATTTAGTTTTTTCATGTTTGTGAGGAACTCTGGTAGTTTTTTTATTGCCAGTATGTTGTAATTTGGAAGACCAGTTGAATTTTTCGATCCAATTTTTCATTGATGCAGGATGAGAACCTTTAAATATGGATAGTTTTTGTAAAGGACCATAGTCATATTCATTATCGATCTTTGAAAGAATTTTATCAGCGTTTTTACCATGGTAGGAAGTTGAGCTTGATTTTCTTTTAGTTGACATTAACTCAGGAGGACGTACATATCCATAATGGAAAACATATGCGTTTAGCTCAATAACATTCAGTTTAGTGCCATCATTCATATTCATGAAATCCTCATAGGTTCCATTGTTCCATTTTGAGAATCTTCTAAAAGATTGAGCGTCTTTCCAGGAATGTATGGTTGGAAGATTTCTAATAATTCTAATTTCTTTTTTATACCAGGTGTGGCTGTTGTGATAATGTTGATAATCACCCCAGAAATGAAGGTATTTAAATAAAAAACCTTCTACTTTATTATCATTAAGATATTTAGAGCAAGCTTTTTGAATAGTTGGCAGGTCTTTTTCATGAATTGCTTCATCGCATTGAAGGTAAAACAGCCAATCTCCTGCGCAATGTTCTTTTGCTATTTCAGTTTGTTTTGCAAAAATGGTGTTTTTGGGGAATTCTTTAGTATTCCATTTTGTATGTATTATTTTAATTTTCGTTGAATTAATTGACTCAATAATTTCTATGGTATTGTCATCAACATCATTGTCACCAATTGCAATTATAAATTCATCACAGACAGGAAGAATAGAAAGAATAGATTCTTTAGCAGGTATATAAAGCTTTTCGGCATTTTTTATAAATGTAAATCCACTAATTTTCATTCTCAATATCTTAGAGTTTATTTTTTGACAAAATTATAAAATGATACCTTTGTTCAACACTTTTGTTTTAAGATGCAAAAAATATCGGCATTAATCCCAACATACAATGAAGAGCACAATATTGTTGAAGCCATAGATTCTGTTACTTGGGCTGATGAGGTGATAGTTGTAGATTCATTTAGTACTGACCGAACAATAGAGTTGGCAAAAGCCAAAGGTGTGAAGGTAATTCAGAGAGAATATCAGTATTCTGCCTCTCAAAAAAATTGGGCTATTCCTCAGGCGAAAAACCAATGGATTTTATTAATTGATGCAGATGAAAGGATTTCTGATAAATTAAGAGAAGAGATACAAGATACGCTGCAAAAATCTCATCAAAAAGAGGCCTACTGGATCAAGAGGCAAAATCATTTTATGGGTAAAAAAGTGAGGTTTTCTGGTTGGCAGGGAGATAAAGTAATTCGCCTTTTTCAAAGGGATAAATGTAAATATGAGGACAAGAATGTTCATGCTGAGATTACATGTAAGGGTAGTATTGGATATTTAAATGAAAAATTAATTCATTATACATTCAAGGATGTAGCTCATTATTTGGAGAAATGGGATAGATATTCTTCTTGGAGTGCAAAAGACCATTTTGATAAAGGACAGCGCCCCAATTTATATCATTTCATTATTAAACCTGCATTTAGATTTTCCAGAGACTATATAATAAGATTAGGAATATTAGATGGAGTTACAGGATTGATAATTTGCTCTCTATCTAGTATGGGAGTTTTTATGAGGTATTTGAAGCTCAAACAGCTAGTTGATAATCAAGAAAAATAAGGTTACCATTTTGCATCTGGATATAGCAAATTCAGGTGCTGCATTTCGGCTAATAAATAACCTAGATATTCTGTGTGAATACCATATTTTCCATAACCAAGAGAGTGTTTAGTAATTGAAGGTATTGACAAACCAGCTAAGGCAAAAACTTCTTTGACTTTTACTTCCCAGTCTTTTTTTAAGGAGGAGCTCGTGACCCCTAAATTCTTTTTTTCTAGATTTTTTTCTATATCATCAGTTTCAAATAATTCGTCAGTATACATCCATATATTGTAAAATGCTTCCTGAATTCTTTGACTGCTTTCATCTGTGCCATTACCAAGTCTGATTACCCAATCAGTGCTTCTTTGCAAATGATAGTTGACTTCTTTTATAGCTTTAGCAGCAATTCCAGAGATTATAGGGTCCTCTATAGCTACCAACTTTTTATATAGGTAAAAATGATAGACATCCATCAAAAATTGCCTGGCTAATATATAAGCATAATCAATATTTGGTATCTCTGTTAAATGAACACATAAATATTCATGTTCTTTTCTTCTAAAAGCAAGGTCATCTTCAGTAAGACCTCCACCTTTAATATCAGCTGCATATTTTAAAAAAGATTCTGCCTGTCCTAATAAGTCTAGTCCTACATTAGTAATAGCAAGATCTTCTTCTAAATGTGGACCTTTGCTACAATACTCAGCAATACGATGACTTAGTATTAACCCGTTATCCCCTAATCGTAAACAATAAGTGTATAAATCTGTATTCATGGTTGGTTAGATGTGTTTGACTCCATCAGGAATTTTGTAGAAAGTAGGGTGCCTATAGATCTTATCATCTGCAGGGTCAAAGAATGCTTCTGCATCTGTTGATTGGCTAGATATAACATCATCTGCTTTGACAATCCATATCCCACAGCCCTCTTGTCTTCTAGTATATAGATCACGTGCTGCTTTCATAGCCATTTCTTTATCATAGGCATGTAAGCTTCCAACATGTTTATGAGGTTTGCCAGGTTTAGGCTGAACAAATACCTCCCATAGTATGCCTTGGTTATCAGTACTCATATTATGCTATTAATGAATTTTTATTTTGCTTTTTTTCATAAGCCAAAGCTGCTTCTCTCACCCAAGCACCATCATCATGTGCTTTTTTATGATTAGCAAGACGCATTCTATTTCCTGGTCCATTCCCTTTTACTACATTCCAGAATTCATCCCAATCAATAGGGCTAAAGTCATAATGATTGGTTTTCTTATTCCATTTTAAATTAGAATCAGGAAATGTAAGCCCAAGGTGTTCTCCTTGATGAATCGTTTTATCAATAAACCTTTGCCTAAGTTCATCGTTGGATTCTCGCTTGATCCTCCATTTTAATGATTGATTAGAGTGTGCACTTTCAGCGTCATGTGGGCCAAACATCATAATAGAAGGCCACCACCACCTATTTAAGGCATCCTGAACCATTTGTTTTTGTTCTTTTGTTCCCTGCGCCAGGGTTACCACTATTTCATAGCCTTGTCTCTGATGAAAGCTTTCTTCCTTGCAGATCCTTACCATTGCTCTTGAATAAGGGCCATATGAAGTTCCTTGTAAGGATACTTGGTTGACAATTGCTGCACCATCTACTAACCATCCAATAGCACCAATGTCAGCCCATGTTAAAGTAGGATAATTGAAAACACTTGAATATTTAGCAATCCCTTCATGGAGCCAATTTAAAAATTGATCTCTACTTACACCTAATGTTTCTGCAGCACAATATAGATAAAGACCGTGTCCAGCTTCGTCCTGGATTTTAGCCATTAATATTTTTTTTGCTCTTAAGCTTGGAGCTCTTGTTAGCCAGTTCCCTTCTGGCTGCATTCCAATAACTTCTGAATGTGCATGCTGAGAGATCTGCCTTACTAGAGATTGCCTGTATTTTTCTGGCATCCAATCTTTAGGCTCTATTTTGATGTCTGCATCAATTTTTTCCTGGAATTCTTCTAACTTTTTTGGATCTTCCATATTAATTGATTTTAATCTCGTCTAATTTAGTGAGTATTTTATGATTTTCAAGGTTTTTCACTCCCCAAGTTTCTAATTCTGCTTTAGACCATAAATCGGGGAAAAACACTCTTCTTTGATATTGTGGGTGCATGTATTTTTTCCAATCGCTCCCTCCAGTAGCCTGAGCAGATTTTTTTCCGCTTTCTAAATATTTGCTTGCAGAATTAAAATGTTCCATTACCCAAAGCACATTGACTGTATGGTCATAGTGCCTCATGGAATTAACTAAATTGATATTGCTTTTTTCTTTTAATGGAAGATTTTTAAAGGTTGTCCATAGATTTCTGGTGTTATAGTCTTTCATGAACCTTATAAAAGTATCCATGTATTTTTCTTCAAATAAAGTGATTAGTGGTGTTTTTTTACCTGTTTTATGATCTTTACCTGCAGCTTGCCAATACAAATGTTCGAAAGCATGTTTGAAAGGCGTATTTCTATTAATGGTTTTTCTAAACCTGAAATCAATCAGGTTGATTAGTTCTGTGCTAGCAAATTCAATCATTCTGTATTGAGCACTTTGAAATCCACTAGCAGGAGCTAATGTATTTCTAAATTTCATGTATTGGGCGACCTCCATTCCGTCTCCCATAATTTTAAATGATCCAGATAGCAAATCAAAGTATCTGCTTATTCTATCGAGTCTTGAGCTAAAAAAGTCTGCTTTAAGATTTTTATGGAAGGCAACTTGTTCTATTTCCCAAAGAATCATTTTAAATAATAATTCATTGACCTGATGGTACATAATAAATATTAACTCATCAGGAATATTAGTTCTTTGAGTTTGTAAATTGAGTAATGCATCTGTTTGAATATAATTCCAATAGTTCATTGGTTTGCTATAAAGCATTCCTTCAAAGTGAGTTTTAGGGTTTTGACCTTCAGCCTCTAGTTTGGCAATTATTTCATTAATTAATTCTTGCATTTACAGCGTCCCTCTTTTTAGTTGTTCCCTTTCAATAGATTCAAATAATGCTTTGAAATTTCCTGCTCCAAAACCTAACGCTCCCATTCTTTGTATAATTTCGAAGAAAAGAGTTGGTCGGTCTTCAACAGGTTTTGTAAATATTTGTAATAAATAACCTTCCTCATCAGCATCTATCATGATCCCAAGTCCTTTGAGTGTTTCAATATCTTCTTTTAGCTCATGATTGTGCTCTTCTAAACGAACAGGGACAGCTTTGTAATACTCGTCTGGAGGTGTGCTTAAAAACTCTATGCCTCTTTTTCTCATTTCAGTCACAGTTCCAATGATATCATTCGTTGCTACTGCGATGTGTTGTACTCCAGAGCCTTCATAAAAATCTAAATACTCTTCTATTTGAGATCGTTTTTTGCCTTTTGCAGGTTCATTAATTGGAAATTTAATTCTTCCGTTACCATTACTCATTACTTTACTCATAAGTGCGGAATACTCAGTGTGTATTTGCTTATCATCAAATGATAAGAAGTTGACAAACCCCATTACATCCTCATACCATTTTACCCAAGTGTTCATTTGTCCCCATCCAACATTCCCAACCATGTGATCAATGTATTTCAATCCAATAGAGCTTGGGTTATAATCCGATTCCCATTTTTTAAATCCAGGTAGAAAGTCCCCATGATAGTTTTTTCGTTCAACAAACATATGAACAGTTTCTCCATAAGTGTAAATTCCAGCTCTTACCACTTCACCATGTTCGT
This sequence comes from uncultured Flavobacteriales bacterium, assembly GCA_964430245.1. Classification (GTDB taxonomy): domain Bacteria; phylum Bacteroidota; class Bacteroidia; order Flavobacteriales_D; family Parvicellaceae; genus CAYSEW01. The sequence goes on from CAYSEW010000034.1 coordinate 20,650, forward strand.
CTTTTTCAACAACAGGCTCCATATAGGATTTTGCACCCCTTTTAATTGTTTCTTTATATGCTTGTCTTGCATCTTCTACCCATAAAGCTACCACTTTTACACCATCACCATGCTTTTTGACATGTTCTCCAATTTTTGATTTACTATTAAGAGCAGTGGTAAGTACTAATCTAATTTTATCTTGTTTTAAGACGTATGAAACATGGTCACTCATGCCTGTTTCTAAACCAGCATAAGCATAGGATTGAAATCCAAAAGCAGTTTTATAAAAATGAGCTGCTTGTTTAGCATTACCTACATAAAACTCTACATAATCAGTCCCCATAAGAGGCAGAAAATCTTGAGCGTCCCCAAAAATTTTCTCTAATCCATAATCTACATTTTTCACTTCTTTCATAGTTAATCTTTTAATGTATCCAAGATTTATAATAATTTTTTAATTCTATATTTAATGCTTGCTTGGTAATTTTAAGTGGTTTAAAAGTATCTACCATTACCGCTAATTCTTCTGTTTGTTTTTGCCCAATACTTCTTTCATAGGCTCCAGGATGTGGGCCATGAGGAATCCCTGCGGGGTGAAGAGTAATTTGACCTATTTCAATGTCATTTCTGCTCATAAAATCACCATCTACATAATAAAGCACCTCATCTGAATCTATATTACTATGATTGTATGGAGCAGGAATTGAATCTGGATGGTAGTCGTATAATCTTGGGCAGAATGAACATATTACAAATGCTGGAGTTTCAAAAGTCTGATGCACAGGTGGTGGCTGATGAACTCTTCCTGTTATTGGTTCAAAATCGTGAATCGAAAATGCATAAGGGTAGTTGTACCCATCCCATCCTACTACATCAAAAGGATGGCTTGCATATTCATAATCATAAAGAATCCCTTCTTTTTTGATTTTAACAATAAAAGTTCCTTTTTCATCAAAGGTTTGTAGGTTTTCAGGAACTCTCAGGTCTCTTTCACAATATGGAGAATGTTCTAATAATTGACCAAACCAATTCCTGTATCTTTTAGGTGTATATATTGGGTGGCGAGATTCTATTAAAAAATGTTTATTGTCTTTAGATTCAAAATCAATTTGATAGATCATACCTCTAGGAATGACCAAATAATCACCATATCCAAAATTAATGTTCCCTAGTTGAGTTTTTAATGTGCCATTACCTTTATGAATAAAGATCACTTCATCAGCATCTACATTTTTATAGAAATAATTTTTCATAGACTCTTCAGGGCTAGATATCCATAAAGTAACGTCTGAATTAGTGAGAATTGGTTTTCTAGCATTTAAAAAATCTGATTCTGGTTTACAGTCAAAACCTTTAAATGCTCTCATTTGCATGTTTTTGTCTATTGCAACTTCAGGAGCCACTTTTATAGAGCCGTGAATCTCCTTAACCATTGTAGGAGGGTGAAGATGGTATAATAAAGAAGACATTCCATCAAAACCAATGGTTCCAAATAGTTGCTCGTAGTGGATAGAGCCACTTTCTTTTTTAAATACAGTATGTCGTTTATGTGGGATTTTTCCCAGCTTATGATATCTTGGCATGGTTATAAATTTAAGAAATTAAAAGATAATCGAGCGATTGTTGTGTGTTAGAAGCTACACAAAAGAGGAAACTCACTCAGGATTACGTTTTATTAAAACTTTAATTTCAAAAATAATATACTTTATATGATTGACCATTTAATACAAAGATAAGAATAATTGAGAAAGTAAAAAGATTAAAAGCCTGAACTAGCTTATGTGATTAAAAAGAAGCTTTTATTTTACGCTTTTGATGAATGTTGATGGTTCTGTAACCTCTAGAAGCATTGTTGAATTTTTTGTATACTGATAAAGTGGCGAACATATAGCCATCGTTATCACTCTCATCTCCTCTTTGCATCCCGGTTTCAGTATATGTGAAATATTCACCAGCATGGCCATATCTGTAATCTTCAAATTCAGCTCCTAGGCTTGGGTCAGCCATTAATGCAGCGGTAGGACTAACAGTTGATGCAAGTGCGTCATTGTTGTAATATACGGTGCTTACATCATCAATGTAATCTGTAAATGTAAATCGATAGCTAGCTTCAAGCTTTAATCCAGCATTTCCGTTAAATGCTTTTCGTAGACCAAAACCAACTGGGATGGCCATGCTGACTCCAGAATATGCTTCAGCACCACCTGGAAGCCCTTGACCTTCTGTTTTAAGAGGTTTTAATTTGTATTTAATTCCATCTGGACCTTGACCAACAGGGTCGTAATAAAAACCAGCAACTCCAGTAAACATGTAAATTCCAATACCAATTGGGTTTCTTAGTCCTAAATATCTTCCACCTGGAGAACGAAGGTTATAGCGATTACCAGTTCTTTCATGTTTAAGGTGTACTTCCATAAATAGACCACCTTCAATAATCATCGATTCAAAATTCAAATTTCGGTTATTTCTGAAAAATTCAGTAGTAAGCGCATCATCACCAGAAACTTTTGACACACAAATGTTTCCTCTAAATGCAAGCTTACTCATTGCGTAATACATGTAGCTGAATTGTCCTACATAGCTGGTTTTCGCAAATTCTAAATCCCATAAAAAACCAGATCCAACCATGTCTCTTCCGCCTAATTCTCCTAAAAAGTTAGAAGCGCCACCTCCAAAACTTATCTCATGTCTTTTCCTTCGGAATTCATATCTATTGTAATATCCTTGAGACAATACGTAAATCGGTCCAAATAAAAAGGCAAATGCTAGAAATATGTTGGCTGTCTTTTTCACAAAAATTATTAACGTAACAACAAATATATAAAAATATAGAGTTTTGTGCTAAAATATTATCAGATATAAATGACTATTTAATGAGTTGATGAATAAAATGCCACAAAACTATGCCTGCTGATACGGATACATTGAAAGAATGTTTCGTTCCAAATTGAGGAATTTCAAGGGAATGATCACATAGATCGATTACCTCTTGATCTACTCCGTTAACTTCATTGCCAAAAATAAGTAAAACAGGTTCTGAGTTGTAATTTAATAAAGTTAGGTCTATCGAATTACTGGTTTGTTCTATTGCATAGCATTTATAACCAGTTTCTTTATGTTTAGCAACAACACTTTGGCAGCTTTCAGCATATTCCCAATCAACACTTTCTGTTGCTCCAAGAGCAGTTTTTCTTATTTCTTTATGAGGAGGTGTTGCGGTAATACCTGTTAGGATGACCTTTTCTACAGCAAATGCATCGCAAGTTCTAAAGAATGAGCCTACATTATTTAGACTCCTAATATTGTTGAGAACAACTACTACAGGATTTTTCTTTGTTTTTTTGAAATCATCAACAGATAATCTGTTTAGCTCATTTAATTTCAATTTTCTATTCATTTTTGAAAATATTTATAATATCAGTGGGTAAAATTAACATCGAATTTTTACATTCGCTATTCATAGTTACCTAATCAATTGACAAAAGTAAAAGAAAGAAAAGAAACGCCTTTAATGGGGCAGTATAATCAGATAAAAGCAAAATATCCTGATGCTTTACTATTGTTTCGTGTGGGAGATTTTTATGAGACCTTTGGTCAGGATGCCATAACTGCTTCTAATATACTTGGCATTGTGCTTACTGCTAGAAACAATGGTTCCTCAAAAATTGAATTGGCAGGATTTCCTCATCATTCCTTGGAAACTTATTTACCTAAGCTGGTCCGTTCTGGTCAAAGAGTGGCCGTTTGTGATCAATTAGAGGACGCAAGTAAGACTAAAAAGATTGTTAAAAGAGGGGTTACTGAATTGGTTACACCTGGTGTTGCTCTTAATGATAAAGTGCTTGAGCATAAAAGCAATAATTTTTTGGCAGCTGTTCATTTAGAAAAAAACAAGTGCGGTGTTGCTTTTTTGGATATTAGCACAGGAGAATTCTTAGTAGCTGAAGGCTCATTAGAATATATTGAGAGATTAATTCAAGGTTTTAAGCCTAGTGAAATTTTATATCAGCGAAATAGAGATAAAGAATTTCAAAATTCTTTTGGAAAGGATTTTTATACCTATCGATTGGATGATTGGGTTTTTGCTTATGATTTTGGAAAAGAGACCATACTTAAACATTTTGGTCTAAAATCTTTAAAAGGATTTGGAATTGATGAAATGAAGCTGGCTATTGTTTCATCTGGAGCAATACTACAATATTTATCATCTACAGAGCATAAGAAAAATGAACACATAACGGCCATTCATAGAATTGAACAGGATCATTATGTATGGTTAGATAAGTTTACCATTAGAAATTTAGAATTAATTTCTTCTCCTAATGAGGGGGCTATTACTTTATTGAGCATCTTGGATAGAACTGCAACTGCTATGGGAGCAAGAATGCTAAAGAGGTGGATGTTGCTCCCGTTAAAGGATATTAACCCCATTCAGGAAAGACATGAAATTGTTACTCATTTTTTGAATTCAATTGATGAGCTTGATGATTTAGAAGGGAATTTACAAAAGATAGGAGACCTTGAGAGGATGGTTTCGAGACTAGCGGCTTTGAAGATTTCTCCAAGAGAGATGGTTCAGTTGAAGTTTTCATTAAAAGCAATACAGCCTTTAAAGGTATATTGTGAAGGTTCTTCTTCTGAAAAGTTGAAAAAATTAGGCGGCCACTTAAATGAATGTGTAGAGGCAATAGAAGAGCTGGAAAAATCTTTAAATGACACTGCTCCAGCTGTTATAGGAAAAGGTGAAACCATTCTTGCTGGCATTTCTACTGAATTGGATGAGCTCAGGTCGATTTCGTCTAGTGGAAAGGATTATTTAATGGATTTGCAGCAAAGAGAATCTGAGCTATCTGGTATCCCTAGCTTAAAAGTGGCTTTCAATAATGTTTTTGGATATTATCTAGAAGTAAGAAACACCCATAAAGATAAAGTGCCGGAAGATTGGATCCGTAAACAAACTTTGACTTCAGCAGAAAGATATATTACCGAAGAGTTGAAGGAGTATGAATCAAAGATTTTAGGCGCAGAACAAAAGATCTTAGAGCTAGAAAACCAGCTCTACACTCAGCTGTTGTATTCTATTTCTAATTACATCCAGCCTATCCAGCACAATGCTCAATTGATTGGTAAATTGGATTGCTTATTGTCTTTCGCTAAGGTGGCTAAGTCTAATAATTATGTATGCCCAATTATGAATGATGGTAAAGAGATTAATATTTCCCAGGGAAGACATCCAGTAATTGAGCAGCATTTACCTTTAGGAGATTCCTACATACCTAATGATGTGCTATTGAACAATGACTTGCAGCAGATTATGATGATTACTGGCCCCAACATGAGCGGTAAGTCTGCATTGTTAAGACAAACTGCATTGATCGTAATTATGGCCCAAATGGGTTCTTTTGTGCCTGCAGAAAAAGCAGAGCTTGGGATTACAGATAAGGTGTTTACAAGAGTAGGAGCAAGTGATAACATATCTTCAGGGGAATCTACTTTTATGGTAGAAATGAATGAAACAGCTAGTATTCTTAATAACTTATCCGATAGGTCTTTGGTGTTACTGGATGAAATAGGTAGAGGCACTAGTACTTATGATGGTATTTCTATTGCATGGGCCATTGCTGAATACATACACCAATTGCCTAATCTTAAAGCAAAAACATTGTTTGCTACGCATTATCATGAGCTCAATGAAATGACTAATAGTTTTTCAAGAATAAAAAATTACAATGTTTCTGTTAAGGAGGTGGGGAAAAAGATCGTCTTTTTAAGAACATTGAAAGAGGGGGGTAGTGAGCATAGCTTTGGAATTCATGTAGCTAAAGTAGCGGGAATGCCTAAAGAGATTTTAAAGTCTGCCAATGAAATGCTGAAAATCATGGAGAACTCAAAGTCAAAAAAAGAGCTAAAGAGAAAAAAAACAGTTTCTAAAGAGGATTTGGACCTTCAATTGAGCTTTTTTCAACTAGACGATCCAGTTCTTCAACAGATAAAGGAGGAGATCACTAAAATAGATATTGATACGCTTACTCCCATAGAAGCTTTGATGAAGCTGAATGAGATAAAAAAATTAGTTGGGGGATAATTCTTGTTTGAGTTTTGACATCTGCTATTTTTCTTTATTTTTGCCAACCCTAAAACGTTCTTATCATAATAAGCGAAAGTAGCTCAGCTGGTAGAGCACGACCTTGCCAAGGTCGGGGTCGCGAGTTCGAATCTCGTCTTTCGCTCAGCCAAACCACACGTTCCTTCGGGAACATTTGTGAACACCACCCTTGAAAAAGGGTGGTAGTTGCCCGGGTGGTGGAATTGGTAGACACGCAAGACTTAAAATCTTGTGACCATATGGTCGTGCGGGTTCAAGTCCCGCCCCGGGTACTAAA
>CAYSEW010000035.1:0-24930 GCA_964430245.1 uncultured Flavobacteriales bacterium
TCTATGAACATTTGAGCAACATCTTCTCTTTCTACTGCTTCTATCAAAGGATCTTGTGTTATCTTTCTTAATGCATTGGCAAGTGCCTTAGCGTCTTTAGTAAGCTCTACTGCTCCAGCATCAGCCAGGTATTCTCTTTTACGAGATAAAGCAAATCTGAAAAGTAGAGATAACAAATAACCAATTACTCCCATTACCAAAACCACCAATATAATCGCTCCTGCTTTACTGTCTTTATTTCTTCTACCATGGATCGCCATTCTAAAAGCAGCTTGCGCTATGAAAGAAAATATACCTACAAATACAATAGACACTATTAATAACTTCACATCACCGTTTCTAATATGGGTAAGCTCATGTGCTATTACACCTTTTAACTCATCATCGTCAAGTTTATTTATGATTCCTCTTGAAAAGGAAACTGCATAGGTAGATTCTGAAATACCACTTGCAAAAGCATTCAGTGAATCATCCTCAATAATATAGATCTTCGGAGTTTTCATTCCAACGGACATACAAAGGTTCTCAACCAAATTATAGATCCTCATGTTTTCTTTTCTTGATAATGATTGAGAAGAAGTTGCTTTTTTAATCATAGATGTATGTGAAAAATAAGCGATCAAAAACCACAACCCTACTGCTCCTAAAACAAATGGTACGATCAATAGAAATGATTTGTTAATTAAATCAATATCAAGCTCACCACTATACTTACCTAAAAAATAAATAACTAACCACAATAGTGCAACTAACAATCCAGGGAATGCGATCAATAGAAGTATTGACCTAAAATTATTTTTCTTAAGCTGTTCCTGTAAACCTATATATTCCATTAATTAAAGCTGATCTTCGGTGGTTTTTCCAAGGTCTCTCTTTCTGACTCATCGATTTCAAACATTTCTTCTTTATGGAATTTAAACATACCTGCGATTAAATTAGAAGGAAATACCTCAACAGCATTATTAAACTCTCTTGTCGCAGAATTAAAATACCTTCTAACTGCTGCTAATTTATTTTCAACATCAGATATCTCATTCTGAAGCTGCATAAAATTCTGACTTGCTTTTAGATCTGGATAGGCTTCTACAGCAACATTTAAGCCACCTAAAGCTGCTGTCAGTTGATTTTCTGCTTTAATCTTATCATTGATCGAAGATGCCCCCATTGCTGCAGCACGTGCTTCTGTTACTCTAGTTAATACACCTCTTTCATGCTCCATATATCCTTTAACACTTTCTACAAGCTGAGGTATTAGGTCATGTCTTTGTTGTAATTGAACATCTATATCAGCAAAAGCATTTTCCCTGTTATTTCGTAACCTAACTAGTTTATTATACATGGAAACGAAAATGATTACCATAAGCACAACAACTCCTAAAATTATTAATCCTGCATTCATTTAAATTATTTATTTGATTTATACTTTTAAATATAAGTATTAATAAGTAAATCCATAATTCCTTACTGTTTTATTACCCCTTTCATCTGTAACCATTATTTTAATGTGATGCTTTCCTTTTTCTATTTTATTATACTTATTAAAATTTATCATCAACCTTGCCCTTTTTGGTATGTAATTGGATAGCATCCAACGATCATCGACCCATACATCATAATCATTAATACCACTTAAGTTATCTGATATTTTAAATTCTATTTTACTTCCACCATCCATATTTTTCCCCTCATAGATATTAATAGGTTTGATAACTGGAGGTAGAGTATCTAGCTTTACTGTATAATTTCCAAGAGACCTTGTTTCTGTTTGGATCCACCCCTTTTCATATTGACCACCCAATGAACTCAATTTTTTAAGATCATTACTTAACTCTACTATCAATGCCTTATCTATATACTCATCTGCAACCGCCCCCATTTTTAATTTTAAAACAAAATATTTATGCATAGGAACTTTCATTTGACCTAACATATGAAGATCCGTTAAACCATCAGAAAAATCCTTATTATCATACAATAGATCAGTAGGCTCATACATGCTTTTTTCAGGAAAAATAGCTTCAAATTCCTCATTAATAATACTGTCTTTTTTTAATACTGCATTCAGCTGTTGTTTGCTACTTTTAACAGCAATCGACTTTTCTTCCTCACCTTGAATATCAAACATTAATTCACTCACATTTCCATTGACATCTTCAACTATGTATTTAAAATGATATTTACGATTTTCATTGATTAAAACCAATCCATTATTCACCTGATCTTTATAAATATCCAAGTCATTATTTTCTGTAATAAATGATTTATGAATACTTCTTCTTTTCTGGTTATATTCATTGTAATCTTTATGAGCATTGATATAACGATTGGTGTTAAAATCCAATTTATCCATCACTTGTTGAAAGATCAATTGTCCATCTAAAATAAGTGAGATCCTGTATATACCACATTTATTTGATGCTCCATTTAATTTATCAATAGCATGTATTCCTAAACCAATCAAACCACTCGCTTTTACTGAATGTTCTAAGCTGTAATTTTTTTTATCCCCAACAACCTTTATTAATTTTTCTTTTGAAATCCCATTAACAAGGGAATTCTTAATAGGATAAAGTTTTACATGGTATATTGATGGTGATATATCATCTTTAATTTCAAAATTAAACAGCAAAGGGTTAACCGGTTTTTCAGTTATTGTTTCTCTAATTTCAAAATGAAGGTGGGGACCTGAAGAGCTACCTGTATTTCCTGAATAAGCAATCACTTCTCCTCTACTAACTATTAAATCAGCTTTCCCTGGATATAAAGTAACCGTTTCAGACTCTTGTTCAAATTGTTTTTTCCTCAAATAACGTTCTATATGATCAGGAAATCTGCTTAAATGTGCATAAACACTTGTATATCCATTTGGATGATCTACATAAATAGCTTTTCCGTATCCCCAATGAGAAATATTTATCCTTGAAACATATCCGGTATCTACAGCATAAATCCTGTAATTTTCACTTCCATTTGTTTTTATATCTAGTCCAGTATGAAAATGATTGGACCTTAATTCAGCAAAATTTCCAGATAAAATCAAAGGGATTCCAAGTGGTGATCTAAAATCTACTTGCTTATAGACCAATTGACTTGTAATATCTAAACTCAATAAGGAATTAAAGAGAATAATGATAAAAATAATTGAATAATTCATGTTGTAAAAAAAATAAATTTAGAAGCAATATTCTATAAAACATATTTTTTTTGAATAACATTTAAACACTATTGAGTTTAAATTTGATTAATTGAGTTTCCCTACTAACTTTGTATGATACTTTTCATGTTAAGAAAATGAGTAAAGGCCTTAAGGCAATAGAAGACGTCAAAAAAAAATTTCAGCAATTAGCTGAGATAAATAAAAAGCTTTCAAGTAAAGCAGATGAGCTAGAATTAAAGGTCAGTAGATTAGAAGAAAACATCAGTAATAGCACTACTGAGATCAATGAAATTAAAGAAAAGTATAAAGTATTGAAAATGACTAAAAAACTTGAAGGATCTGAAACTGAAAACAGTAAAGAACTCAAGCTAAAGATCAATGAAATGGTTAAAGAAATTGACAAGTGCATAGCACTCCTCAATAAATAATTTATGAGCTCACTATCAATTAAAGTTAAAATAGGTGGCAGAACTTACCCGCTAACAATCTCTAGAGATGAAGAGGAAATTGCAAGAAAAGCTGCTGCAGATATCAATAAAAACATAGATTCACTCAAAGAAAACTATGCTGTTAAAGATATTCAAGACTTGTTAGCTATAACTGCATTTCAGTATGCAACAAAAAGTGTAGGTGAGAATGACTCTGTTGAATATGAAAAATTAACAGCAGCCATAGTTAAATTAAATGAGGAATTAGATTCAATTAAATAACTCATCTTCATCCAATCTTATATTCATTTCAATACATTTTTATTAACCTTAAAAGTGAACTATGGATTTAGACATATTAAGCATTATTATTGGAATAGCTGCCGGTGTCATTGTTGGATTTATTATTGGAAATGTAATCATTAAAAAGACCATTGACTCTAAAAAAAATGACCTATTAAAAAAAGCTGAAGATGAAGGAGAAAGCATTAAAAAAGAGAAAATCCTTCAGGCAAAAGAAAAATTTCTTGAACTTAAAGAAAATCATGAAAAAGTGATTAATACTAGAGAAAGAAAAATGCAAGAAAAGGAAATCAATTACAAACAAAAAGAAAAAACACTTTCTCAAAAAATTGAAGAGGCCAACAGGAAAGACAAACAAGTAAATTCAATTAAAGAGAATATAGATAGACAGCTAGAGATCATAGAAAAAAAACAAACCGAACTCAATAAATCTACCGCAAAACAAGTTGAAGAATTGGAAAAAATGAGTGGTTTTAGTGCTGAAGAGGCTAAAGAACAATTAATTGAAACTCTTAAGGATGAAGCTAAAACCAATGCAATGGCTTACATTAAAGAAATTCAAGATGAAGCTAAACTAAATGCATCAAAAGAAGCCAAAAAAATAGTCATTCAAACAATTCAAAGAGTAGCTACTGAACATTCAATTGAAAATTCAGTTTCCGTATTTAATATCGACAGTGATGATATTAAAGGAAGAATTATTGGCAGAGAAGGTAGAAACATTAGAGCTCTAGAGGCTGCGACAGGTGTTGAGATTATAGTAGATGACACCCCTGAAGCCATTATTCTATCCTGTTTTGACCCCGTTAGAAGAGAGATTGCCAGACTTTCATTGCATCAATTGGTAACAGATGGCAGAATTCATCCTGCAAGAATTGAAGAAATTGTTGCGAAAACCAAAAAATCATTAAAGGAAGAAATCATTGAAACAGGTAAAAGAACCTGTATAGATCTTGGAATTCATGGATTACATCCTGAGCTCATTAAAATGGTAGGCAGGATGAAATACCGTTCTTCCTATGGTCAAAATCTGCTACAACACTCTAGAGAAGTAGCCAATTTAAGTGCAACATTAGCCGCTGAATTAGGACTTAACATTAAAGTAGCCAAAAGAGCAGGTCTGCTACATGATATAGGTAAAGTTCCTGAAGATGAACCTGAATTACCTCACGCTATTCTTGGCATGAAGATGGCCGAGAAATTTGGAGAAAAACCTGATGTATGTAATGCCATTGGAGCACATCACGATGAAATTGAAATGAAAAATCTAATATCTCCAATCGTTCAAGTTTGTGATGCTATTTCAGGAGCAAGGCCAGGTGCAAGAAGAGAGATTGTAGAATCTTATATTCAAAGGCTAAAAGACCTTGAAAGTCTAGCTTTAGGATATAATGGGGTTACTAAATCTTATGCTATTCAAGCAGGAAGAGAATTAAGAGTAATTGTTGAAAGCGAAAAAGTCAGCGATCAAAAAGCAGATGAATTGGCATTTGATATTTCACAAAAAATACAAACTGAAATGACCTATCCCGGTCAAGTTAAAATAACCGTGATAAGAGAAAAAAGAGCTGTTTCATTTGCAAAATAATCTATTAATTATTGATTGAAATCTAAAATGATTGAAAACAAAACAGTATTAATTACCGGAGGCGCTGGGTTTATTGGAAGCAACCTATGCGAAGTATTATTGCAACAAAACAATAAGGTAATATGCATGGACAATTTTTTAACTGGGAAAAAGGAAAATATTGAACCTTTTTTAAACAATGTGAACTTTAAGTTAATTGAAGGAGACATTAGGAATTTATCTGATTGCAAAAAAGCAGTAAAGGGTGCAAATATAGTGCTACATCAAGCAGCGTTAGGTTCAGTCCCTAGATCTATTAAAGACCCTGTAACTACAAATGAAGTCAACATCAATGGTTTTTTAAATATGTTGATAGCAACACAAGAAGAAGGAATCAAAAGATTTGTTTATGCAGCCAGCTCTTCCACATATGGAGATTCTAAAGAGCTACCGAAAGTCGAAGAAAACATAGGCCTACCTATTTCACCTTATGCAGTAACAAAATACGTGAACGAGCTCTATGCACATGTATTTTCAAACTTACATGGAATTGAAACAATTGGATTAAGGTATTTTAATGTATTCGGAAGAAGGCAGGACCCTAATGGAGCATACGCTGCAGCCATTCCAAAATTCATAAAAGCATTCATGAACTATCAATCCCCTTTAATTCATGGGGATGGAGAACAATCAAGAGATTTTACATATATAGACAATGTGATCTTAGCGAATCAACTAGCAGCTACAACAACTAATAAAGATGCTATAAATAAAGTCTATAATGTTGCATGTGGAGACCAATCCATACTTAAGAATATTGTATTAAAATTACAGGAACTTCTTTCTCAATTCGATGATAAAATAGCTGCTGTTAATATAGAATATGGACCTGAAAGATTAGGTGATATTAAACATTCACTGGCATCTATTAAAAGAGGGCAAACACTATTGAATTACCAACCATCACATAATGTAAATGACGGGTTGGAAGAAGCAATAAATTGGTATTGGGAAAACCTTTAATATTAAGGTTCAATTTAATTGAATTGTTTTCAGCTAACTTATTTTTAATTTTACTATAAAATGTAATTTAGTTTTTGATGATTATTGGAAATGGATTATTAGCTAGTGAATTTTCTGATTTAGAAGAAATTAATTCTATTGTAATTTTTGCATCTGGAGTTTCTAATTCACTAGAAACTAATAATGCTGAGTTTAAAAGAGAAGAGCAATTAATAACCAAAACCATCAATAAATACAAGAATTGTCTCTTTGTCTACTTTAGTACGTGTAGCATCAATGACAATACTATTAATCAAAGGCCTTATGTATTGCATAAATTAAAAATGGAGGATTTGATTATTAATAGTGCAGAAAACTATTTAGTATTAAGACTTTCACATATTGTTGGAAAGGGTGGAAATGAAAACACTATATTTAACTATTTAGTTAATGCCATTAAAAATAATTCCAATATACATTTATGGAAAAATGCAAGTAGAAACATTTTGGACATTGAAGATATGGGGAAAGTAGTTAGAGAAATTATTAAATCAGGGACTAAAAACACTATACTTAACATTGCTAATCCTAATAGCTATCCTGTAAATGAAATTGTTAATAGAATTGAAAAATATTTACAAAAAACTGCCAATCTTACAATGATTGAAAAGGGTTCTCACATTTCTATTGAGATAAATGAAACGATGCCTTATATTCAAAATTTAAGCAAGGATTTTTCTATCAATTACATTGACGAATTACTTAGGAAATACCATTAGAATATTGAAAAACCCAAAAATATTATATTTCCATTCTGTTCAATCATCTTTTGTCAGAAAAGACCTAGCTCTTCTTGAAGAAAATTTTGATACAAAAATTTTCTTCTTTGATCCTAAGATCAAGATCTTATTGCCTATTCAATTTTTAAAACAGTTGATTTTCCTATTAATAAATATTAGAAATAGTAGTATGATCATTACTCAATTTGGTGGCTATCAATCATTCTTGCCCTCATTTTTTGGTAAATTGTTTTCAGTGCCCTCATTAATCATATTAGGAGGTAGCGATTGTGTGAGTTTTCCTTCTATAAAATATGGGAATTTCAATAAAAAATTGCTTGGACTATTCACCAAGTGGTCTTATGGTTTAGCTACCCATTTATCTCCTGTTCATAGCAGCTTAGTAAAAGGAGAATACACCTATACTGATGATGACTACCCTATTCAAGGATATTTAAACTTTTGCCCAAAAGTAAAAGCAGATTACACTGAGCTCTGCTACGGTTACGATCATGAATTCTTCTCTTTTAAAAAAGACAAAATAGCCAATTCATTTTTAACAGTTGGTTATTTAAATCATCCCAATTATTACAGGAAGGGAATTGATCTTATTTTTTCCCTTGCCAAAAAGAAAAACGAATCCACCTTTACTATTGTAGGTGGAAATTTAAAAGACATTCCTATTGATGATATCCCAGAGAATGTTAAAATGATCAAATCGGTATCTCCAGAAAAACTAATAGACCTTTATGGTTCTCATGAATTTTATTTGCAGCTTTCTATATGTGAAGGATTTCCAAGTGCAATTTGTGAAGCCATGCTTTGTGGAAGTATTCCTATAGGATCCGATGTTGCTGCCATCCCACAGATAATAGGAGAAAGTGGATTTGTTCTTAAAAAAAAGGATGAAGGTTTATTGCTTAAATTAGTTGATAAAGCGATCAATTGCGATAAAGAAGAAATGGCTAAATCAGCAAGAGAACAAATCATAAAAAACTACCCAATTAATGAACGTGAAAAGTTAATAACACTCATTAACAAACTCAGAAAATAATTATTAATGAATAAGTATAAATTCAAGCACTTTTACAAGAACAAATACCTGATATCATTATTAGGAAAAAATAAATACTATTTATCTTATAATTACAAGTATAAATGCCTGTGGTTTAGAGTAGCTAAAGTAGCTAGCAGATCTATTAATCAGCATTTTATAGATAACACACCTGAAGGACAATATATATATAGTTCTGAAGTAGGGTATCTCCCATCAGATTTTAAAGATTACATTAAGTTTTCATTCGTTAGAGACCCTTTAGATCGATTTGTAAGCTGTTGGAAAAACAAAGTACTATATGATAACATGTATGCATTTGATGAGCAGACACATACTCAAATGAAGGAGATCCATCATTTTATTAATTGGGTTAAAGGACAAGACCTCAACAAAACTGCTGATGAGCATCTTAGGTCTCAGCATAGCTTAATTGACCTAAACAATTTAGATTTCCTTGGTCGATTCGAAAATTTCGACCAAGATCTTGAAATACTTTCTAAAAAAATTGGTTTACCATTAAAGGAAACTCATAAAATGAATCCATCTGGATCTAAGAAAGTTGAGCTGAGTGATGCTGACATAAAACAGATAAAGAGCATTTATGAATTAGATTATAGATTATTCTATCCCGATCAATTATAACTTAAATTAGATAACTTATTTAAAAATCATTGGAAAAATCCAACAACAGATCATTCACTAAAAATGTGCTTACCCTAATTTCAGGAACAGCCGTTGCACAATTGATCTCTATTCTTTGTATGGTAATATTACAGAGATATTTTTATGCTCCAGAAGATTATGCTCCATTTAGGTTATTCTTTGAGTTTGTAGCTGTTTTTGCAGGTATAAGTGCACTTCGTTTAGAAAGCGGAATTGTATTAGAACAAGAAGAAAACCAAGCAAGGGCTTTGACCCGTATATGCTTTAAACTAATTCTCACTTGCTCTTTAATAAGTTTTATTGTTTTCTGGATTTATTCTCAATTTAACGATCAATTTGATGAAATTATTGAGAATCCATACATGACACTTCTTATACCACTTGCTGTTTTCCTTACAGGATCTTTACAGGTATACAATGCTTGGTTCACAAGAGTTCAATCATTTAAATTAATGAGCATCACTAAAATACTTCAAAACACAACAGGGTCAGGTGCTCAATTACTAATGGGATTATTAAAGGTAAATTTCTATGGACTGATCATTGGAAGGATCATAGGTCTTGGAATGGCCACTACCCTATTTTGCAAAAAATACATTTCTTCTTTTTCTTCTGCTTTAAAAACTACAAAAGAGCAGAACAGGACTTTAATTAAAAAACACAAGGATTTTATTCTATATACAAGCCCAGCTTTCTTTGTTGGAAACCTAATTAACTTTTTACTATTAGCCCTTTTCATTGAATATTACGGAGATCAATTTGGTGGAAAAGTAGCTGCTTCTTTTCAATATTTAGGAATAAGTATTGCCATTATTTCATCCTCTTTTTCACAAGTATTCTTTAGTGAGATTTCATCATATGATTCAAAAATAGAACTAAGAAAAACTTATTCATATTGGCTAAAACGATTAGGAATAATTGCCATTTCAGGAGCTGTTATCATACAATTCATACCAGAATCCTTTATCCTTGCTGTTCTGGGTGAAAAATGGACTGGTTTACTAGAGATCATGCAGATCATGTCCATATGGATGGCAGTAATGTTTGTTGCATCTTCCCTCTCCTATATTTTTATAAAATTAGGCAAGCAAAAACAAATACTTTTCTTCGATATTTTTCATTTAATATTAGTAGCAGGCAGTATTTTAATAGCCGATCATTACTATCATTCTAGTATTACCACCCTATGGTCATTTACCATTGCTCAAATCTTCTTTTATGGATTAGCCATACTTTTAGCCTACTACTTTATTTCAAAGTATAAAAACCAAGCTAGCGAATAGAACTGTCCTCTTTTTAATAAAGGAATTTTCAAATTAATACGAGTTACTTATTAATTATATTAATTACATTAACCCTATAATGCATCGTTGGTCTTTATGAATTGTAACCAATCGGGAAAGATTAGTTATATGAATAAACATTAACAAAATCAATAATAATTCAGCAATATCAATGGAAAGGAATCAACACCTTTATCATCAATCAGAAGAACAGCTACTTAATGAAAAAAATATAGTTGAAGCTGCTAAGAAAGATCTAAAGCATTTTGAGACCTTATACAATAAATATCATGAACAGATTTTCAGGTATGTATATCAAAGAATAGATGCCATTGACCTTGCCCATGACATTACATCACAAGTATTTCTAAAAGCCATGAACAAGCTTCATCAATACCAATACAGGGGAGTCCCATTTTCTTCCTGGCTTTACAGAATAGCCATGAGTGAGGTATATCAGTATTTCAAGGATAAAAAAGCAGAAAGAACTGTCAATTTCGAAACTGAAAAAATGAAAGATCTCATAGATGAAATTGATGTTAATAGTACAGAAAGTAAGCTTAAAAGCTTATTGGAAAAGATTGCTGAATTAACAGATGATGAGCTGGAATTGATTGAGTTAAGATATTTTGAACAAAGACCATTTAAAGAGGTGAGTGAATTACTCAACATCAGTGAAAGCAATGCCAAAGTAAAGATTCACAGAATCATTAAAAAGTTAAAAATGGCCGTTTAAATCGATGCATATGAAAAGAAAGTATACCATAGATAGAAAAAAATTAAATGCTGAAGAAATTTCAAAAGGAAAGAATTTCGATCAGCTAATGAACATGGCAACACCCATTAAATTGCCTTTCTATAAAGCAGGTTGGTTTGGACCGAGCGTTATAACTGCAGTATTAATTAGTGCTAGTATTGTTACCTACATCCTTATGTCTGATATAAACAATACAACTAATAGCTCTACCTATATTCCTGAAAAACCTAAAAAAGAAAACACTGTAAAAAACAAACTAGTTACTTATTCAGAAGATACACCCTGTATCAACCCACCCTCTGAAAGCTTACAAATAAGCGGAACATCCTATAAAGTTGATAATCAAAAGGGAGATAAAATAAAACATGCTTCTGGAACTATTATTGAAATTCCTAAGAATGCTTTTGAGATTAATGGAAAACCTGTAGAAGGTGAAGTAGAGATCAAATACAAGGAATATAAAGACCAGGTAGACATCTTACTTTCAGGAATTCCTATGCATTACGATTCTGCAAACACAGATTATGTTTTAGAATCTGCTGGTATGGTACAGATCAATGGATTTCAAGATGATATTCCTGTAAATATTGCCAATGGCAAAACTATTAAAATCAGCTTCCCTACTGAAGACAACTCTAAAAGGTTCAATTTATATGAATTAGATACAGCTAATAATAGATGGGATTATATGGGGAAACCTTCTTTAACAAATGAAAAAGAGGCAGAAATAATTCAACCTAAAATTGAAAAATCCATCCTAAATGAAACACTAATTATTGATTTAAATAATGACACTCTAAACATAACTACAAATAAAAATATTCTAAATAATTACTCAACAAACATTGATCAAATTCAAACAGATCTTACTGAAGTAAAGAAAGAAATCAAAGAATTAGAAAACAATGTTCCAATTCAACCAAAAAAATCAATAAACAAGGATAGACAATTCAATCTAGAAGTTGATCCAGAAGAATTTCCTGAACTCAGTGAATATGAAAAAGTATTATTTGAAGTAATAGAGAACACTGAATTTAACAACTCTCTTTATTCTATTGAATGGGACGATGTAATTCTAGAAGAGTATAAAAAAGGCGAAATGTATAGAATGAAGCTATCTAAAGATGATAATATTACCAATTTAATGGTTCGTCCAGTATTTGAAGGGGAAAACATGGAAGAAGCTATCAAAAAATTTGACAACTACACCAAGAAATTAGAGGTGAAAAAGGAAGAGGAAAAAGTATTAAAAGAAAAATACGAGAAG
This sequence comes from uncultured Flavobacteriales bacterium, assembly GCA_964430245.1. Taxonomy (GTDB): domain Bacteria; phylum Bacteroidota; class Bacteroidia; order Flavobacteriales_D; family Parvicellaceae; genus CAYSEW01. The sequence goes on from CAYSEW010000035.1 coordinate 12,264, forward strand.
GCCTATCAAAAATACAAGGAGGAGCTAGAAAAGTTCCAGCAAGAACAAAAGATAAGAGAAGAAGCAGCTAAAAACTGGAAAAAAAATGCTGATTTTGCCAACAATTTAAAAATGTCTTTTGAAATTGAAAGGTTTGGTACCTGGAATTGCGATAGCCCTGTACCTCAACCCAAAGGAAAAACAGTTTCTGCTAGCTTTAGCAACCTAGCTGGCACCTCAATTATATTAGGGACCGTTTATTTAATTGAGAGAAAAAGAAATGCCATTTTTCCCTATAATTACAATCAATACAACAAGCTAAAATTCAATCCTGAAGAAGACAATATATTGGTAGGTTTTACATCCGATGATCAAATTGCCATTTTTGAAACAGCTAAATTCAAGGAGATCAAAGAGAAAAAACATGAGTTTAAAATGGAGCTAAAAAATGTACTTGATCTTTCCATAAAAAACTTAAAAAAAATGATCTTAAATCAATAAATTGCAACTCTATAATATAATTTATAGTATTAATAATTCATTAGCAATTAATTAACAGAACATTGAAATCAAAGACAGGGCTTAAAACATATATATTAATTACATCTTTAATTTTAAGTACTTCCCTATTTGGTCAAAACACTATTTCTGTAAAGAAAAAATCTAAAATCGAGGGATTCTACTCACATAAAAATAAATTCAATAATTACGATTACTTCTATTTTAACACCAATGGAACTGTTAGCTATGCATTTAAAAAAAACAAAAGTAAAAAACACTATTTACTGCTAAAAGAATGCACCATCAATAAAGAAAAATGCTATGGAATGATCTTGTACAACTATAAAATAAATGAGGATTTTGCAGACAAGGGGATTTCTCCTTTTATTCATATTGAATTTTATAAAATTTCTAAAGACACTGATGACTTTGATTATTACTCAACTCTACAGGGAGAGTTAAAAAAAGAGGTTTTGTTTGTCAATTCTAGAGGAGATCGATGGAAAGAATATCAGTTCATTAAAAAATAATAATTGATTGGGGGTTTTCTTTTTAAATTTGTTTGAAATCTTCAATAATGTTTAACGAAGCCATTAACCAGGACCCTACTGTATATGCAATACCCGTTTTTATTGCATTAATTGCTTTAGAACTATTCATTGATATACGTCAAAAATTAAAGCTCTACGAGTCAAAAGATACTGCAGCATGTATTTCAATGGGACTAGGAGTTATTGTAATTGGCTTACTAACAAAAACAATGTATTTCTTTCTTTATTCATGGATCTTTCAATTCAGAATTTTCGATTTAGAAAACACCTGGTGGATGTGGGTACTTTTATTGTTTGCAGATGATTTCTCATTCTATTGGCACCATAGATTAAGCCATGAAGTTAGAATCTTATGGGCTGCTCATGTACAGCACCATTCATCTGAAAGATTAAATTTAGCAGTAGCTTTAAGACAAAGCTGGGGAGAACCTTTTTATAAATACCTATTTTATTGCTGGATCCCACTTTTAGGTTTTGATCCGATTTATATATTCGTTATGCAAGCTATCAGCTTGATCTATCAGTTCTTTCAACACACAGAATTAGTGGGAACACTCGGCCCCATCGAATGGATCTTTAATACTCCCTCACACCATAGAGTTCACCATGCCGTTCAACATCAATATCTAGATAGAAATCACGCTGGAATACTGATAATCTGGGATAGGATTTTTGGAACATTTGTTAAAGAAAAAAAAGAAGACAAACCAATTTATGGCATAACCAACAATATTAAATCATTCAACCCCTTGGTAATAGCATCTCATGAATATGTTAATATATGGACTGATGTTAAAAGAGCTAATAAATTTTCTGATAAATTAAAATATATATTCTACCCTCCAGGATGGTCTCATAACGGAGAAAACAGAACATCAAAACACCTAAGAAGTAAATTAAAGTAAATCAATATTGTTGTTTTTGAGGGAAATGGGTGTAAAATCCAAATCCAGCACAGAAAACCTGATAAATACCATTACTATTGGAAGGGTTCATTCCTGGAAAATTAGACATGCAAAAATTGTCTGGAGTAAATTCAGAAAACCAAAAATTATAGGATAACAACAAACCAAAAGCCAAATTTTCATTACTATACATCCATATAGAAAATTCAGGTTCTAATCTGAAAGAATTTTGCAAATAATTCTCATTACAAGTATTGATTTTCGTAAAACCATAATTGTACCCCCCTTTTAAACAAAGATTCATGAAAATATTTTCATTGATACTATTTTTAACACCAATCTTAACAAAAGGATTATGATTTTCCATCTGCCCACTAACTTTTGTCTGAAATGCTAAGCTGTTAACATCATAATAACCATATTTATAGCCAATACCTAGCTCAAATTTCTCTAGAAATTCATATTGAAGCTGAGCATCTATATTTGCTACTCCAAAAATCATATTCTTAAATGAATGATTTAATATGGTTTTTGGTAATTTAAAATTCATTGAAAAAGTAAGATGCTCTATCACTTTATTATTCTGAGAATAAAAAGGAATAGCCATACTAAATAAAAGGAGATATGTGATTAGATTTCTTATCAATTTTGAATGATCATCATTTTATTTATACTTTGATATTCGCTAACAAAATTCAAGAAGTACTTCCCATTATCTACATTATTTGATTTAAATAAAAAAACATGTTCCCCTGCCTTCAAATCACCATTATGAAAAGCTAAAACTTCTTTTTCGTTTTCATCCAAAATAGTAAATTTTACATGTATATCTTTTGGAATTTCAAACCCTAGTTGAATTTCATCTTTAATAAAGATACTTGGTAGCTCATATATTTTAGCATATACATTCTTTAATTCTTTGGTTTTTTTTCCAATAAAATAATTAGTGATCATCTTATAGGATATATAAATAAGGTATAATGCAACAACTATAGAAATAGCCCCAACTATATTTATTGTAATTCTCCAAGCATCACTTGTATTCCACAATTCAAGCATAATTATTTTTTCTTCAAAATTAGAAAGAAATACAATAGTAATTCAAGGATATTTTAGCATTAATATATTATTTTGACAATTTATAACTTTACAATTAATTACAAAATGAATTTTAATGAGCTCATAAATAATATTAAAACAAGAGTAAATGAACCTTTACCGGGACCTAGTGCTCATATTAAGCTTGCACCTTATAGAAAAGACACACTAAATACAGATTTCAGTAAATACAACCCAAAATTAGCCAGCACTCTTTTACTTATATATCAGAAGAATGAAAAGACCAACTTTGTTCTTATCCAAAGACCTGATTATAGTGGAACTCATGGTGGGCAAATATCATTTCCAGGCGGAAAAAAAGAAGAAAATGAAACACTTAAGGAAACTGCTATTAGGGAAACAAATGAAGAAATTGGTGTTGAATCTAGAGATATTATAATTCTAGGAAAATTATCTCAGGTCTATGTCCCACCTAGTAATTTTTTAATCACTCCCTATATAGGTTATTTAGATATTACCCCAAATTTTAATCCAGATCCTACTGAAGTAACCAAGGTGCTAGAAATAGAACTCAATGAATTATTGAAAGAGGATGTAATTAAAGAAAAAATAATTACTGTTGGTGCCAAAACTAATAATCCAATGAATATCAATGTACCTTATCTAGATTTAAAGAACCAAGTGGTTTGGGGGGCTACAGGAGTAATACTTTCAGAATTCAGAGATATGATCAGCTAAATCTTCAATTTATAACCAACACCTTTAACAGTTTTAATGTAATGGTCACCCAACTTTTCTCTAAGTTTTCTTATATGAACATCTATTGTCCTATCTCCTACTATAATATCATCACCCCATACTCTTGCTAATATTACTTCACGAGTAAAAACTTTACCAGGTTTAGAGAAAAGTAAAGCCAATAATTCGAATTCTTTTTTCGGCAACATGATTTCATTCCCTTCACAATAAGCAACATACTTTTCTCTATCAATAGACAAAAAAGCTGAATCTGTTTCACTTTTTGTATCAATTGCAACTTCACTTCTTTTTCTTCTCAATAACGCTTTAACTCTACTTACTAAAACTCTTGGTTTTATTGGCTTTGTGATATAATCATCTGCTCCTGATTCAAAGCCTGCAATTTGCGAATAATCTTCTGATCTAGCAGTTAATAAGGCAACCAATGTGTTACTTAACACTTCATCTTCTCTTATCTGTCTACAAGTTTCAATACCATCCATTTCAGGCATCATTACATCCAATAAAATTAAATCGGGTAAAAATTCACGAGCAACTTCAATGGCTCTATTTCCATTTTCTGCAGACCTAACGGTAAAACCATCTTTTTCAAGATGATAATTGATTAATTCCAATATATCGCTTTCATCATCAACAGTTAGAATTTTTAAACCAGAATTATTTTCAGTATTCATTATAAGATTAATTTCATCAGAAAATTATAAATAAAATTTGATTAAAATCCCTTTTTAATACAAAATTAATATTTAGATGATCATCTGTTATTTCAACTTTAAATCATATATCACTTCTTTTCAAGAAACATAGATTTAATATTGTTAATCTTTTCTTAACATGGATTAATTTTCAATTAACAAATCCATAAAAATTTAGTAAGTCATAAAATTTAAAATAAAGTCTAAAGTTATTTTTATTTGCATCAAATTTTAAAACAAAAACTAAATAATTAAACTAAAACAATAAAAATGAAAATTAACAAAATCACATTACTTGTTTTAATTGCATCTGTTACACTAATCGGATGTAAGAAAAAAGGATGTACTGATCCTTTGTCTACAAACTACAATCCTGAAGCAGAAAAGGATGATGGTTCATGTGAGTATGCTACAGTAGATGCTTACACAATTAATGAAAACATTACAAGCGACAGAACCTTAACTGCAGACAACATATGGACGCTTAGTGGAAGAGTTGCAGTAACTAATGGTGCTACTTTAACAATTGAGCCAGGAACAATTATAAAAGCAGAAGCTGGAACTGGAGCAAGCGCTTCAAGTTTGGTAATTGCAAGAGGTGGTAAGTTAAATGCTGTTGGTACAGCATCACAACCTATTATTTTTACTTCGAAATCTGATGATATTCAATTAGGTCAAACATCGGGAAGTAGCTTAAATGAAAATGTTAGAGGATTATGGGGCGGTTTATTGATTTTAGGTAATGCACCATGTTCTTTTTCTGGAGATGTTACAGAACTTCAAATTGAAGGTATTCCTGCATCTGATGCTAACGGGTTGTACGGTGGTAATGATCCTGCTGACAATTCTGGTACAATTAGCTATGTTTCTATACGTCATGGAGGTGCTGAAATAGGTGAAGGTAATGAAATCAATGGATTAACTCTTGGTGGAGTTGGAACAGGAACTACAATCAACAATATTGAAGTTGTAGCTAATGTAGATGATGGAATTGAATTCTTTGGTGGAACTGTTAATGCTTCTAACTTATTAGTTTGGGCTCAAGGAGATGATGGATTAGATATTGATCAAGCATATGCAGGAACTATTTCAAATTCAATGGTAGTTCTTAGTGACGCTTCTGATCATGCTATGGAAATTGATGGTCCTGAAGGTTCTGCAGCTGGAAGCTTTACTCTTGATGGAATCACATTGATTGGAACAAATGATCAATGTAGTGCTACTGGAGTAGATGGAGAAATTTCTGACTACAGAAAAGGTGCAACTGGTGTAAACAAAAATGTTTATGTTATGAACTTTACTTCAGGTAAGGACATTGAATTAGATAATGATGATGATGCTAATTCATACACAAATGGTACGTTATCTTTCACAAACTATCAGTTTACTCCAAGTCAAGATGGTGGTGCTGATTGTTACACACCAGTACTTACTGATGGTTCAATCTTTAACGACAAGTCTTCTGTTGGTTCAACTTTTGAAGCAGATGGATCTACAATTTGTACTGTAGTTGCTACTGGAGCTAGTACTGTTGGAGCTAATCCAGCTAATTTTTCTTGGACTTATGCAAGTTCAAAGGGTGCTTTCTAAAATTTTATTAGTAAAATTGCACATTAAATAATTACAAAAACTGCCAGAAATCTGGCAGTTTTTGTTTTTTTAGTTTTTTAAAAATGAAAAAAAAACTTCTTTTTCTGAATTTAATTTTATTCAGCCAAATTTTATTCAGCCAAAGCAAAATCACTGGTAAAGTAATTGATGAAGAATTCAATGAAACCATGCCTTTTGCGAATGTTCTGGTTAAAGGAACTTTAAATGGAGTTAGTACAGATTTTGATGGGAATTACACCATAATTGTTGAACCAGGAACATACACCCTGGTTTTTTCATTTGTAGGATATAATGCAAAAGAAATCACAGATATTATTGTTAAAGAAGATGAAGTTTATGAATTAAATGTCAACTTATCTCCAGCTTCAACAGGATTGGAAGAACATGTTGTTGAAGTAAGTGCTAAAAAAAATACTGAAGAAGCTTTACTTTCAATTCAAAAAAAATCAGCTAGGTTAATGGATGGTCTATCTTCTGAGAATTTCAAAAAAGTGGGTGCTGGAGATTTAGCCAATGCTGTAAAAAGAGCTCCAGGAGTTTCTCTTCAGGGAGGTAAATATGTTTATGTAAGAGGATTGGGAGACCGATACACAAAATCAATTTTGAATGGAGTCGACATACCAGGATTAGACCCTGATAGAAACACCATTCAAATGGATATTTTCCCAACCAATATTCTTGATAATGTTCAGATTTTTAAATCTGCAACTGCAGATATGCCTGCAGATTTCACTGGTGGAATCGTTAATATCATCACAAAAGATTTCCCAACCAAAAAATATTTAAATGTATCTGTCAGCTCATCTTACAATCCTACTATGCATTTTAACAATGATTATCTAAATTATGATGGAGGTAATACAGATTTTTTAGGCTTTGATGATGGAACAAGATCATTACCATTACCTTATTCACTCACTAATTATGTTGGCAACACAATTCAAAATTTAAACCCCAACGATAATTTGAATGGAAATCTTCCCAATTTGTCCTCAGATGACATAAATAGAATCAACACCATATCAAACAGTTTTAATCCAAACATGTCAGCAGTAAGAGCGATGAGTGGGATGAATTTTGGCTTTGGATTATCTACTGGAAATCAATTTGAAGTTGGAGAGAAAAAAAACAAAATCGGATTATTTTCTGCATTATCATATAAAAACTCAACAGAATTCTATGAAAATGCTCAAAATAATTACTTCAACAGAAACACTGACCTTTCAGTCTTTGAACTTGATACCAATAGAACACAAAAAGGAGACTTGGGTATTAATAATGTTATTATAAGTGGACTCGCTGGTTTATCTTATAAAACCAAATACTCTAAATATTCATTGAATGTTCTTCACATTCAAAATGGAGAAAGTAAAGCAGGTATATTCAGACAACAAACAAGATTTTCAGATTTTATTGATCTTAATAAACACAACTTAGAATATACGGAAAGATCTATTACAAATTTTCAGCTTGCTGGATCTCACACAGACGAAGATTTAAAATGGAAAACAGAATGGAAAATATCTCCTACCCTTTCCAAAATCCACGACAAAGACATTAGAACAACTACTTTTCAGGACGAGGGTGGAGTTTTTAGTTTTCAAGAAAACACGGAACCTAAAAGAATCTGGAGGTATTTGAATGAAATTAATTTAGTATCAAGACTAGATTTCACAAGAAATTACAAACTTTTTGACAAAAAAGCGAAATTAAAATTTGGTGCTTTTTCATTTTTTAAATCAAGAGATTTTTCAATTGCTCAATTTTCAGTTAGCTCCACATATACATCAAATGAGGATTGGCTAAATTACAATGGAGAACCAGATAATATTTTTTCTCAAGACAACCTTTACTCAACAAATAATCCAAATGGAACATTTATCAATCCTAATACCACCATTATAGAACCTTCTAGAAGGTTTAACTCTCAAAAAACCAATTTTGCTGGATATATTTCTAATGAAGTAAAACTATTTAAAGTATTAAGAGCTGTTCTTGGTTTAAGGGTTGAAAAATTTGACATGTATTATACTGGTAAAAACACTCAAGGCTCCTTGATTTACACCAATGAAAATGTTATCAATAAATTAGATCTTTTTCCTTCTGCTAATTTCATCTACCAATTATCTGAGGATGCCAATTTAAGAACATCCTATTCAAGAACAACAGCAAGACCTTCTTTCAAAGAAGCTTCAATAGCAGAAATCTATGACCCTCTTTCTAATATGACTTTTATAGGAAATATCGATATAAAACCTTCATATATTCAAAATTTAGATCTGAGGTATGAATTTTTTGGTAAAAATGCCCAATTATTTGCACTCAGTGGTTTTTATAAAGCATTTAAAGATCCTATAGAAATCACCTACTATGAAAGTGCCCCTTCTAATTTTACACCTAGAAATTTAGGTTCTGCAAATGTTTTTGGAGTAGAGCTAGAGATAAGAAAAAACTTTAAATTCATTAATCCAAAACTTAAAAATTTCAATGTCAATATTAATGCATCGTACATAGAATCTAGATTAGCAATTGGAGTAAGTGAATATAATTTAAGGCTTGAAGGTTTAAGAGAAGGGGAAACCATTAATGAAACTAGACCACTACAAGGTCAATCACCTTTTTTAGTCAATACAGGTATTAGTTATGACAATTACGACAAAGGCGTTCAAGCAGGATTATTCTACAATGTACAAGGCAAAACACTAGAAATTGTGGGTACTGGTTTTTTTCCAGATGTTTATTCAATGCCTTTCCACAGTCTTAATTTTAATTTAAATAAGACATTTGGGGAAGAAAGAAATACAGCACTTAACTTCCGAATTACCAACATTTTAGGCGATCATAAAGAAAGTTTTTTTCAATCTTTTGAAGCTACAGACCAATATTTTAGTTTTAGAGATCCGGGAAGAAGTTTTACTTTTGGGTTCAGTTATAAATTTTAATCAATTTGGAATTCGGATTATTTGAAATACTTAAATTAATTGGTGCTCTAGGATTTTTCATCTATGGAATGAAAATCATGAGTGATGGTATCCAAAAATTAGCTGGCAATAAAATGCGAGAAATTTTGGGTAAAATAACCAACAATAAATTTGCTGGTATTTTTACTGGATTCTTTACTACTTCAGTTATACAATCCTCCTCAGCAACTACAGTAATGGTAGTAAGTTTTGTTAATGCAGGATTGTTAACATTAAAACAAGCTATTGGTGTAATTATGGGGGCCAATATTGGAACCACCATAACTGCATTTCTTATTTTAGGATTAGGTTTCGGTAAAGTAAGTCTTGCTTCTTATGCATTACCTATTATTGCTTTTGGACTTCCTTTATTATTCATGAAAAAAGACAAATTAAGATCTTTAGGAGATTTCTTGATAGGATTCGCACTTTTATTCATGGGTCTTGATTACTTAAAATCTTCAGTTCCTAAAATCGATGATGGAAAAATAAACTACAGCTTACAATTAGAAAATAATTCGAATGCTCATTACATTTTTCAACTGAACAACAATTCAGAGTTAAAAATTGGTGAAGATGAAAATCAGTCTTCTCTGTCTTTTGAATTTTCAGATAAAAAAGAGTTAGAAGAATTAAGCAAACTCAACATAGAAAACATCATTAGATTAAAAAAGGATGAAAATTCTCCTGGTCTTTATTTTCAAGATACCATTAAAATATTCGATGAAGGATTAAAGCCAAATGATTCAAAAAAAACAAATTTATCTGAAATAAATTCATTTTCATTTAACAAGACCATCGAAAAAGAAGATGGCGGTATACTACAACTAATTGAACCACTTACCGGATTTGGTATATTTTCAATTATCATTTTTGTTTTAATTGGCACCTTAATCACCGTAATCGTACAATCTTCAAGTGCTGCCATGGCATTAACTTTAGTACTCTGTTCAAATGGACTTCCATTAGAATTTGCAGCTGCTATTGTTCTAGGAGAAAATATAGGCACAACTATTACTGCTAATTTAGCTGCTTTAATAGGAAACATCTATGCCAAAAGAGCTGCCATGGCTCATTTAATCTTTAATGTTTTTGGTGTAATTTGGATGCTATTTGCATTTTATTTTATTATTGATGGTCTTGAGTATATAATGGCTGAAAATTCATTGAATCTTCCTTTAGACAATAGTACTAATGAAAAATATTTAGAACAGAAAACACAATGGTCATTAGCTTTATTCCATCTTACATTTAACATTATCAATACTAGTCTTCTTATATGGTTCATACCAAATATTGAAAGAATAGCTACTAGATTAATTCCAACTAAAGATGAAGAAGACGAACTTTTTCAATTAAAATACATAGGCACAGGAGCATTGACCAACGAGTTCTCATTAATTGAAGCAAAAAAAGAATTGATAAAATTTGGAAAGATTACTCATAAAATGAATGGATTTACTCAAAAACTACTTGTTTCTACAGAACAAAAAAAGGCCAATCCTCTTTTACAAAAAATTCAAAAATATGAGGAGATTACCGATAGAATTGAAACAGAAATAGTTGAATTTTTATCTAAAGTATCTGAAGGTGAATTGTCTGAAAGTAGTTCAATTCAAATTAGAAGCATGTTAGGAATAGCTGGAGATCTTGAAACTATTGGTGATATATATTATCAAATTTCTAAAAACATCGAAAGAAAAATTAATGAACGCATCTATTTTATCCCTGAACAAAGAAACAAAATCTTAAAAATGCTAGAAAAATTAGATGTTGCTTACAATATCATGATTAAAAATTTAGAATCAGATTACACTAAGGTAAAAACCCAAGAAGCTTTAGATGCTGAAAAAGAAATCAATCAATACAGAAACAAACTGAGAAAGGAGCATTTAAAAAGTACAGAAAAAAGTGAGTATAATATTAGAAGCGGAATGATTTATTCGGACCTTTTTTCATCCTGCGAAAAAATAGGTGATCATATCATAAATGTTTCGGAGGGTATTGTTGGAGAGGTTTAGTAATTCATTTCTTTAAGAAGCACTCCGTTTTCATCCCAAATTTTCCAACTTCCTTTTCTTTCTCCATTGAAGTAATGCATTTCAGCTCTTAAATTACCATTATCATCCCAGATATTCCATTTACCTTCTTTGTTACCATTATTGTTATAAGAAACTTCTCCTAATTTCACTCCTTCTTCAGACCAGCTAATCCACTTACCAGCTTTTTCACCATGGTTATAATTTCCCTTTTCTTTTACTTTTCCATTTTCAAAATAAGAAACTACAATCCCGTGTTCCATTCCATCTTTCATTTGAAATTTCTGCTTTACATTTCCATTATCGTAGTAATTAATGAAGCTTCCGTTATTATACTCATCGTTTAATGTTAAAAATTCACCGTAATCAAAAAATACATTTTGTGATATTACTAATGAAGGAAAGATAAAAAATGATACTAGAATTGGGATGATTTTTTTCATTGTCTATTGATTTTGTCCAAATATACGATAAAATTAATATTATGTTACTTGATTTTTAATTTAATGTTAACTCAATGTTAACAAACCTTAACACAACTCGAGAATCACATAGGTTTAATTACTAATTCTAACGGAATAAATTGAAAAATAAATTTAGTTTGGGAAAAGCTTGATTAAATAAGAATCTTCAGGATCCTTATTTGATTTGCCTTTTATAGACTTATCATTAAAACTTGTTAAGCTGAAATGTAGTTTATAATTTAAAGATGGTAAGTTATTAAATTCGAAATTGCCTTCTAAATCTGAATAAACAATTAAATCTAATTCTTTGATATATACCTTAACACCTACAAGTGGTTCTTTATCTGACCAATCAACTACTTTTCCTTTTATTGAAATACTGGATTTACCTTCCTTATCATTATTACCACCAGAGAAAGCAGCATAAGATGTTTGGCTGAGAATCAGAGAAAAAACAATTATATGTATCAATCTTAACACAGTACAAAATTAGATTTACATTGTGTACAGATAGTTACTACAATATTAACTATATATTAAATTCTAATAGTTTTTTAAATTATATGATTTACAGAATGATCAACTTTAGAATAATTTTCTTTTTTAATTAAATATTTTAAACGATATTCGCAGCCGAATTAATTAAACCGGGTTTAGGACCCTTATAAAACTATTAATATGGCAACAAAATTAAGACTTGCAAGACACGGTAAAAAAGGAAAACCGTTTTATCACATTGTAGTAGCAGATGCTCGATCTAAAAGAGATGGTAGATACATTGAAAGAATCGGAAGCTACAATCCAAACACTAATCCAGCAATCATTGATATTAACTTTGACAGAGCTCTTGATTGGGTTATGAAAGGTGCACAACCTACTGACACTGTTAGGGCAATGCTTTCTTATAGAGGTATTCTATATAAAAAGCATTTATTGAATGGTGTAAAGAAAGGTGCATTAACCAATGATCAAGTAGAAGAAAGATTTAATGCTTGGTTACAAGAAAAAGAAGCTAAAATTGAAGCTAAGAAAGATAAACTTTCTGCAGATGCAAAATCTGCTGCTGACAAAGCGTTATCACTTGAAAAAGAAAAAAGTGATTCCAGAGCAAAAGCATTAGCTACTGCTGCTAATGAAGCTGCTG
>CAYSEW010000036.1:0-23756 GCA_964430245.1 uncultured Flavobacteriales bacterium
GATGCTGGGGCAGAATTCATTGTTACGCAAATGTTTTATGACAATAATAAATATTTTGATTTTGTAGAAAAATGCCGAGCAATAGGTATTAATGTACCTATTATTCCAGGCCTAAAACCCATTACAACTCTTAAACATATTGCTTTTCTTCCAAAATTCTTTCATATAGATTTTCCAGAAGCATTGTCCAATGAATTAAACAAGTGCAAATCAAATGAAGAAGTAAGGAACGTAGGTATGGAATGGGGTATTATGCAATCAAAAGAGTTGATTAAAAACAATGCCCCTGTTCTACACTTTTATACCATGGGTAAAGGAAAAGCTGTCCGTAACATTGCTAAAGAAGTTTTTTGAAATGACTAAAATTATTTCTTTTATAAGTAGAAAAGGAGGGACTGGCAAAACCACTAATGCCATTAATTTAGCTACCTATCTAGCTAAAAAGAAAAACAACATTATTTTAGTTGAAACTGACCCTAATTACACTATAAATTCTTTACGAAAACTAGAGCTTTTTAAATTAAAGAAAAAAGAAGACACTTACTTCCCAATTGTAGGATCTGAAGACCATAGAGTAGCTACAGAAATTAAAAAATTAACCCTTCAGAACACTTTCGATTATATACTTGTAGATAGTGCTGGAAAAACTACAGATAAAGGGATAAAAGAGCTTTGTTTGGCTAGTGATCTTGTATTAATCACTACAAGCTTAACACAAAATGATCTTCTTGTTGCTTATCAAACTGTTCAAGATCTTCAACCGGCACAAGAAGTTAACAAAGATTTACAGATTTGCGTACTTCCTAACAGAATACATAGCCGTACAAGAGTTAGAACTGTAAAAGAGGTACTAAAGAATCTAAATGCTAATATTCTTAATACTTATGTTCCTCAAAGAAAAGTATTTACTTCTCCAAGTACTATCTATCCTGAATGGCGATATAGAAATATAGCTAAAGAAATTATTAAATTTGTAGCTCATGGGAAAAAATAAAACACTAAATGACCTGTCCGATTTTTTAAATGAAAATCCTCAACAGATCCAATTTAAAAGTCCGTCATCAAAAGCTGAATTTTTAAGAAGTGAACCTAATACTTTAGTAGATGTTCCTCAGATCAAAGAACAAAAAAATAATACAGACTTATTAACTGCCAGCCCATCTGATATTGCAAATACTCTACATTTACAAGCAAAACAAGATAAAAAAAGCTTTGTGGATCTTTGGTTAAAAATTCTTGAGGAAGGAGCAAAAAAAGACCCTTTATTAAAAAACACCAATGCCTTTAAAGTTTTGAAATCAATAAGAAACACTTCAATTAATATTGCATTGGAAGGAATTTCTCAACTTATCAAAAAGAAAGATTAAAGAACTTTTTTTCACAACTTACTTCTTTAATCTACGTAATCATTACTTTTAATCACACTCTTATAGAATTTGATGATTCTATAATTTAATTTATATCCTAATAGGGACAACTATATTGGCATTAATGAGCTGGAATAAATTCACACTAATCTTTGTACTTAATTTTTTTGTGTTTTCATATTCTGCGCAACAATCATCAAATGTTAAAGTTAAATTAAAAATAGAATTCAAATCTGTTGAAAATTTCGGCAAACCTTTAAATAACACTATAAATTATATTTATTCCGATGGTCAACTCATAGATTCTGTTTATTGTAAAAAAAGAACTATGAATTACCTTCTTGAAGGGGCACATTTATATAAAATAGAATTCTCGAAAAATGGATATGTTAATAAACATGTAATTATTAATACTAAAGACATCCCTTCATATTCTAAGAAGAGAATTAAACTGAAAGCAGACATTAACTTATTTAGAAAAATGAGTAGAATCAATGTTGCTTTTTTAAAAACAGAACCTGTTTCTATCGCCTACTATAATTTTATTAAAAAAAGCCTAATATGGGATTATGACTACAACAGAAGTGTCGTTGAAAAAATAATTGAAGCTTCATTAAAGAGGTAATCTTTAGCTCTTTTTCTTTTTACCAAATAACTTATTAAATGTCATAGCTATGGGATCATAATACCTATCCACTACTCTCTCTTTAAGTGGAATAATTCCATTATCAGTTATATTTATATGCTCTGGACAAACAACAGTACAGCATTTAGTAATGTTACACATTCCTGACCCATATTCATTTTTGATCTCTGGTATTCTGTCTACAGTATCTAGTGGATGCATGTCTAAGCTAGCCAATCTTATCATAAATCGAGGACCAACAAATTTATCTTTTTGATCATGATCTCTAAGTACATGACATACATTTTGACATAAATAACACTCTATACATTTTCTGAATTCCTGTGCCCTTTCTACATCTTCCTGATACATTATGTACCCTTTATCAGTTTTTGATTCTGAATCCAGTTTAACAGGTTTTATTCTTTTATTTTGTTCGTAATTCCAAGAAACATCAGTCACTAGATCTTTAACAATAGGGAAAGTTTTCATAGGAGTAATAGTAATGGTCTCATCCGGAGCATATTCATTCATTCTTGTCATACAAGATAGCTTTGGCTTACCATTTATTTCCATACTACAGGAACCGCATTTTCCAGCTTTACAATTCCATCGAACAGCTAAGTCATTCGCCTGCTCAGCTTGAATCTTGTGTATCACATCTAGCACAACCATTCCTTCTTTCACTTCCGTTTCGAAATTGGCTAGCTCTCCGTTTTCATTATTTCCTATATAGATTTGAAATTTACGTGTTGCCATAGTTTATACTATTTCCTTTATATTTTTTTTAAATCAATTGCTTTTTTTCTTCTAAAATTTCTTTTTCAAGATCTTCAATAGTCGATTCAGCAATTCGTTTTAATTCTTGGTTTGGCGCTGGTCTTTCTCTCTTTAGTAATTCCATATTACCATCTGCCCCTTTTTTAGATATAATATTATAATTAAGCCATTCTTTTTGCTCCGATGGGAAATCATCTCTTGTATGCGCTCCCCTGCTTTCTTCACGAATTTCTGCAGCACGTGCTACTGCCTCAGCTGTAATTAATAAATTACGCAATCCTAATGCTTCGTGCCATCCAGGATTAAACTGACTCGCTCCTTTTGCCTTAACACTTTTATATTCCTCTTTAATCTTTTCTAACTGCTCAATTCCTTTTTTAAGATCATCTTTAGTTCTTATTATACCCACATTTTTTTGCATGTTATTTTCTAACTGTTCATGCAGTAAATAAGGATTAGCTCCAGATTCTCTATTTAATATAGCCGTTGCATTTTGTATTATTCTACTTGCTTGCTCTGGATTAATATCTGAATGTGCTTTTTTATTTTTAGCATATTCTGAAGCATTTTTTCCTGACAAATAACCAAACACCAAAAGATCAGATAAAGAATTACCACCTAATCGATTGGCTCCATGCATTCCTGCTGCACATTCACCACAGGCAAATAATCCAGGAACTGTACTCATAGTGGTTTCTGCGTCAACTTTAACGCCTCCCATAAAATAATGACAAGTAGGCCCCACTTCCATAGGTTCTTTAGTAATGTCGAGCTCAGCTAACACCTTAAATTGATGATACATAGAGGGTAATTTCTTTTTAATATCTTCTGCTGTACGCTGTGTGGCTATATTCAAATAGGCACCTCCGTGTTTTGAACCTCTACCCGCTTTAACTTCTGCATTTATTGCTCTGGCAACTACATCTCGAGTTAATAATTCAGGTGGTCTCCTGGCACTGGGATCCCCAGCAAGCCATCTGTTTGCTTCTTCTTCAGTATCTGCAGTTTCTGAAGCAAATCTCTCTGGAATATAATTGAACATGAATCGAGTTCCTTCACTATTCAAAAGAATTCCTCCTTCACCTCTTACACTTTCGGTCACTAGTATCCCTTTTACTGAAAGTGGCCACACCATACCTGTTGGGTGAAATTGGTTGAATTCTAAATCCATCAATTCTGCACCAGCTTCATAAGCCATTGCATAACCATCGCCCGTATATTCCCAAGAATTTGATGTGACTTCCCATGCTTTTCCTCCTCCTCCAGTAGCAAATATTATAGATTTAGCCTTAAAAATGGTGAATGTTCCGGTTTCTCTCCACATACAAACTACCCCACATACTTCACCTTCATCGTTTTTAAGTAAATCCAAAGCAGTACATTCCATATAGGCCTCAATACCTTGATGTATACCATGATCTTGTAATGTTCTAATCATTTCTAATCCTGTACGGTCTCCAACATGTGCTAATCTTGGATACCTGTGACCACCAAAGTTCCTTTGATTGATCAATCCTTTTTTAGTTCGATCGAAAACAGCTCCCCATTCTTCTAAAAGACGTACTCTTTCGGGTGCAATCTTAGCATGTAGTTCAGCCATATGCCATACATTTAGAAATTTACCACCTCGCATTGTATCACGAAAATGGATTTTCCAATGGTCTCTTTCATCTACATTTCCCAAAGCTGCAGCCATTCCACCTTCAGCCATGACAGTATGTGCCTTACCTAATAAAGACTTCATTACTATGCCTGTGCTCATTCCTTGAGAAGAAGCTTCAATAGCTGCACTAAGCCCAGCACCACCAGCACCTACTATAAGTACATCGTGCTCAATTGTTTTTATTTCTGATATATCTAGCATGTTTCTTAATTTGTTTTACCTAAATCCATGTATTAAGGTCAGTAATATATCCCATGGAAACCATGCGAATATAAATGTCGGCAACCATGATCCATATTAAACTGAGCCAAGCAAACAGCTCATGTCTTTGATTTAACCAGGTTACGAATTTTCCATTCTTATGAGCTACATTTCCAGCTGCACTACAAGAATAACAATCCCTATTCCCACCAATCAGGTGCCTTACAGAATGACAGCCAAATGTATAACATCCTAATAATATAGGGTTTCCTAAAATAAGTATAGTCCCTACGCCAATACCAAACTCTCCTCCTCTGAAAAATGCTAGGTAAGCATCATAGAAAAAAACAAGTATATATAGAACTGCAAAGTACATGGTATATCTATGTAGATTTTGAACCAACATAAGACCAGTTTCTCCTTTATAACCTGCTTTTCTTTTTCTTGGAAGAGACCCTACAGCACATGCAGGAGGAGTACCAGTAAATGCTCTGTAATATGCTTTTCTGTAGTAATAACATGTAAATCTAAAAACCCCAGGAATTGCTAAAATCAATAAGGATGGAGAAGCAGGTAGCCAGCTAGGCCACCAAGCAGGCCAAGGTCCTAAAATAGAATGCTCCATTGGAGCACCACCAGCAACTCCCTCTTTAATATAGATCAATGGGGAATAAAAAGGCGCCAAATAACCACCAAAACCTTCTTGACCTGCACTATACCAATAAAAATCTCCTTGCCATGCAGACCATGTTCCATAAACCAAAAAGCAAGTAAGGCCAAAAACGATTGTAACAGGATATAGCCACCAATTATCCTTTCTGGATGTCACACCCAATCCTTTTCTTTTTATGTTTACTGCCGATGCATTACTCATAATTTTTTACTTAACTAATTTTACAATTTTTTAAAGTCCAAAAGTAATTTTTTTTCATTGAATTTCAATTACTTGTTTAACAAAAAAACTTTTGAATTTTATCAATGATTACTACTGCCATTCTTTCTTTTGCTTCAAAAGACCATCCAGCGATATGTGGAGAAAAAATCACCTCTTCTTTTTTTAATAATTCTTTTATCACCACCTGATCATTTAATTCAATTTTCTCAAATGAATCTGTTTCTAATTCTAAAACATCTAAACAAGCTCCAAATACATCGCCTTTATTTAAAGCAGTCAAAAGGTCCTTAAGGATTACAGACTTGCCTCTTGCTGAATTTATTAACACAATTGGTTTACTAAACTTATCAATAAATGAAGCATCGACCATTCCTACAGTCTCTTGAGTTAGAGGAGTATGCAGACTCACTATATCAGCCCTTTTTTGCAATTCTTGCAGGCTAACTTCTTCTACTATAGTTGAAGAAAAGTTAGTTTTATATTTATCATACGCAATAACATTGACTCCAAATCCATCTAATTTTTCTGCAAAAGCACTACCCATAAAACCATATCCAATTATTCCGACTGTCTTACCTTTTAATTCTATCGACCTATTAGATTCACGATGCCATATACCTTTTCTTACCTGAAGATCTGCTCTTTTTAAATTATTGAACAGCATTAAAAGCATACCTATGATATGCTCTCCTAGTGCATCTCTATTTCCTTCAGGAGATCTAAAAACTTCAATGTTATTTAATTTACAATAATCGACATCAATGTTTTCTAAACCTGAACCTGGTCTGCCAATAAATTTTAAATTAATTGCTTTACTTAGAAAGTCTTTATCTAACTTAATCCTACTTCTAATAATAATCCCCTCAAATTCATGAATCTTATCCAATAAGTCATTAGCTGTCCATTGATCAGCCTCTATGACTTCCCATCCCCAATTAATAAAAGTGTCTTTAAAAGAGCCATGTACCTGATCGATTAATACTACTTTCATATTAGAAATATAACGCCCAACCAACTAGAAAATAAAGCAGTAGTCCAATGACATCATTAGTAGTAGTGATAAATGGCCCTGTTGCTAATGCAGGATCGATCTTGTATTTATTTAAAATCAATGGCACAAATGTCCCAAACAACCCAGCATAGATAAAAACAGAAATCAAAGAAACGCCTATAGTTAAAGCCAAATTTTGATCATGTTCAGTAACTAAACAGAAAGCTAAAGCGATAGTTGCACAAATCAATCCATTAACTATTGCTACCATCATTTCTTTTAATAATTTCTTTAAAATTGAATCTATTTCTAAAGAATTGTTAGCCAGAGATTGAACAATTATTGCAGAGGATTGCACTCCAACATTTCCTCCCATTGCCAAAATTAAAGGGATAAATGATGCCATCACTGCATGTTCTACAATATGATCTTCAAAAAAACCAATGACATACGCCCCTAATATTCCACCAAGCAAGCCAATTAAGAGCCATGGCAACCTAGCTCTGCTTAATACCCATACTGAATCTGATGACTCTACTTTTTCTGAAATTCCACTAGCCATCTGATAGTCTTTTTCTGCCTCCTCTTTAATTACATCCATGGCATCATCAATGGTAATTCTACCTACTAATCTACCATCATTATTGACAACAGGTATTACAACTAAATCATATTTCTCCATCATAGATGCCACCTCTTCTGCTGGTTCATTTACATCTACATATATAGGTTCTGGCTTATAAATGTCCTTAATCAAGGTCTCATCTGATGCATATAAAAACTTTTTTAAAGAGAGTGTCCCTTGTAATTGCTCAACATCATCAGTAACATATACTGTATAAACATAATCTACATCTTCAGCTTGTTTCCTAAGCATCGACAAAGTTTTATTCACACTCCAATTGATATTAGCAGTTACAAACTCCTTGGCCATAATACCACCAGCGCTATCCTCTTCATAATTTAATAATGCTGTAATATCACTTGACTGCTCCTCATCAGTAATCTTACTTAATACTTCCTCCTGTTTTTCTTCTGAAAGTTCCTGGATAACATCTGTTGCATCATCAGAATCCATGTTTTCTAAAGATTCTGCTATTTCTTCAGCAGATAAAGAGGCTAAGAATTTTTCTCTAATATCCTCATCAATTTCTACTAAAACATCTGCAGACTTTTCATCATTAATAAGGCGATAAATGAATTGTGCTTCAATTAAATTCACATAATCCAATATTTCAGCAATATCTGCAGGATGAAGATCAACTACATTTTTAGAAATAAAAGTACTATCCCCGTTAGCTACTGCCTGAGACACATTAGCAAGAAATTCTTTTGTTAATTCGAACTGCATACTTATCTGTTTAAGGTACTTTGAAAATCCATGTATTTTCCAGCACGAAAATAAGCATTTAAGACGACCTAAATCCTCTATTTAGTATGGCTTTCTAAAAAATTGGTTAAATCAATAAAATCCTGTACCGACAATTGCTCTGGTCTTTTTGTATATAATGGATGTTGTGATTGAATTCCTCCTAACAATATCTTTATAGTATTCCGAATCATTTTCCTTCGTTGATTAAAAGTGATTTTTACTAGCTTTCTTAATAAATGCTCATTACAAGCAGGGTCAGCATCTCTTCTTTGCAACCTTATCACTCCTGATTTCACTTTTGGCGGAGGATTAAATACATTTTCATCTACAGTAAATAAATATTCTACTTCATAATAAGCTTGTATTAAAACACTTAAAATACCATATTTTTTAGTTCCAGGTCCAGCAGCAACTCTTTCCGCTACTTCCTTTTGAAACATACCGACTAATTCAAAAATCTTTCCTTTATCCTCAAGTACTTTAAATAAAATTTGAGAGGATATATTATAAGGGAAATTACCTGCAATTGCTATCTTCTCTTTATTGATTTCACTAAGATCAAATTTTAAAAAATCTTGTTCTAGAACTTTTAATTTTGGTAATTGTTTGTTTAAATATTGTATGGATTCCTGATCTACTTCTAAACATAGAAGCTCTTCTTCCCTATTTAAAAGGTATTTAGTTAAAGCACCTGTTCCTGGACCAATCTCAATAATAAATTCATAATTTCCATGACCAGTTAACGAATCTGAAATTCTTTCACTAACACCTTCATCTTTTAGAAAATGCTGACCCAAATGTTTTTTAGGCTTTACCATTATGAGAAAGATTGCAATTGAATTAAGCGATGATATGCCCCCTTCTGTTCTAAAAGCTCCTTATGAGTTCCTTTTTCTACAATTTCTCCTTTATTTAATACTAATATCAAATCTGCATGTTGAATAGTTGATAAACGATGTGCAATAACCAATGAAGTTCTATTCTTCATTAATTTATTAAGCGCATCTTGCACTAAATGTTCTGATTCAGTATCTAAAGCAGAAGTAGCTTCGTCCAAAATCAGTATCTCTGGATTTTTTAACACCGCTCTTGCAATTGCAATTCTTTGTTTTTGTCCTCCAGATAATTTATTCCCTCCATCACCTATATTAGTTTGATAGCCATGCTCTAAGCCTAGAATAAACTCATGAGCATTTGCAATTTTAGCAGCATTAAGAATTTCCTCTTCAGTAGCTGAAGCTACACCAAAAGCAATATTATTAGAGATAGTATCATTAAATAAAATACTATCCTGAGTTACTATTCCCAACAATCCTCTCAAACTATCTAGTGTTATCATTTTGATATCCAGGTCATCTATTTCTATACTCCCTTCATTGACTTCATAAAATCTAGAAAGCAGGTCTGCTAGTGTTGTCTTACCTGAACCTGATTGGCCCACTAATGCAATTGTTTGACCTTTGTTGATCTTAAAATTTATATTCTCAAGCACCCATTCATCCCGATATTTAAACCTAACATCTTTAAATATTATTGAATTCTCTAAGTGTAATTTATTTTTTGCTTGCAGATGATCTTTTATAAGCACCTCAGCTTCTGTAATTTCTTTCACTCTATTTGTCGCTGCCAACCCTTTTTGTGCATTTGAATAGGCATTAGTAATTGATTTGAATGGGGCTATTAGTTGAGATAGAAATGCAATATATGCAATGAAAAATGAACCATCAATTTCTCCATTTAATGCCAATCTTCCACCAAACCAAAGAATCGCTGCAACTAAGGTGACTCCTAAAAATTCACTTAAAGGAGAAGCTAGGTCTCCCTTTCTATACATTTTGATCATTAAAGAATTATATTCCTCATTTAATTTTTTAAATGAAGCATATACTTTTTTCTGAACATTAAACCCTTTAATAATTCTTAAACCAGTAATTGATTCTTCTATATGTGCAATTACATCTCCTAATTTAGATTGCCCTTTTTGTGCACTTCTTCTTAAACTCTTTCCAACAATCCCGATCAACAATCCTGCAACAGGAAAAAAGACGATAAGGAATACTGTTAGATCAGGGCTCATCCATAATAGGATCAAAAAATAGATGATAATATTCAATGGATCTCTAAAAATAGCCTCAATAGATTTCAAGATAGACCATTCTATTTCTTTTAGATCATTGGTCATTTTAGAAATAATATCGCCTTTCCTTTCTTCTGAGAAAAAAGAAAGCTGTAAGCTTAAGATCTGATGATACATTTTATTTCTGTAATCCCTGATTACACCATTCCTAATCACCGCAATGAAATACAAAGAGAAATACAAACAGGCATTCTTTAATAATGTAAACAAGATCACCAGTACACATACATATAGGAGTACCCATTCTGAACCATGCTCGCTAATTTGAGTAGCTAGATAATAAAATCCATGCTCCTTAAGAGAATAGCCTTCACTAAAAAATGACGTATTTGGCGGGTTGGCCAATAGCTGCTCTACCTTTCCCTGTTGATTAAACAGGATTTCCATAATAGGTATTAGCATTATGATCGAAAAAACAGAAAAGATCATTGCAGCAATATTGAAAAACACATTCAATATCACATATTTGGAATATCCCTTAACTAATCCAAGTATCTTTAAAAATTCAATCATTATCTAATCTTTCATCTGAACTTAAAAAAATCAAAGATAGTGTATAGAAAGCAATAAAAATCCAGAGAACTCAAAAATGGCTATGTAACAATCTTTTAGTAGTTGACAGTATTTATCTACATTTGCAATCATGAATATTAGACAAGAAAAAATAGCTGCCTTACTTCAAAAAGAATTGGGACAATATTTTCAAAGAGAAGCTAGATCGCTTTGCAAGGGAGCTATGGTCACAGTTACAGTAGTTAGATTAAGTCCAGACCTTTCAATAGCAAAAGCTTATCTAAGTATTTTTGGCAACAATGATGTAAATGAGGTTTTTGAAAATATTTCTACTAATGCTGGCAGTATTAGATATGAATTAAGTAAAATTTTAAGACACCAGCTAAGGAAAACACCTGAATTCCATTTTTATTTGGATGATTCTTTTGAATATTCAAAAAAAATTGATGACCTCTTAGATCAATAATGAAAAAGCTTTATAAATATTTATTGAACAAACTACCCAGGCCTCTTTTAATAAGGTTGAGCTACCTATTTAAGATGGTCGCTCCATTAATCTATAAAGGAAATAATGTTCATTGTCCAGTTTGCGAAAGATCATTTAGAAAATTTCTTTCTTATGGATCTGCTGTAGCTCATAGAGAAAATGTACTTTGCCCTTATGACCTTACTTTAGAAAGGCATCGTTTAATGTGGTATTATCTTAAAAATCATAGTTCCTTTTTTACTGCTCAAAATATTGACTTACTTCATATTGCTCCAGAACAATGCTTCCATGGTAAGTTTAAGAAGCAAAAAAACCTTAGCTACACTACAGGTGACCTTGAATCTCCTATTGCAGATCTTCATTTTGACCTTCACGACATTCCTTTAGAAAATAATTCTTTTGATGTTATTTTCTGCAACCATGTACTCGAGCATGTTAAAGATGATCACCAATGCATGAAAGAATTATTCAGAATCATGAAAAAAGGAGGTTGGGGTATTTTTCAAGTTCCAATAGATTACAACAGGGATGAAACTTATGAAGACCCTAGCATTACTTCAGAAAAAGACAGAGAGCTCCATTATTGGCAAAAAGATCACGTTAGACTTTTTGGTAAAGATTATCCTAAAAAACTTGAAGCTGTTGGTTTTAAAATAGTGCATTTTAATTATCATGATCATGTGTCAAAAAATGGGAAGATGGATCTAAGATTTCATAAAGATGAAATTCTTTATATAATTAGTAAAGAATAATATTGGAAGCTGTTTTTGAAATATCAACTATTGAAGAATTACATCAACCAGCCCAATTCATTCTTAGTCAAACTAAAAACTATCCTGTTGTCATATTTAATGCTGAAATGGGCGCAGGGAAAACAACATTAATAGCAGAAATCTGTAAATTATTAGCAGTAACCAATTCTTCTTCACCTACCTATTCTATAGTAAACACCTATTTCAGCAAAATTAAAGGAGAATTTTATCACCTAGATCTTTACAGACTAAAGGATGAAATTGAAGCCCTTGATAGTGGAATAGAAGAGATTCTTGATTCTCAAAAACTTTGTTTTATTGAATGGCCAGAAAAAATTGATAACCTTTTACCAAATAAGTTCGTAAGGGTGGGCATAAAAGTGAAGAATAATCTTCGAAAAATAACTGTATCAACATGACCACTTCTGGTGATGCCTTAAAATCTCTTGCTCGTGAAGCAGCAATGATTCCTCAGGAAGAAATGCTTGAGATTGGGCGCAAAAAACAAAGCTTATATATTGGTATTCCAAAAGAAACTGAATTTCAGGAACAAAGAGTAGCTCTAGTTCCAGAAGCTGTTGGGTTATTGGTTTCCAATGGACATAGAGTTATCATTGAAACAAATGCTGGATCAAAGGCTAATTTCAGTGACAATGATTATAGTGAAGCTGGCGGAGAAATCGTTTATTCAGCGAAAGAAGTTTATCATGCTGATATTATCCTTAAAGTAACACCTCCTTCAAACAATGAGATCTCTATGATGAAACATAAGCAGATTTTATTCTCTGCTTTACAATTAACAGTTCAACCGGGAGATGCACTAAAAAAATTAATGCATAAAAAGATCACTGCTATTGCATGGGATTATATTGAGGATGAAGAAGGGGTTTTCCCAATTATTCGATCTATGGGAGAGATTGCTGGAACAACTTCTATTCTAATTGCGGGTGAATTGATGAGTAATGCAAATGATGGAAAAGGATTAATGCTTGGTGGTGTAGCAGGAATAACTCCTCCAGAAGTAGTAATAATAGGAGCTGGCACCGTAGGTCAATATGCTGCACAAGCAGCCATGGCATTAGGTGTTTCTGTTAAAGTTTTTGACAACTCTGTCGCTCGTCTTAGAAGGTTGCAAAGAGATATGGGACAAAGAATTTTCACTTCTGTAATTCAACCTAAAGTATTGGCAAAAGCATTAAAAAGGTGTGATGTTGCTATTGGAGCACTAAGAGTTCCTCATGGTAGAACACCTTGTGTTGTTTCTGAAGAGATGATCAAGGACATGAAGGAAAGTGCAGTGATTGTAGACGTAAGTATTGACAAAGGTGGGTGTTTTGAAACTTCTAGGATTACAACTCATGAAAAACCAACGTTTAAAAAGCATGGTGTGATACATTATTGCGTTCCCAATATTGCCTCAAGAGTATCTAGAACTGCCAGCTATGCATTAAGCAACATATTTTCTCCTTTGATTGTAGAAGTTTCAGAAAGAGGAGGCGTTGAAAAACTAATTCAGACCGAAAAAGGATTTAGGCATGGTGTATACATATACAAAGGAACACTTACTTCTTCCTTTTTAGGAGAAACTTTTGACCTTCCTTATAAGGATCTTGATTTACTGATCTCAGCCCTTTAAAAAATCAGCTTACGTATAAAGTAGATTTTACAGCATCAACTATTTTCTTAACATTAGGCAATGCTTCATCAATTAAAGTTTTGGAAAATGCAAAAGGTGTATCTGATTGCATAACTCTAAAAACTGGTGCATCTAAATAATCAAAAGCATATCTCTGAATATGATAAGCTAACTCACTTGAGATAGAAGCCAAAGGCCAGCTCTCTTCAACTACAACACAGCGATTGGTTTTTTTAACAGAAGCTATTATTGTATCATAATCAATTGGTCTAATAGACCTTAGATCGATCACTTCACAGCTAATTCCTTCTTTTTGTAATTCCTCAGCAGCTTCATTGACTAATTTTAAAATCTTTCCAAATGTAACAATGGTTACATTATCCCCTTTTCTTTTAATGTCTGCTTTTCCTATTGGTACTAAATATTCATTGTCAGGAATTTCTCCTTTATCGCCATACATTTTTTCTGACTCCATTACCAATACAGGATCATCATCTCTAATGGCTGATTTTAACAACCCTTTTGCGTCATATGGAGTTGAAGGAGTTACTACTTTAAGACCTGGAACATGTGCATAAAACGCTTCAAAGCTTTGAGAATGCGTTGCTGCAAGCTGTCCTGCCTGACCATTACCTCCTCTAAAAACTATAGGACATCCATATTGGCCACCACTCATTTGCAACATTTTCGCAGCACTGTTAATGATCTGATCAGAAGCTAAAAGTGCAAAATTCCAAGTCATAAATTCAACAATAGGTCTTAATCCATTCATTGCAGCACCTACTCCAATTCCAGCAAAACCCAATTCTGCAATTGGTGTATCTAATACTCTTTGAGGACCAAATTCATCCAACATACCCTGGGAAACCTTGTAAGCTCCATTGTATTCTGCCACTTCCTCTCCCATCAGAAAAACATTCTCGTCTCTTCTCATTTCTTCATTCATTGCTTCTCTTAAAGCTTCTCTATATTGTACAACTCTCATCTATTAATCAATTTTGAGGAACAAAATTAAACTTAAAAAACCTTAAAAAGTTACTTTTATTAAGATTATTTCGACTACACAAAAACTAAATTAATCATAATGGTATGCTTGCATAATATTTTTTTATTAGTTTTGGGCGTCTCTAAAAGACATTTATCTAAATTTGTGAACTTTAAAATTAAAATTCATACAAATCCTAATTAAATGAAATTATTAGTCTGCATCAGTAAAGCACCAGATACTACTACAAAAATCTCCTTTACTGATAACAACACCCAATTTAATGAAGCAGGAGTACAATACATTGTCAATCCTTATGATGAATGGTATGCTCTTGTAAGAGCTTTAGAAATCACTGAATCAAATGGCGGTACTGTTACTACCATTACAGTGGGTACAGCTGCTGATGACCCAACTATTAGAAAAGCGTTGGCCATAGGTGCTAATGATGCTGTTAGAATTGATGCTGAAGCTAAAGACGCCTACTTTGTTGCTAAACAAATTGCTGAATATGCTAAGGATAAGGATTATGACATGATCCTTACTGGTAAGGAAACCATTAATTATAATGGTGCTCAGGTTAGTGGCATTATAGCTGAGCTATTGAATTTACCATTTGTTTCATTGGCCACCAAATTAGATCTAAATGGAAATTCTGCTACACTTGAAAGAGATGTTGCAGGAGGAGTTGAAGTAGTAGAAGTCAATACTCCTTTTGTAATCAGCGCAGCTAAAGGAATGGCTGAGCAAAGAATTCCTAATATGAGAGGAATTATGGCAGCTAGAACAAAGCCATTAAATGTAGTCCCTGCAGTAGATCAAGAAAATTTAACATCTGTTGTAAGCTATTCTATGCCTGAAGAAAAAAGTGGGTGCAAATATATTGACCCAGAAAACATGGAAGAATTAATCGAATTATTACATAACGAAGCTAAAGTAATTTAATATGTCTGTACTAGTATTTATTGAAGTAAAAGAAAAAGTATCAAAAGCTGCTTTAGAAGTAGTTTCATATGGAAGTAAAATAGGTCCAACAACTGTAGTTACCTTTGGAAATGCAAATGAAGATTCGTTAAAGGTTATTGGTGAATATGGTGGTGAGAAAATACTTATTCATAGAGGTATCTCATCATCAAATGATCAACAGATAACTAATTTGATCGCTGCTGCCACTGAACAAACTGGTGCAGAAGTAATTGTAATCTCTCAAGATCAGACTGGTAAATCTATTGGTCCTAGAGTAGCTGCTAAATTAAATGCAGGGCACGTATCAGGAGCCATTTCAGTACCTGAAACAGCTAACGGATTTGAAGTTAATACGAATGTTTTTTCTGGAAAAGCCATGGCTAAGATCGCTGTTCATTCCGATAAGAAAGTAATTTCATTATTACCTAACTCTTTTTCACCTGAAAAAACAGGTGGCTCAGCTACTATAGAAGAGATCAATAACGACCTTGGTGAAGCTAAGATTACTGTTAAAGAAATGAAATCTCAAGGAGAAGGTATTCCATTACCAGAAGCAGAATTAGTAGTGTCTGCAGGAAGAGGTTTAAAAGGTCCTGAAAACTGGAATATAGTAGAAGACCTGGCTAACACCATGGGTGCAACTACTGCTTGCTCAAGACCAGTTGCAGATATTGGCTGGAGACCTCATCACGAGCATGTTGGTCAAACTGGCACAGCCATACGTCCTAATCTATATATTGCTATTGGAATTTCCGGAGCTATTCAACATTTAGCAGGAGTAAATGGCAGTAAAGTGATTGTTGTGATTAACACCGATGCTGAAGCTCCATTTTTTAAGGCTGCAGATTATGGTGTGATTGGAGATGCATTTGAAGTAGTCCCAAAGCTTACTGAAGCATATAATAAATTCAAAGCTTCTCAAAATTAATTAACGGAATTTCATTATTTTCGTTACAACCTAAAGTCAGGCTATTGTTCTTGATCTTTCAATAATATGGAGAAAATAAAACTAGAAATTGCTGGATTATCATACAGTCAAACTCAATCAGGTGCATATGCCTTAGTCCTTGCTGAAACAAAAGGGAAAAGAAGGTTGCCAATCATTATTGGCGGATTCGAAGCTCAGGCCATTGCTATTGAGCTAGAAAAAATGACCCCTAGCCGTCCTCTTACTCATGATCTTTTTAAAAACTTTGCCGAAGAATATAATATTAACATCTCAGAAGTTATTATTTATAATCTTGTTGAAGGTATCTTTTTTGCAAAACTGATATGCGAACAAGATGGAACTGAAATAGAAATTGACTCTAGAACTTCTGATGCTATTGCATTAGCAGTACGATTTGAATGTCCTATATACACTTATGAATTTGTATTGAGCTCTGCTGGAATCATTCTAGACGATGAAGAAACAGAAGAATCTGAGCTAGTAGAAGAAGAATTAAATGTTGATGACTTTCCTCAAGAATCAGATGATGTAGAAAGACTTACACTTGAAGATCTTGAGCAGAAATTAAAAGATTCCATTGACAATGAAGATTACGAATCTGCTTCAAAGATAAGAGATGAAATTAAACGCAGAAGTGGAAATTAATCTTTATTGAAAACAACTTCAACAATCATATGGTTTTTTATTTGTTCAATCCTACTCTTTTCATGTAGTAAAGAAAAAAAATCCCTTGAAAGTTTATTAAATGGAAAATGGGATATAGAAAAAATTGAAACTAAAAATTATTCGGAAGAAGTTCCAGACTCTAATTCATTTTCTCTTCTATTAAGCCATAATGAAAAAAACACATTTTCTGATGGAAAAGACAAAGGAAGCTGGGAGATAAAAGATTCTGTCTTAACACTATCAAGTATTCCTAGGTCCATTAAAACCCCTGTTGACTCCATCATATTATCCAATGACAGTATTGGAAATTCATCATTTATTTTAAAGAACGGAGATACGAAAATTGCTTCACTTGACGAAAACGGCATACATCCAGACACTGTTCATTCTTCAATGAAATTAATTGCTGTTAATAGCAATACACTAAAACTCTACAATGACGGAACTACCTATGTTTTTAAAAAATTCGTTGAACCTGAAAGGTCATTTTCACTCTATTCAATTTTAAAAGGAATTTTAGGTATTGCTTTTTTTCTATTTCTAGCTTGGTTATTCAGCACTAATAGAAAAGCCATTAACTGGAATCTTGTTGGTAAAGGAATTGCATTACAGATTATCATTGCTCTAATGGTGTTGAAAATTCCAATTGTAGAAAATATATTTGATGGAATTAGTGCTGGATTTGTAACTTTGATTAGCTACACAGATTATGGTTTTGAGTTCTTATTCAAAAACATTATTTCAGGTAAATTAGATGACTCTCTAATTAACTTTGCCTTTAAAATACTACCTACTATAATATTCTTTTCAGCTCTAGTTAGTTTATTTTATTACTGGGGAATTATCCAAAAAGTTGTTTTTGCTTTTGCCTGGATAATGAAAAAATTCATGAGACTATCTGGAGCGGAAAGTCTGGCTGCAGCTGGAAATGTATTCTTAGGTCAAACCGAATCTCCTTTATTAGTAAAACCCTATTTATTAAGCATGACCAAATCGGAGATCATGTGTTTAATGACAGGCGGCATGGCCACCATAGCAGGCGGAGTATTGGCTGCCTATGTTGGTTTTCTAGGCGGAGACGACCCAGAACAACAAGCTTTTTTCGCAAAACATCTACTAACTGCATCAATAATTTCTGCTCCAGCAGCTATAGTAGCAGCAAAGATTTTAGTTCCTGAAACCGAACAGATCAATGAAAACTTAACCATATCAAAAGATAAAATTGGAACTAATGCCCTAGAAGCAATATCTAATGGCACAACAGATGGATTAAAGTTAGCCATCAATGTTGGAGCTATGTTATTAGTATTTATTGCCTTAATGGCTTTATGTAATGGTGTTTTACATTGGGTTGGTGACTGGACACAATTGAATAATCAGATCGCTAATAATACACCTTATGACAAATTAAGCTTTGAATTTATATTAGGATATATAGGAAGACCTTTAGTATGGATCATGGGTGTTAGCTGGACAGACTCATTATATGTTGGAGAGCTTTTAGGAATTAAAACAGTCTTAAATGAATTCGTTGCTTATCCCAGGCTAGGTGAGATGAAAGCAGCAGGGCAAATTTCAGAAAGATCAATTATTATGAGCACTTATTTGTTATGTGGTTTTGCAAATTTTGCTTCAATTGGTATTCAGATTGGCGGAATAGGTGCATTAGTTCCTTCTAGAAAAGGACTACTATCATCACTTGGCATAAGAGCGCTCATTGGTGGTACCATCGCCTGTATTCTTACTGCTACAATTGTAGGAATGACTCTTTAGTATTAAGTCTATTATATTTTTATTCACTTTAGGTATTAATTTATAAACAGGAGTACCTATAAACAAAAAGTATCTCTTATTTTTAGCTCATAATATTGACGAATGAAACAGTATCTTGATCTACTAGACCACATTATAGAAAACGGCACACAAAAGGGAGACAGAACCGGCACAGGGACCATTAGCTGTTTTGGTTATCAAATGCGATTCGACCTTAAAAAGGGATTCCCTATGCTTACAACTAAAAAGCTTCATTTAAAATCTATCATTCATGAGCTGCTTTGGTTTTTAAAAGGTGAAACAAATATTGAATATTTAAAAGAAAATCAAGTTAGGATCTGGGATGAATGGGCAGATGAAAATGGAGACCTTGGACCTGTTTATGGTCATCAATGGAGAAATTGGAACAGTGATGGAATTGATCAGATCAAAGAACTTATCGATCAGCTAAAAAACAACCCTAATAGTAGAAGGATGCTTGTTTCTGCTTGGAATCCAAGTGTACTTCCAGATACTAGTGTTTCTTTTTCTGAAAATGTAGCTAAGGGAAAAGCAGCACTTCCTCCCTGCCATGCTTTTTTTCAATTTTATGTAGCTGATGGTAAATTATCTTGTCAGCTATATCAAAGAAGTGCAGATACATTTTTAGGTGTTCCTTTCAATATTGCTTCTTATGCTTTATTCACTATGATGGTTGCCCAAGTGTGCGAGCTTGAATTAGGAGATTTCATTCATACTTTTGGAGATGTACATCTTTATAACAATCACCTTGAACAAGCAAATCTTCAACTTCAAAGAGAGCCAAAGCATTTACCAAAAATGCTTATCAACCCCGATGTAAAAGACATCTTTAGCTTTAAATTTGAAGACTTTCAATTGATTGACTATGATCCTCATCCACACATAAAAGCTGCAGTTTCAATATGATAGTTTCCTTAATCGCAGCAGTTGCACAGAATAATGTAATTGGCAGAAATAATCAATTGATCTGGAATTTACCTAAGGACATGAAATTTTTCATGGATACTACTATGAATCATCATATTATCATGGGAAGAAAAAATTATGAAAGTATTCCTATTAAATACAGGCCTCTTAAGAACAGGACTAATATTATTATTTCAAGAAATTCAGACTATTCTGCTGAAGGTTGTGTCTTAGTGAACTCCATTTCTAATGGTATAAAACATGCTCAAGAAAACCATGAGAATGAATGTTTCATTATAGGGGGAGGTCAGATCTATCAGCATGCATTAGACCTTAATATTGTAGATCAACTTTACATTACTCATATAGATGAAGTTTTTGAAGGAGACACTTATTTTCCTGATATTAATTATACTAATTGGAAAGGTGAATTACTATTCAGCCATGAAGCTGATGAGAAAAATCCTCATAGCTTTAAAGTAATGAAGTACAATAAAATTTAGGCTACTTTTAATTTACTGATCTTAGATTTTGAAAATTTCTCTTTAGCATAGCTTAATGTTATTTTCAATGTTTTTTCCTTATTAGAAGGTGCCTCAAACATTGCATCAGTCAATATAGCTTCACAAATTGACCTTAATCCTCTTGCTCCTAATTTTAGCTCAACAGCTTTTTCAACTATATAGTTCAATACTTTTTTATCTAATTCCAATTCAATTCCATCGATCTCAAATAATTTTTTATACTGCTTTATTAGTGCATTTTTAGGTTCTGTTAAAATCAACAAAAGAGACTCTTCATCCAAGGGATTTAAATAAGTCAAGACTGGAAATCTGCCGATTAATTCAGGGATCAGTCCATATTTTTTAATATCCAGCTGATTCACAAAAGACAATATATTATCAGATGAATAAATTCCTTCATCAGCTGTATTGAATCCAATGGCTTGAGTTTTAACTCTTCTTTCTATGATCTTATTGACCCCATCAAAAGCTCCTCCACATATAAATAAAATGTTTTTTGTTTCTACCTGCACCATTTTTTGTTCTGGATGCTTTCGACCTCCCTGTGGTGGAACGCTAACAACTGCCCCTTCCAATAATTTAAGCATCGCTTGCTGAACTCCTTCTCCAGAGACATCCCTAGTAATTGAAGGGTTGTCGCTTTTCCTAGCCACTTTATCTATTTCGTCAATAAAAACAATTCCCTGCTCTGCTGCTTTAACATCGTAATCAGCAGACTGAAGTAATCTTGAAAGAATGCTTTCTACATCCTCACCTACATAACCTGCTTCTGTTAGGACAGTGGCGTCCGCAATACAAAATGGTACATTTAATAATTTAGCAATACTTTTTGCCAACAATGTCTTTCCTGTACCTGTCTCTCCTACAAGAATCACATTGGATTTTTCGATCTCTACATCATCCTTTGATTGTTTGTACAACAATCTCTTGTAGTGATTATATACTGCTACAGAAAGCACCTTCTTAGCATCGTCTTGCCCAATTACATATTCATCTAAATGTTCTATGATCTCTAATGGCTTTAGTAGAGTTAAAGAAGATTCTAGCTCTTTTTTATTTTTTATACCAAGGTCTTCCTGAACAATTGTATTTGCCTGACCAATGCATGAATCACAGATGTGACCTGTTATTCCTGCTATCAGCACATTAACATCCTTTTTTTCTCTGCCACAAAAAGAACACCTGATATTATCGTTTTTAGATTTTGCCATTTAATTACAAAAATACAAATTGAAGCTGTAAATGTTTAATTTACAGTTGATTAAAAAAATAGAGCACCTACCTACTTTTTAGTATTTCTTACAAGTACCTCATCGATCATCCCATATTCTTTGGCTTCTTCTGAAGTCATCCAATAATCGCGATCCCCATCCTTCCATACTTGTTTATAATCTTTTTTAGTATGATGTGATATGATTTCATAAAGCTCCTTTTTTAGCTTTTGAATTTCTCTGGCCGTGATCTCAATATCCGAGGCTTGACCCTGTGCGCCACCTAATGGCTGATGAATCATTACCCTAGAATGCTTTAATCCTGTTCGTTTTCCTTCAGCTCCTGCACATAACAATACAGCACCCATAGAAGCAGCCATTCCTGTACAAATAGTAGCAACATCAGAATTAATATATTGAATGGTATCATAAATACCCAACCCAGCATATACAGAACCTCCTGGAGAATTAATATAGATTTGAATATCTCTATTTACATCCATCGATTCTAAAAAAAGTAATTGTGCAGTGATGATATTAGCTACATAATCGTCAATAGCTGTCCCTAAAAAAATGATCCTATCCATCATCAGTCTAGAAAAAACATCCATTACAGCAACATTCATTTGCCTTTCTTCTATTATGTTTGGAGTCATCCCTACGGGGACCCTTGAAATAGCAGAAATATAATTGTCAACTGAAAGGCTAGAAATTCCCTTATGCTTTACTGCATATTTCTTAAACTCATTTGGATCAAAATTTTGCATGGTATAATCGTCTTTTAATTAGAAGGTTAAAGTTAACATTTCTAGGCATCTAAAAATGACTTTTTAAAGAAAAGAAAACAACAACTTATAAAATATCTTAAAAAATTAAATCTATTGTTCAGAAGCTAATTTTATAAAAGCATCATAATCAACAGCTTTATCTGATATTTTTAAGGTTTCTTTTAAAAATGAAGTTACTTTTTGATCATACATCATATCAAATATCTTCCTAGTTTCTTCTTGATTTGACAATACATTCTGAGCAGCTTTTGTCAATTCCTCATCAGGGGGTATCATCATACCATATTGGCTATATTGGCTTCCTAATAATTCCTTTGTTCTAGCCAGCACCTCATCGCTCTCTACCTTTATATCGTTATCACGGATGATCTTATTCTCAATTAGCTGCCATTTAAGTCCTTTAGCATATTGCTCATACTCCTTATTCAGCTGATCTTCAGTAGCTTCTTTATTGGTAGCAAGGATCCATCTTTTCAAAAAATCATCTGGTAAATTCAGCTTTAATTTTTTAATCATTGTATCAGAAACAGTTTTCTTAAAAATTCTATCACTATCTCCTTTAAACATGTTTTCAAGATCTGCTGAAATTCTAGTTCTGAATTCTTCTTCGGTTTTTACTTCACCTTCACCAAGAATCTTATCGAAAAGACCTTGATCAACATTGGCTGGCTCCAGTCTTTTAACTTCTGTGACCTTTAAATTTACATTTCTATTGTAAGCTTCTGCTCTCTCTTTATCTATCCCCAACATAGCAGCCATATCAGCTTCACTTTTAGATAATAAACGAGGATCTATCAATAGCTCATCACCTGCTTTTAACCCGATCAATTTTTTCTTTGTTTTTTTATCTTCTACAAATTCAACAGAAACTGTTGAACTATGAGAAAATCCTTCTTCTACTACCTGATCGTTGGTGTCCAGCTCTTTAAAAGAAGACATTATCATGTCTTTTTCACCAGCTTCGTCTACTAAGCTTAGCTTTCCATATCTTCTTGCAAAATCCTCTATTTGCTTATTGATCAGCTTATCATCTACTTTTACTTTATGGTAAGCGTACTTGTCTCTTCCTGGTAAGTTTAGCTCGAAATCAGGAGCAATTCCCAATTCATATTCAAATTCAAAATCTCCTGGGTTTTTCCAATCTATTTGTAAATTTTCATCGTTTTTTGGTAATGGATTACCTAAAATATTGATCTTATTTTCGTTAATATGATTGTTGATCGACTCACTCAATAATTTATCGATCTCTTCAGCTAAAATTGACGGACCATATTTTTTTTTGATCACCGATGTTGGAATATGACCTTTTCTAAAACCTGGAAGCTGAACCTGGTTCCTGTATTTTTTCAATGAAGTATTGTAAGGACCTTCGTAATCTTCATTACTGATCTTTACTGTCATTACTGCATTTAATGCATCAATATTTTCAATTTTTACATCCATTATTTTAAATTTAAAAGCAAAATGGCATAAGCTGAACTTATGCCATAAAATGTGCGGGTAAAGGGAGTCGAACCCCCACGCCTTGCGGCACTAGATCCTAAGTCT
>CAYSEW010000037.1:0-23110 GCA_964430245.1 uncultured Flavobacteriales bacterium
TGTTGATGGTAATATTAACGGTATCCTCATCGGAACAAGTTCCTATGTCATCATATATATATAGAGGGGTAATCGATGAAGTTATAATATCACCAGGAAAATAAGTTGTTCCAGTTCCATTTGAGCCAGTAAAGTATGCTTCGGAACCAGATAGTAATGTTCCTGAAATAGCTGGCAAAGTGTAGCTGTCACATACAGTTTGATCTGCTAAAGGCGTTATTGTAGGACAACAATTAAGGTTACCATTGAATACTTGAGGAATATTTCCGACACATCCAACACTGTTCCAAATTCCTATTTCACCATCTGCATAGGTTTGCATAGTAACCCCACAATCAGTTGCTCCAGAAGTGCAGTTACCAGAAGGTCCTGCAATAAGGTCAAAACAAATATTCCAATCTAAAGTGTTGTCACAAAAAGGAAAGTTATTGTCTCCATAAGATAAATTGGGATCAGTTGGATCGGGGGTGCATTGACCAGTAATAGGGTCATAATTTGTTGTAAAAAACCAACCTGCAGGTAAAGGTGTTCCGTCAGGTAATGCTCCAGCAGTTCCAGTATTAGCTAATAAATTATTATAAGTTACAACTCCAGCATTGTACCAATCCCACCAACCTGCAGTTTGACCAATACAAGCATTCCATGGATCTGGTGGGCCAGGCCCTCCATCTAAAATAGTTCCAGCAGTAGTTAGTGATGTAGTAATAGTAACAGGCATGCCATTAACATCAAATGAAGAAGCGTCCCAGCAATCACCGAAAGTGGGTACTATTCCTGATAAATAATTACAGGAAGCACCAGTTTGCCAATCAGTAATAGAGTAACAAAATGAAACAACTTCACCGGGTAGAAAAGGGCCAGTTATAGGCGAGCCCATAGAAGTTCCAGTAACAACAAGGTCGCTTGTAGTATTACATGGGGAATTATCTACATTAACTGTAACGCAAAAATCAAAATCTCCAACATCTCCAGTAGCATCTGAAACTCCAATAATATAGGTTGTACTAGGAGAAATTACAATATTTGATGAAGTTGCACTTCCTCCGGTTCCTTGAATACATTCAACGATTGTAAATAAATTACAATCAGATGTTTGATAAACGGTAAAATGAGGGTCACTTAAATCTGCAGCACTAGATAGGTCAATATCCATTGTCACATCTGAAGCTCCAGTTGTAACTGAATACCAAACGGTCTCATTTAACATGTCATGGCAATTTGAGCCTGCAAAATCAGGACCTGGCGAAGCTCCAGTATTACAATCAGAAACACATGTTTGAACCCCAGAAGTTACAATTAAAATTTCAGGAGAAGTACAGAGGTCATTGTCTACACAACCTGCAGGAGGGGAGGTGGTTTCTGTACAAACATCAAAAGTGCCTTGCGTACCGCCTGCTCCATTTGAGATGGTATAATAATAGGTGTTGCCAATAGTTAATCCATTATAGATTAATTGTTGAGGAGACGCTCCACACATACCATCTAAAACTGTAAACATTCCAGCGCAATTACCATCAACTAAAGTGATTTCAATATCACCGCTCCAAGAACCAGAACTAGTAGCTGTTATATCTGCTTGTGTTCCTGTAGCAACAAAGCTATACCAAACATCTTGATGGTCATTAGGGTTGCCACCCTGGCATCCAACAGCGCCAGACCAAGTATCCGTTGCACTTACAGTTGTCTCTCCTAACAAACAGGAGCCGTCAGGAACAACTGATGTTGCATTTAAGCAATCATCATTAGAGGGCTGAGCAAAACAGTTTAAGGACAAAAAAAGGATAAATAACGAGGTGATATTTTTCATTTAAAATCGATTAAGTTGTTGTGATTTGAAATGAAATTTTCAAATCTCTACTATTAAAAATATAAAAATTTGTTCAAATTATTTTATAAAAAGTGCAATTATTTTTAGACTAAAGATGAAATATATCAGATAAAGATATAATTCTAATCTTTTAGGTGCTTGTATAGACGAGTTGGATTAGTTGAAATATATTTTAATAATTTCAAGAAGAGCTAAATATTATTTCGTTTTACAATGTAGATTTAATACTTTTCAATTTCTGATCTTTGTGCAGCTGCTTTTTTAGCATCTTCTTTTTCTTTCTCTAGCACATGTTTTTCTGGCTCAAAACTTGGAAGAGAATTGCAAATTTCTTCTGCTATTTTCCCAAAATAAATGTTGACTATCTTGTTTAGGTCATTAACGTAAGAAGGCATATAAGTAACCGCAGCCCCACCTTTAATATCATTTCCTTGTTGGTCAAATACAGTATAATGTACTTTAATTTTCCTGTACGACTCTGATGATATCAAATTTGAATTTTCTGATTTTGATTCCTCAATATCTAATTCATTAATAAACACATACATATCTGTATTGTAGTTTTGCGCAAGTGTATTTAATAAATTAGGATTATGAATAGATGTGTGCATGTACCTATCTGCATAATCATATGTTGTATGAATTTCACCATTTTGAATCCTACCTCTTTCATATTCTGTGTTATTTGTAGAAGCAGTTCCGTCCTCTTTTTTTATTAATTTTTGAAAAGAGCTTTTAAGTTTATCTTTTTTAGTAACAACAGGTTCTTCATTTTCTACAATAGGAATCATTTTATATTTATATCCAATACTGTTATAAATATACATGAGCTCCTTATATGCGTAACCCGTATCAGACTGCATTATAGATACAGCACGAATTTTACCTTTTGTTTTCAATAATAGCTGATCAGTTATACCATATCTTAAATTTTCCTTGATCTCTGAATAGCTTAACCCTGTTCTTTTTGCTATCGATCTATCTACACTTGACACATACATTTTAGAATCAAAAGGAACAATCATTACCTTATTAGGACCATTAGCCCCATCAGAATAAACCTTCTGGCCTGTTTCCATTTCCCTGCTATTTTGATGCTGATTATCCTGCGCTTTAGTAGAGGACGTTATAAAAGCAATTAATAAGAGACATATTAAGAACCTAGTCATTTTGTACAATTAGATAATCAAAAATAGTCTACAATTCAGGAATAAATAAGCAGGTAAAACTGCAGTTATTATCAGAAGGCTGTTTAAAAGTAGCTTGCTAACTGCCAGTTACCCAGCGATAAACATCCATCCCGTTGGCATATAGAAGTAGGCTTAATAATAATACCATTCCTACTACTTGGGCACGAGTAAGGAATTTCTCCCCGGGGGCTTTACCAGATATCATTTCATAAATTAAGAACATAACATGTCCTCCATCCAATGCTGGTATGGGTAATATGTTCATAAACGCAAGTATAATGGAAAGAAATGCAGTTAATCCCCAAAACCTTCTCCAGTCCCAAGTCTCAGGAAAAATATTTCCAATAGTTCCAAATCCTCCTAACTGTTTAGCTCCTTCTTTACTAAAGAGTAGCCCTAGAGACTTAACATAGCTGGTTAATGTAGTATAGCCTAATGAAATTCCAGCAGGTATGGCTTCAAAAAAGCCATAAGTTTTCTTTTTATAATTTAATAGTTCAAAAGGCTTAACAAATTTGTATCCAATAGTCCCTTCATCTGTTACTTTTATTGTAAGCGTGTCGATAGTGACATTGCTTACTATTACACTTATCTCTTCTTCTTTGTATTTTTGCAAACTGTCATGAAAAGATTGAAAATAAAGAACAGGACTATTGTTAACACCTATAATTGTATCACCTATTTTTAGACCAGCTTCTTTAGCAGGCATGTCATCAATTAGCTTTTTAACAATATTTGGAAATCTTGGGGTGCTGCTGAAAACACCTTTTAAATTGTTTTTAAGTATAACATTTTCCACAAAATCATCAGGTAAATTCACATTAAGAGTATCGTTATTTCTTACAACCGTTAAATCTCTTGCCCCATCAATAATAACCATCTGATTAATATCTCCAAATATAATCGAGGGTACTCCGTCTGCCATAATGATATTGTCACCTTCTTGTAGATCTATGTTGTATTCATTTTTGAAATCAGCACTTAAGTGAGCTCCATAAATAGCATTTTCTGTTGGAAGAGTTTTTTCTCCCCAAACAAAAAGAATCATAATATATATGAAAAATCCAAGAAGTAAATTAACTGTAACACCCCCAATCATGATAATGAGTCTTTGCCAAGTTGGCTTGGACCTGAATTCCCATGGCTCTGCTGGTTTTTCAAGCTGCTCTTTATCCATGCTTTCATCGATCATTCCAGAGATCTTCACATAGCCTCCTAATGGAATCCAACCCATTCCATATTCAGTTTCTCCTTTTTTAAATTTAAAAAGTGAAAATCCAGGGTTAAAGAAAAGATAGAATTTCTCTACTCTAGTTTTAAACCATTTAGCAGGGAGCATATGCCCTAATTCATGTAGAACGATTAGAATTGATAAGCTTAAAATAAGCTGTGCGGCTTTTATCCAGATTTCCATAGTTGATTAAAGTTGGCAAAGATAACTCTATTTATTAAATGGAATATAGGAGTTCTCTTTTATTTCATTAACTAGAGATTGTAAGGCATCATCATAACTGTTTACTGGGATAAAATTCCCTCCTCCCTTTTTAGCTAGATCTTGCATAATTATTTTAATGAATGGGGTATTCTTAATGCCTATTACGGATAATGTAATTCCTTTACGTTTGTATTTTCTAACCAACCTTTTTATGTTCTCTTCACCTTCATTAAAATCCCCATCAGTAGCGATGATTACTTGATTATTGCCATTTTCGATATAATTTTTATGGGCATTTTTATATGCCAGTTTTAATCCTCTTCCACCAGCTGTTAATCCTTTAGCTTGAATGTTCTCTATTACTTTTTTAATGGTATCTTTTTCAGAAGTAGAGATGGTTTCTAACAATACTTTTGCTTGACTTGAGTAAGTAACAATAGAGATTTGATCAACTTCTCTAAGTAGCTCTGTGAGCTCATACATTGATGCTTTTAATAGCTCTAATTTCCCTGTATATTTCATAGATGATGACACGTCTAGTAAGAACACTATGTTATTGGGGGCGTATTTATTAATTGAGAATTCAGAAGTATCTTTTTTTTCTGGAATGGTTAAGTTGTTGGACAATAATGTATCATCATTCAAGATTAATTCAATTTCATTTTGCTCATCAAATAATAAGGAATCTGCATTATCAAATGAAAGCAAATCATTAGGCAGAGTATCGATTTTCTGCAACTTAAAGACCAGCTGATTGTTATTTCTGTTGACATATTGCACTTCTTCGTGCGTGGTATAACCTTCTTTTAAACAAACAAAATAATAAAGTCCTAAAGGAGTTTTGATACTGGTTTTTCCATTTTTTTGAGTCTGAAGCTCATGTTTAACCATTCCATCTTTTATTAGTACAATTGAAGCTTCATGAATTTTTTCATTTGTAATACTATCTAAAACAATTATAGATAATTGAAAATCTAATTTTCCAGAGTTGGCCTTTTCAATTTTAAAGCTAGGACATTCAATGGATGTTTTAGGAGTTTCAACAACAAACCCTTTAATGTTTAAGTAAATAGGATTGTCATAACAAGATAAGTGCAAGGCTACTTTTTCATTAACTGTGCCTTTCTTTTTAGGATAGTACCAAAGTCTAATGTAAGAAACGCTATCAGGTTTTATTAACTTAGAAGAGAATTTTATTTTATATCTGTCATCAACATCTAATCTAAAAATAAAGACATCTTTTGTTGAATTATTTTTGATAGGGATGTCTATCATTCCAGGAGATTCCCTATTGATTAGATTAAGATCAATATTTTTAGCTACATCAACACCCTGACAACTAATGGTAATTGTATAAAAAGCATTAAGAAATACTATCAGATATATATATATAAATCTCATGACAAGTAATAACAGGCTATTATGTAAATAGCGTTACTGTTTTTTGATACAAAAAAAATGCCCCCTTTTTAAAAGGAGGCATTTATAGGATTAAAAGTCAATTTATTTTATGATCAGCTTTTCGGTAGTTAAACCTAAACTAGTGTGAATATTTACCATATATACACCGCTAGGTAGGTTTAAGTAGCTGAATTGAAAGTTGTTGCTGAATAAGCCTTCCTTAAGGGCAACTAATTTACCTGTTGTATTATAGATCTCAATTTTAGAAATCGGTTCTGATGTAATTATATTAACAGTTGAATTAGCAGGATTTGGAAACATATCTATTTGAGAAAGAGTAGTTGGTTCCTCTATATTGACATTGTTACCAGGAAGCTCTAATGCATTTACAATTCTAGGGCAGAAATAAGCCATAGTACTACCTATATAAGAAATAGCTTTTACATAACCCATGTCTGGATTGGTCAATAAACCATTTAAGTGAGCATCGATTCCATCTTGTGCTGTTAAACCAACACCAGGAGCAATTAGATCAACTGTAGTGGTAGAATCCCAGAAATCCCAAGGAGAACTTTCGTATGGGTTTCCTGTTACAAATGGATAAAGATTATCTACTTCATCAGCGATTGTTGTTCCTCCAAGATCCATGGTGCCAACAACAGTAGTAGAAACTTGTTTAGCAACCATTGTTGTGCTGTCATATAGTGTAATTATTTTGTCATTATTTCCTAGCATATTTGCTTTGTTAATAACATCATGAGAACCACTAATATCAGTAGTAATATTAACACCATTAACTGTTACATTTCCAGTTGTGTAAATTGCTATTGGGTCTGTAGGGCAATGAACAGCACACATTGGCACATCACCAGCTTCTAGCCAGCTAAGGTCACCAATTCCGCCACCCATGCTTACTACCATGTGGATGTCATTTGAAAAACCAATATTACTTTCCATGTTTAAAGTAGGATCTCCACCATAACCATCCCAGTCACCAATATCGGCAGTGTCAATTAATGGAATGGCATTACCATCTAAAAATTTTGGCAATTGAATT
This sequence comes from uncultured Flavobacteriales bacterium, assembly GCA_964430245.1. GTDB lineage: Bacteria > Bacteroidota > Bacteroidia > Flavobacteriales_D > Parvicellaceae > CAYSEW01. Next base: position 6,912 of record CAYSEW010000037.1, read on the forward strand.
TCAGAAAGTTTGTCTACAGTTGCATAACCTAATGCGATCCAACCTCCAGAGCCTTGACCTGATAAAATAATTTTAGAGGTATCAATTCTGTAAGAGTTACCATTATTCTGATAGTCGTCTCTAAAAAATCTAACGGCAGATTTTGTATCTTGAATAGCACGGTATACGGCTTTCATTAAGCTAGTAGCTCTTTCTGCTTCAGTTGGCAAATAAGGGTCCCATCCTAATCGATACTCTAAGTTAGCAACTACATATCCTCTTTTTGCATATTCTTCACATAAAGTAGTGGAAGCAAAATCTTGACGCATACCAGTTGGATTTCCATTATGGATAATGGGAGCAAATGTTCCAGTATGTAGATGAATAATCAAAGGTCTTTCAGCCTCAGTATCTCCAGTAGGTTCATATAAATCAAAAACCAATGGAGGTATTGGAGCTGTACCAGTAGGAATTATTCCAAAACTTGATTCTAAAAGAACTGAGAAATTTTGACTATACAATATGTTAGGAGTTACATCAAAAGAACTAAACACAGGATCTATATACCTGGTTTGACCAATAGATGATGCAAAAATCATAGTGCATAAGAATAAACTTGTAAATATTTTTTTCATAGTGTTTTTTTAAAGGAGTTATTATTTACGAAGATAAGAAAAATAAATACTATTTATTTTCCCAGTCGAACAATAATGAAAAATAGATCATTCTGCCAACATATGGACCCCCATAAACTTGAAGAACTTTATTGTTCAATACATTTGATGCACCTGCTTTTGCAGTCAGATTAAACCTGGGAATCTTTTTATTGATCTGAATATCTAGTAATGAATAGGTAGGTACATAACCAGTAAATTGTGGGGAGCCTTCGAAAATAAAACCTTCTATCCATTTATAATTTATATTGAATCCTAGCCCCTTGATGTTTAAAGCATCAATGATTACATCTCTTCCACTAAATCCAATATTGAATTTATGTTCAGGGGTATTATAAGCAGGGATAATAGGGTCATCACTTAGCTTATTGAGCTTATTCCATGAGTAATTGCTGTTAAATGCAAAATATTTCCCTATGTAATAATTAACGCCAATAGAAAATCCTTGAGTGGTGATCTGTTCATTTGAATTAGTTGCAATTCTGTATGCTTGGATTCCTCTTGGTCTATATAATACAGTGTCAATCCAAAAGTCAATCCCATTTTTATAGCCAATGAAATCTCGATACCAATTGAAATAGTAGCTAGCATCTACATAAACCTTATTAAAAAGAGTTGCCCTGTATCCTAGCTCTATACATTTTACTTTTTCAGGTTTAATAGGATCAAGGTTATAGTAGTCTAATAATGATTCGTTGTTTCCAGAGGTTAAATAGTTAAGAAATGATTCAGGAGTAGCTAGTGAATCATAGCCACTAATATTACCTACTAATAACGCTCTTCCTACATTGTAATACATGTATTGATTGAGAAGGGTTGGATTTCTGATAGCAGATGTAAATGTGGTTCTAAGAGTGTGATTTTCATTTGGTTGATAGATCAAGGATAAAGCTGGAGAAGGAAGTAGCTGAAAGTTTTGATTTTTATCTAGCCTTAATGTTGTTTTTAATATGAGCTTATTGTCTAACATTTTTTTCTCTAATCCACCATAAACGCCAGCTTCTTTGTTGTAAATAACTACTCCATTTGTGTCACTGAACAATGAACCATCAGACCTTGGGCGATAGAGCCTTCCATTCATACCTATTGTAAATAAAGCAAAGTCCGTTTTGAATATTTTTTCAGCATGAAGGTGGTATAATGCAGATTTATCCTGAATTCTAGAGCCACCTTCTAAAAATGAGGTTTTTGAAGTAATGTCATTTAGCAGAGAATCAAATCTAGCAGTCCCAGGCTCATAAAAGTCTGAAGTTCCCTCTGGAGCATAAGCAGTATTTGCATAGTTAGCTGCTTCATTGTGCCATGCTATTAATGAGTCTTGATATTCTGCATAAACTAATTCCATTAGATTATAATCGGGAGGGTGATTAGGTGGATTTGTTGTTGGATCATACCATGGTGTCCAATTAATTGATGGGTCAAGATCCCTTACTCTATCGACAATATTATCCCACCAATATTCAGAATATATAGAAGACCATTGTACATTACTAGCAGCTGCATCTTGCATTAAAAAAGCGGTTAATACAGCATCATAGGAGTTTCCTGCATCTTCGTGAGTAGCATATGCCCTAATGAAAAAGTCATCCTGTTTTTTAATTTCAAGTCTGTTCTGAAAAAACAAAATATCCTTCAAGCTGAAGCGATTATCACCTTGATAAACAGTAGTGCCAGTTCCAAAATTAGAAGAAGCAATCAGCTCAACATCTTCTTTTATTAGATAATGAAGGGCAAGTGCAGCTTTAAAATTTTCTGTATCATAGTCAACAACATCTTCTTCCCAGTAGCCTGTTCTGTGCCATCTTTTTAAGCCTGGTCTTTTCCAAAGACCAGCAGAGTCAATGTTTCCGGTTAGACCTGTAAGGCTGTTATTTATAGTGGGAGATAAATTTTCATCCCCATATCGATTAACAGCGTCATACCCTCCAGGATTGTTTTCATCTGTATCTAATCCAGCTACGGCATTAGAGTTATTAGCTACCCAGTCATAGGCATTCATGTAAAAGAGATTAAGCTTATAAGCAAATTTATTTTCTCCTTCTTTATTTTTAAAAACCTGAGCGTATCGAATAGCATATTCATTTAGCCCACGTTCACCTAACTTAACATTAGCAGAAAACCCGGGAAATAGAAAAGGATTTTTAGTGTGCATGCTTATAACTCCATTAAAAGCATTGGGTCCATAAAATGCTGAACTAGCACCAGAAACAATCTCTACTTTCATTAGATCTAGTTCAGAAGCACCTAAAAAATTCCCTAACGCAAAATTCAATCCAGGAGATGCGTTATCAACTCCATCAATGATCTGCAACGAACGAACGGGAGATGTGCTGTTAAATCCCCTGGTGTTTACAACCCTGAACCCCAAACTTGCAGAAGTAAGATCAACACCTTTTAAATGGCTTAACCCCTCATAAAAATTAGTGGCAGGTGTCTCTTTTATTCCATTGATGGACATAGTTTCTACAGTAAGAGGAGATTCCTTTATTTTTTCACTTATCCCACTAGAAACCTCAACAGCTTCTAATTCTGTAGATGAATTAATAAGCTTGATCTTAAGCTTATCAATGGATGATTTAACAGTGATATTATATAGCTCATAACCCATGTATGAAACTTCAAGATCTAGAGGTAATGGAAGTTCTGTTTTTAAAATAAAATCTCCATTGATGTCCGTTACACATCCAGTGCTAGTGCCTTTTATTTTAATCGTTGCTCCTATAAGATCTTCTCCTGTTTCTTTATCTTTAATACTACCATTAATAGTGGTTTGAGAATTAATACTGAAAATAAATAAAGTATTTATAATTATTAAGGAACAAAAAGCCTTTATAAATAAAGTATGAAAAAATTTAGATGTATGAATTTTGCTTCTCATTAATTAGCTAAGTGTTTTTTATTTCAAAGATATTTATAACCTTGATTATTTAGTGTAAAATTAAGCAACAATACCCTTTGGGATTGAAGAGATTAATTTTTTCGTGTATTTATTCTTTGGATTAGCGTAAATTTCTTCTCCTATTCCTTCTTCAATGATTTTCCCATCTTTCATTACTAATATTCTATCACTCATGAACTTAACAACTGAAAGGTCATGGGAAATAAATATATATGTGAGTCCAAATTCATCTCTTAGAGAATTTAATAGATTGAGCACTTCTGCTTGGACAGATACATCTAACGCTGACACAGACTCATCACAAAGTATGAACTTTGGCTGAAGGGCTAATGCCCTGGCAATACAAATCCTCTGTCTTTGACCACCAGAAAACTCATGAGGGTACCTATAAAAAGAATCTTCCTGAATACCTACCTTATACAATAATGAAAGGACTTCCTGTTTTCTTTGAAGATCATTGTCATATACACCATGAACTCTCATAGGTTCCATAATTGCTTCACCAATAAAAATCTTTGGATTTAAGGACCCGTAAGGATCTTGAAAGATAATTTGCATGTCCTTCCTTAAGGGACGCATTTTTTTTGATGTATAATTAGTGATGTTTTTGTCATTAAACATAATCTCTCCTGAGCTAGCATCTATTAATTTTAAAATAGCCCTGCCTAAGGTAGTCTTTCCACATCCAGATTCTCCAACTAAACCTAAAGTTTCTCCAGGATATACTTTAAGAGAAACATTATCAACTGCTTTTACATAATCTACAGGCTTTCCAAATAAATTCTTTTTTATAGGAAAGTGTTTAGATAAATTGGTGACTTGAATTAACGGGTCCTGCTTGTATAAAATATTATTTCTAAGCGCAATTTCTTCAGGACTAGTTTTTAATTTATTAATAACATCTTTAACCGAGAAATTAACATCACCTAAAAAGCCATCTTCATCTCTTTCTAAAAAATGTTTTCTTGTAGGAAGTTCACGTAATTTCACATTTAATGGTGGCCTACATGCTAATAACCCTCTAGTATAAGGATGTTTAGGATGATTGTAAACTTCAGCAACTTCTCCTCTTTCTACTATTTTCCCTTTATACATTACTAATATTTGATCTGCAAATTCAGCAACTAAGCCTAAATCATGAGAAATAAATATTATACCCATGTTAAATTCTTGTTGAATTTCTTTAAGTAATTCGATAATTGTTTTTTGAACTGTTACATCAAGTGCTGTAGTAGGTTCATCTGCAATTAAAATAGATGGGTTACAAGATAAGGCCATTGCTATTAACACCCTTTGCTTTTGCCCTCCTGAAATCTCATGAGGATAACTATCAAAAAGATCTAAAGGTCTAGGTAGTTTTACTTTTTTAAATAGCTGAAGGGCACGCATTTTCGCTTCTCTTTCTCTTTTGGAAAGTGATTTTTTCTTAATAATTAGCACCTTGATGTGTAAAGAATGAAAAGCTAAAAATATTTTACGGGTTTTTAGAATAATCTTGCTACTTAAAAGAAAGAGTCCTTTAAATGGTAATATCGCAATTAAAAGTAGATAGTAAAGAATTGGCTTAACAAAGTTGAGCAATAATAAAAATACCCTTTCAGTAAATAAAGAAATTACATTTTGTTGAGTCAAGTCCTTTTGATGCAATAAAATAGCTTCAGTTACCTGCTCTCCACATTTCATTACTGGATTCATGGCAGTCATGGGCTCTTGAAAGATCATGGCAATTTCATTTCCTCGGTATTTTTGCATTTCCTTTTCATTTCGATCCACAAAATCGACAATACTACCATCTTTTTCATAATATAGAATTTCTCCAGATGTAATTATGCCATTAGCACCAGGTAAAAGCTTTAAAGCTGATAATGATGTGATTGATTTCCCTGATCCAGACTCTCCAACTATTCCAACAGTTTCCCCCTTATTAAGAGAAAAGCTAATATTATCTACTGCTTTTTTAGAACTACCAGCTACATTAAATTCTGTAGTAAGGTTGTTTACTGATAATAAAATATCGTTAGGCATAAATAATTATTGGCTTTGAAAATATACTTTATTAGTTTATGTTCCAATATATAATCTTTTTATAAAATATATAACTAATTCCTTGATGATTTAATATATAAATGAAAACAATTACCTTTGAAGTAAAAAAAGATGTTAAAATCTAAAATTGAAAAAGCGTTAAATAAGCAAGTTGAATTAGAAGCTTCGTCTTCTCAATTCTATTTATCTATGGCATCCTGGACAGAGGCTAAAGGCCTTACAGGAACTTCTAATTTTTTATATCACCATAGTGAAGAAGAGAGGATGCATATGCTTAAATTAATTAAATTCATTAACGAAAGAGGAGGAACGTCAATTATCCCCGCATTAGTAAAGCCCCCGGTTTCTTTTGATTCGTTAAAAAGTGTTTTTGAATCTTTGCTTGAACATGAATTGAATGTAACAGATAGTATAAACAATGTTGTTGACCTATGTCTAAAGGAAAAAGATTATACAACTCATAATTTTATGCAGTGGTATGTGGCTGAACAATTAGAAGAAGAAGCACTTGCTCGAACAATTTTAGATAAATTAAATATGATTGGTAATGATAAGGGTGGCTTATATATGTTTGATAGAGATCTTGATCAAATGGTGAAAGAAATGTCAGAGGTGAAATAAATTTTGGCATTTTATTTGAAGCAACCTTTTTAAAACAAGGAGCTTTTAATACTTAATGTATAAATATTTAATAATAAGTTTGTTTTTATGCTCTTTTATAGGAGTAAAGGAATATAGTGCTCAATATAGAGATCCATTTTCAGAAAAAGTAAAAAAGAAAAGGATTAAAAAAAAGAATGGTAAAGGGTTATTTACTAGCAACAAAAAAAGAAACAAAAAATTAAAAAACGGAAATGACCCATTTGTTGCTAATTATGATAATAAGGGTGTTATAGGCTTAAATTCTGACCCCTTTACTTCTAAAGGCAGGTCTAAGTATAAGCCAACAGGGGTAGATAAAAAATCATTTAGTAAGAAGCAAAGAAAAAAAGCGTACAATAGAAAATATAATGTTAAAAATAAACGGAATAAAGAGGCGGAAAAAAGCAGAAATAATTATATTAGAATTAGATATAAATAAGAGTAAAGAGTTTTTAAGCTAGATTTACTATTTGTTTTTATTAGAGTATATATAGAAAGTTATGAAACTACAAATACCCCAAAATAGTAAAAGTTGTTAATTGGAATTAAAATAGCATCTTTTCTTATGGCATTTTCATTGTCAACAGCATTTGGGCAACCTAATTCTTTTGATGATGCTGCCAAAACCCAAGCAAAAAAAATGTCTAGAATGGTTTTTTTCATGATGAAATATACAGATTGGCCTAAGAATCATAAAAGTGGAGATTTTGTAATAGGAGTATATGGGGATGAGGTTTTATATAAGGAAGTTTCTTCTAGCTATAATGGCACCTCTACTGGGAGTCAGAAAATAAAAGTAGTAAGATACATAAGTGTAAATGAAATTTCTGATTGTCATTTGCTCTATATAGCGGGGTCAAAGAGTAATTATATGGATCAAATAAATAAAAAAGTAGATCACAATAAAACATTATTAATCACTAATAAATCAGGACTTTTAGATAAAGGGCCGACTATAAATTTTGTTCCTGTAAATGGAAGGATGAAATGGGAATTAAATTTAACGAAAGCAAAAAAATATAATTTCATAATTGGCGAGGATTTAAAAAGGAGTGCTCATAAGACTATATGATAAGATGGGTTAACATATTATTGATTTGTACTGCACTTCCAGTTTTTGTGTCTGGTCAGAGCTTAAGGTGCATCTATGAAGATATGGCCCTTAAATATTATCAAGAAAATGACTTTTTAAAAGCAAAAGCTTACAGTGACAGCACATTGTCTGAATGTCCAGAGCTTTTCGATAATGACTATGTTTGGCATGTTAGAGGATATATTATGTACAAAGTGTTTTTTAAAGTAGATAATAGATCTATTGAGTCTTCAGCAAGAGAAGAGTCTTTAGAAGCTTTTTATAGATCAATAACACTAGACAGCTTAAAAGAAGAGCAGGTAGCTGAATCTAAAAGGGCAATTAATCAAATTGCAATAACATATTGGAATGATGCAGCAAATGCATTGAGAGACACAAATTCTTTTGACCAGGCGATTGACTTTTTTAATAAGTTTAAAAAAGCTAAACAGATAAATTCATCAAATCATGACTTGTCTAAATATGACATTGCTTTTTATAAATCGTTAGGGAATCAATATCGTACCAAGTACAATAACAATAAAAAGTTATATAAAGAGTACATAGATCTTGCAATAAATTCTTACAAAAAAGTTTTAGAAATTGACAGCATGGAATACAGTGCTAATTTTAATTTAGGGGGTGTCTATCATAATTTAGCAGTTGATATTATCCTTAATGAAATAGAACAGGCGGAAGACCTTGAATTGTTTTTTATGTTAGAAGAAAAAACAATTGAGTATTTTAATCATGCCTTACCGTATTTAAAAAATGCATATTTAGTACAACCTCAAAACAAACAGGTTGTTCATGGTATGGCAGCAGTATACTTAAGCTTACATGACGATGAGAAGCATCTCCTTTATATGAATAGATTAAAAGAGCTTCAGGAATTAGAAAAGCAAAAAACTAACCCTACTTATTCATCTTGGGATTCTAATTATCAATACGCTATAGGAGATGTTGTTGAATATGCTGGATCATTTTATAAAGCTGTAACAGATTCAATAGGAGTAGCTCCCAATAGCTCTAGTTCGGATTGGGAAAAGATTCAAGAATAATTATTTTTACATTCTAAATAAAACTCATGCGCTTTACAGTTGGAAAAAAAATAGGGTTAGGATTTGGAATTGTTTTAATTCTATTACTAACTGTATTTGGTATTACCTACTATGTGGTTCATACTGCTGAATCAACATTAAGCGACAGTATAGAAAACAATCAAAAATTATTAGAGGTTGAACAACCAACGGTTAATGGATTATATAATTTAAAAGCACACTTAACAGTATCCCAAAGCTTAATTCTTAAATGGGTAAGGGTGCCGTCCAGACCAGATGAATTATGGAAGAAAAAATTAGAAAAATTGATAGACTCTTCAATTCCTAGAGACACTATGCGAATCAATGAATTAATGGACCAATGGGAGGAAGGTTCAAATGATGAGGAATCCTTTAATTTAATTAAGAATAACATTGCAGTTGTCATTAATAGCTTTAATCAATATATAAGAAAATCATTAGTAGATTTTGAAAGCTATAGTGATGAAATGAATAAAATTGATGCTGAATATGAGTACGACTTTACTATATATCCAACTATAGAAGAAACACTGAATTCATTAGAGCAATTAATTGCCAATAAAAATGAAATTGCACAGAATAAATCCAAAGACAGCATGAAATCTTTCGATGATACCAATACTAATTTTAGTAACCTAGCTTTAATTCTTTTTATAGCTGGACTTTTATTGGCAACAGGAACCATCATCATCGCTTTCTTTACTACGCTATCAATTACAAAACCCGTTCAGGAGTTAAAGAAGATCTTGATCAACCTGGGAAGAGGTGTTTTTCCTAAAAGTAAGATTTCACCTAGCAATGATGAAATTGGAGAAATGTCTGAAGCTATGAATAATTTGGTGACAGGTTTAAAAGAGACAACAGATTTTGCTCATGAAGTTGGGCAAAGCAATTTCGATTTCCCATATGAACCATTAAGTGATGAGGATGTTTTGGGCCACGCTCTACTTAAGATGAAAGATGAATTGGCAGAAACGGAAAGGATATTAGAGAAAAAAGTTAAAGAAAGAACAGAGGAGGTAGTAAGACAAAAAGACGAAATAGATCAACAGAAATCAAAGTTGGAAGAGCTATATAATGATGTTACTGATAGTATACGTTATGCAAAAAGACTACAAGACTCTATTCTACCTCCAGAGAATATTATGAAGAAATGGTTCCCTTTATCATTTGTCTTGTTTAAACCAAAAGATATTGTTTCAGGTGATTTCTATTGGATGCATAAGATTGGAAATAAGCATTTATTTGCCGCGGTAGATTGTACCGGACATGGTGTTCCGGGAGCATTTATGAGCCTGGTTGGGGCCAATGGTTTAAATGGCGCGATAAAAGAGCATAAATTAAATGATCCAGGGATGATCTTGGATGATTTGAATGCATATTCTCATGAATCACTGAATAAAGAAGGAGATGAAAATGCCGTAAGAGATGGAATGGATATTTCTTTATGTGCTATTGATTATAAAAACATGCAGCTAGATTATGCTGGAGCTTATAATCCATTATATATAATTCGTAATGGAGAAATTTTAATTACTAAAGGAGATAAATTTGCTATTGGTTCTTTTGAGCCAGGCGTCAAAAATTTTAACACACAAACAATCCCTTTAGAAAAGGGAGATCTTATCTATGTATTTTCTGATGGATATGCCGATCAGTTTGGTGGGCTAAAAGGAAAAAAATTCATGTATCGTCAATTTAGGGAGACATTGCTTTCTATTAAAGATTTGACAATGGACGAACAAAGGTCTTTATTAGATCAGAAAATTGAAGCTTGGAAAGGATCTTTTGAACAGGTAGATGACATTTTAATTATTGGTGTTAGAATTGAGTAATCCCAATTTTATTAATTAGTTTTATTCTATGTTATTGAGATTTATAAATCGTCTATTGGTAGTATCCTTGCCAATTCTTATAACATTTCATTTTTCTTCACAAACACATTCAATACGTTTTAACAGTTTAGGAATTAACGATGGCCTATCTCAAAGCACCATCAATTGTATTATACAGGATCATAAAGGATATATGTGGGTTGGAACTCAGGATGGGTTGAATAAATATGATGGATATAAGGTTATTCAATATAAATCTAAGCTAAAAGACAAAAGCTCATTGGCCAATGCATTCATAACAGCACTTTATGAAGATAAGAATGGAGGATTGTGGATTGGTACGCAAACGGGAGGGCTGAATTTTAAAGAAAAAAATTCAGAAAACTTCAAGCATATTCAACTCAAGGGAAGGTTAACCAATTCATTAATCACAAAGATTATAGGTGATAATCAGGGTAAGTTGTGGGTGGGAACTGAAAAATATGGTTTAATAAGTTATAACCTATCTGATAAAAGCTGCGAGATCTTTAATGTAACCAATGGACTTTCATCCAATAATATTGCCGATATTATTTTGTACAAGGGCAAACTATTGATTGCAACTAAGGATAAAGGATTGTGCATGCTCAACTCGGAAACCAAACAAATAGAATTACTAGATAAATGGAATCAATCACTAACCGATTTAGGGATTAATTGTTTTCATTATTCTAATGATAGTATTCTTTACATTGGAACCAATAAGGGTGTTGATTTCATAAAAGATGATATAGTAACTAACCTATCAACTGATTTAAATCAGTTTTCAATTCAGACGATCTATTCACATGATGTTTCTAATATATGGATAGGGACCTATGGTGCTGGAATGATTCAATACGAACAACATGAAGGTGAATATTTTTTAAATAATTATAAGCACAATAACTATGAATTAACTTCTATTAGTAGTGATATTATTAATGTTATTTATAAAGACATTACTGGGAGTTTGTTTATAGGCACTCAAGATGGCTTGTCTTATTTTGACCCAATCAAACAATCCTTTAAGCATTACACCTATGTTTTTGGATCTAAAGAAAGCATGATCGATAAGAACTCTTGGGGGATTTTTGATCAGGGAGATAGTGTTTTATGGATAGGAAATAGAAAAGGTGTTACTCGAGTACATAAGAGAACTAATATATTTCATAATTATCCCTTTACTGAGAACATTTATAAATATCCAAATGAGTATGATGTTTATGATATTAAAATAGATGATCAGAATAGAATATGGACTGCAACTAATGGTGGCTTGTACTTATTAAACGTTGCTGAAGATCTTCAATCTGCAAAATATGAAAAGGTGAATTACAGAGAGTCTGTTGGTGCGATGGATGATGATGTAGTACACGATCTTGAATTAGATGATAAAAATAGATTATGGTTGGGTTGTAAAGAAGGATTAGGGGTATTAAACCTAACCAGTTTAGATGCTATGTTTCTGAAAAATGGCGCATATGGTATAGATAAGATGCCGGAGGGTTCATGCAGAAGAGTTTATAGTGACAGTAAAGGAAAAATATGGTTAGGTTTTGAAGGTACAGGATTGAGTATAATGTCAATAGACACCATAGATAATCAGCCTAATTTTTCATTTAAGAATTTCATATCTGACGATAAAAAGAACACTATTTCTAAAAACACAATTCTTTCAATTTTAGAGGGAGAGAAGGGTGTTTATTGGATTGGAACTTATGGAGGAGGGTTGAATAAATTTGACACTAAAACTGGAAGGTTTAAGTATTATACAGAAGAAGATGGCCTTTCTAATAATGCTATTTATGGTATTTTGAATGATGCTGAAGGGAATTTATGGATCAGCACTAATTTTGGAATTTCTGTATTTGATACAGAAAAAGAGCAGTTTAAAATCTTTACTGAAAGTGATGGCTTAATAGGTAACGAATTTAATAATGGTGCTTTTTATAAAAGTATTTCGGGAGAATTATTTTTTGGAGGTATTCAAGGAGTTAATTCTTTTTACCCTAAAGAGATCAGAAAGAACAAGATTCCTCCTAAAGTAATTATTACAGACATTGAATTCCTTAATAATAACGCATATGAAGCGCTTCCTGAATTTTCTGACCCTAATTCTATGGATGAGATCCTGTTGAATTACAGGCAAAATAATTTTATGTTTCATTTCTCAGCATTACATTATACCCATGCTAAAGGCAATAAATATGAAATACATTTAGAAGGGCTTTATGACAAACCTTTACTTTTAGAAGAAGTAAACCAGATCAGCTATTCAAATTTAGCTCCTGGAGAATATACATTTAAGGTAAGAGCATCTAACAATGATGGTGTGTGGTCTGATTGGAAAAAGATCCATATTGTCATCCAATCTCCTTTTTGGCAAAAATGGAGATTTATTGCTTTACTAATTGCCGCTTCTATTTTAGTTTTCTGGGGGTTTTATCTTTTAAGATTAAGAGCTATTAAAAGACAAAAGAGAAGATTAGCATTTTTGGTTGAAAAAAGAACTAAAACTGTTACAAAACAAAAAGAGCAAATTGAAAAACAAAAAATATACATAGAAAAGGAAAAAAACAAAGCAGAAGAGCTCTTGCTTAATATACTACCTGCGGAAACAGCAGAAGAGCTTAAGAACAAAGGAAAAGCTAGAACCAGGCAATACAGGATGGCCACGGTTTTATTTACAGATATTAAGGGGTTTAGTAAAATTACAGAGGCCATGAAGCCTGTAGATTTAGTAAAGAGTCTAGATAACTTATTTAGGCATTTTGATAAGATTATTGAAAAACATCAGATAGAAAAGATAAAAACAATTGGCGATGCATATATGGCGGCAGGAGGTGTGCCGCTTAGAGATAAAGAGAACCCAATTAATTGTGTTTTAGCTGCTTTGGAGATTCAGCAATTTATGAAAAAATTAAAAGAAGAATCCATTGCAAAAGGGGAAGGGTTTTGGGAATTAAGAGTAGGCGTACATACAGGTGATGTAATTGCGGGAGTAATAGGGACTAAAAGAATTGCTTATGATATTTGGGGGAATACAGTAAATATTGCCCAAAGAATGGAGTCTGGATGTGACCCATGGAGAGTGAATATCTCAGAATCTACACACGAATATGTTTCACCTTATTTTTCATGCTCAAATAGAGGTAAAATTCCTACTAAAAACACTGGTGAGATCTCTATGTATTATGTTGATAGGATTAAACCTCATTTATCGAAAGATAAAGATGGTTTTGTTCCAAATAAAAAATTCATGGAATATGTAAACTTACATATATACAGTAGTATTAACTACAAGAAGGCTGAGCGACATATTATGAAGATATTAAGAGAAAAACTTTCACCAAACCTACATTATCATGGTATTCATCATACACTTGATGTTGTGGAATCCGTTGAACGAATTGCAATTATGGAAGGTGTTTTGGATGAAGATATTTTTGTTTTAAAATCCGCTGCAACCTACCATGACGCAGGCTTTGTTGAAAAATACGATAGTAATGAAGTTGTAGGTGCTTCTATGGCTGCAGAAATATTACCTAAGTATGGTTATACTGATCAGCAGATCAAGCAGGTATGGGCATTAATTTACGCCACTATCATTCCTCATAAACCCAACAATCATTTAGAAGAGATTATTTGTGATGCAGACCTTGATTATTTAGGGAGAGATGATTTTCATAAGATATCAGACACCTTAAGAAGAGAGTTGAGGGACCATGGTAAAATAAACAGTGATCGACTGTGGGATGAGATTCAGGTGAAGTTTTTAACCCAGCATAAGTACTTCACGAAATCTGCTATGAAGTTAAGGGAAAAGAAAAAGCAAAAGCATTTGGATGAGATTAAAAAAAGGTTGAAGGATAATAAGTATAAGGATTAAATTAGTGGTCATTTACGATTAGCTTTTTTAGCCCTTATCAAGATTTATTAAATGTAACCTTTTAGCGATTTTGTTTTATATATATAATGAAGTACTTACTTATTTCTTTTTTTTTTAATTCATCTAGTTATGGGCAATTCATAGAGGTCATAGACCCGGTAACTCAGCAGTTAATGAAGGTGCATGTTGAAAGCATAGATCTTCCGAAAAATTCAGCTTCAAAGGTTATTAATGAATGTAATAAAAGAATTGAAGAAAATCCTCAAGACTGGAAGGCATACCATCAGAGAGCAAGATCAAAACAAATATTAATGGATCTTAAGGGGTCAATAGAAGATATAAATGTGCTCATTGAAAATGAACAGCTTCTTAATTTTGCTTATTGGATGAAGGCAGAATCATATATTTATATGTTGGATTATAGTAATGCTATTGAAAATTATAAAAAAGCCATAAATTATTATCATGAACCTTATACTAAAGCACGTATAAATTTCATTATCGGTATGTGTTATATACAAATGGATAATGAAGAACAGGGGTGTATATATTTTAAAAAGATGGGAGATTTAAGGTCCCATAGCGGATTTGAACAAGCTAAAAAATATTGCCTAAAATAACAGATGCCCTACAAAGATTACACTTTATTTTTTAGACGACCTGTTTTCTCCTACCTACTCAACTATGAGTTTACTACTAAACTCTCCAATTCTAACAAAATAGATACCTTTATATAGTGATGAAATATCCATTAGATGAGTTTTGTTGCTGATTAACTCCTCTCTGATGACTTTACCTTGCATGTCTATTAAAATAAGCTGTGAAGGAATGCCTTCAACTTCAATCATCACATGATCTGAACTGGGATTGGGGTAAAGAGAAATAATAGGATTAATTTCTGCAATTGTAGTGGGTGTAGAAAAACATCCAGGTGGGTAATTACAATTTGTGCTGAAAGTAACACCTGCATCAATATTGTTATTACTAGCAGTCCAATTAGCAGTTGACCAAACAGGGTAATCAACTTCTATACAAAAAAGGTTGTTAAATATAGTTTCCATATAAAAAAAGTTAATATTATTTCCATTTTTAACATTAAGACAACTAATTTGATTGTAATTACAAAACAAAGAAGTTAAATCAGAATTCTGGCTTATATCAAGACTAGTAAGTTGGTTATTGTCACAATGCAACAAACCTAAAGCAGGAGCACCAGCTAAATCCAAACTTGTAAGTTCATTCCAACCACAAGATAAAATAGTTAATCCAGTTGCACCATTTACATCAATACTAGTAAGTTCATTTTCTACACAATATATTGCATTTAAAGCTGAAGCTCCATTTGCATTAAGACTTGAAAGCTGATTACCACTACAAAACAAAGAAGTTAATGTAGGGTGCTGACTTACGTCAAGGCTTGTGAGTAGATTATCTTCACAATTTAAAGTAGTTAAAGCTGTATTGCTACTCAGATCTAGATTGGTGAGAAGGTTTTCATAACAACTTAAATAAGTTAATGCAAAGTTCTGACTTAGATTAAGATTCGTGAGTTGATTATCTCCACAAAACAATGACTCTAAAGCAACAAAATCCTCTATTCCAGTTAAATCACTTATTGATAAACCAGTAAGATTTAAACCTAAATGACCGCTAATATTAGCAGTTAAAACATATCCATCAATAAAGCCTGAATCTAAACCTATATCAATAAGATGATGTTCAAAATTAGCATCAGGCACATAAGTTTGTTGTGATACGGAAAAAAGAGGAATTAAAATTGGGAGTAGTAAAATATATTTCATAGTCTTTTTTTTTAACAAAAATTTAACAAATACTATGCCGTTATTAAACAAACAGTAATAGAAAATTAATTCGAAATATAAATGGCATTATCCTTTTTCACAATCAATCACAACTTCATCTGGCAGTAAATTGGCAGTTAATTTATTTTAAGCAGTATAAATATGGGATAAAAAAAAGCCCCCACTATCTGTGGAGGCTTTTGGCGCTTCTTCTTGGGCTCGAACCAAGGACCCTCTGATTAACAGTCAGATGCTCTA
>CAYSEW010000038.1:0-22266 GCA_964430245.1 uncultured Flavobacteriales bacterium
TGAATAATTGTTTAATCAAAGATGTTTTAGTCTCTACTAGAGGATATGGAACTATAAATGACAAGAAAAAGAAAACCTCTTCTTTTAGTCACTACCTTGGTGATTTAGATAAAAGGTCTTTTAAGTTAATTGAACATATAAGTGAAGAAACGTTTATACTTTCTAATGAATTTTTTGTCACCTTTTATATAAATGGGGTAATCCATGATAAAAAATATATTTTTTTACCAGAGACCATTCAAAAAAACAACTTCACTTCTATCCCTATTATAAATAGAAAAGGCGTTTTAATAAAGTAAAATGGTGACTCAATTAGATCTTTCTAAAATTCTTTTTCTTGACATTGAAACTGTTCCATTAGTTTATAAGCATCAAGACCTTGACAAAAAAACACAGGGCCTGTGGAATAAAAAAACAACTTTTTTACAAATCAGAGAAGGTGTCGGGCCTGATGAATTATATGAAAAAGCTGGTATTTATGCGGAATTTGGAAAAATCATCTGTATCTCAGTCGGTTTTGTAGTGCAAATAGGTGGTGAAACTCAAATAAGGCTGAAAAGTTTTGCTTCAAAAAATGAAAAAGAATTACTTCAAGAATTCCTGGATTTATTAAACTCCCATTATAACAATAACAGCTATATGCTTTGTGGCCATAATGGAAAAGAATTTGACTTTCCATTTTTATCTAGAAGAATTCTATTAAACGGCTTATCACTTCCAAAGTTGTTAGATAATCATGGGAAAAAACCATGGGAAATTAATAATCTAGACACTTTAGATTTATGGAAATTTGGTGACTATAAGCATTATACTTCTTTAGAACTTCTAACTCACATTTTTGATATCCCCACACCAAAAGATGATATGGACGGAAGTCAAGTAGCTAAAGTTTTTTTTGAGGATAACGACCTAGATAGAATAATTCTCTATTGTGAAAAAGATGTAATCGCAACTATTCAGCTTTTTAGAAAATATAGAGGAGAGCCATTAATAGAAGATGCTTTTATAATATCTACCTAGGAATTATTCCTTTAATAATCTTTTAAGCTCTAAACAAAGGCAACTCTGCTTAAAAATTAATGTTTAATTTAACAGCTAATTAAATTAAAATGATACGTTACTTGCTATTATTATTTGTAATTTTTTTCAAAACCCCATGTTCTTCTCAAGCTCATGAACACAATGATTGTGGTCAACATATCCTTTTAAAGCGTCTACTTGAAAACCCTAAAAGACTTCAGCTACACATTGAAGAACAGGCACAGTTTGTTATTGAAGAGAAGAGTCTTATCTCCTCAAAAAACACTAAAGGCACTATTTATAAAGTTCCTATTGTTTTTCATATAATTCATAATGGAGGAATAGAAAACATATCAAATGCACAAATTTTAGATGCCCTTGAAGTCCTTAATAGAGATTTTAGAAAGTTAAATGCAGACACAGCTACAGTAGCTCCTCAGTTTCAGGGAGTTCCTGCTGATATTGAAATTGAATTTATCCTTGCTACAAAAGCACCAGATGGATCTTGTTTTAGTGGTATAACTAGAACTCAATCTCCTTTGAGTTATGTTTCAGACTTCAGCGAAGGATCCGATCAAGTTAATGCTATAATTTCTGAAAATGATGTCTATCAAGGTAATTGGCCTGGTGATAATTACTTAAACGTTATTGTATGTGGAAACCCCAGCGATGGTGTAGCTGGCTACACTCATTATCCATCCAACTTTTTTGGAACTAGTATGGAAAATGGCATCTGGATGAAATATAATTACATGGGGAGTATAGGTACGAGTAACCCAACAAAAAGCAGGGTGTTGGCGCATGAAGCGGGTCATTGGCTTAATTTACCTCACACTTGGGGGAGCACTAATGAACCTGGACTACCCTCAAATTGTAATTCAGATGATGGTGTAGCTGACACTCCCAATACTATTGGTTCTTATTGGTGTAATTACAATGATACTGCCTGTGGCCCTATTGCAAATGTGGAAAACTATATGAATTATGCATCTAGCTGTAGAAAAATGTTTACACCTGGACAAGCAACAAGAATGAGAACTGCTATTAATTCTTCAATTGGAGGAAGAAGTAATTTATGGCAGTCTAGTAATCTTGTAGCTACAGGGACCGATGGCCCTGCTCCTTTTTGTAAAGCAGACTTTAATGCTGACAGACTAACCATTTGTGCTGGAGATTCTATTTATTTTACTGACAACTCTTTTCATAATGTGCTTAGTTGGAATTGGTCTTTTAATGGAGGCGCTCCTCTTAACTCTACTGATCAAAACCCCATAATAACCTATAATAACCCTGGAAAATACGAGGTTTCTCTAGTTGCGTCAGACGGATCATCATCACTTACTGAATCAAAGATTGACTACATAACAGTACTTCCAGCAAGTGGTCTACCAATACCTTATAACGAATGTTTTGAAAATACAATACTTCCAAATAATGATTGGACAGTAAATAATGAAAATTGGGAGGTAACATCAAATGCATATAGCAACGGAGCCTTTTCAGCTCAATTGAACAATCATCAAATTACCAATGGAGGTATTCAGGAGCTAATAAGTAATACAATCGATCTTTCAGGTGAAACAGAAGCTGTAATCACGTTTAAATATGCCTATGCTGATAAAAATAGCAACAATAATGATCATTTACGTGTATTGGCTTCTAAAGATTGTGGAGAAACTTGGTCTGTTAGAAAAATAATATCTAATCAATATTTACCTACAGCTCCTAATCAAGGTGGGGTGTTTACACCCTCTTCAAGCCAATGGCAGGAAGTTTATGTAACAAGTATTGTCTCTTCATATTGTGTGTCTGATTTTAGATTTAAATTCGCTTTTCATTCTGATGGAGGAAACAACCTCTACATAGATGACATTAATATTTTTTCTGCATCAGTGTTATCTATAAACGACACGAACCCTTCTGTTAATTTATTTCCAAACCCTATAAATAATCTCGTTAACATTAAGTCTGATGTGCCTTTTTATTCTCTAAAAGTTTATGATGTTTATGGCAGAATAGTCGCTGTTAAAAAGAACCTTAATTCAAAAAGCATCTCGCTTAATTCTGAAAATTGGGCAAAAGGAATTTACTTAATTAATATTCAGTATTTAAATCAAAACAAATTTTTTAAAATTGAAAAACTTTGAATTAATTCCCTTGTATTTTTGGCAATTGAATAGTGAAAGATGTTCCCTTATCAACTAAACTCTCCACGTTAATATTTCCGCCTAGCATTTTTACCTGTGTATCAATTAAGCTTAATCCAAGGCCCTTGCCTTCAGCAGTATCATTAATCTGTTTAAATGTCTTAAAAATAAGGTCTTTGTACTTTTTCTGATTAAAGCCAATGCCATTGTCTTCCACCTTAAGTGTAAAAACATTATTTTCATTAAACAGTGAGATATCAATTTTTAACTTTCTTTTGTTTGACTTGTATTTAATGCTATTGGAGATTAAATTGTAATAGATGTTTTTTAAATATACACTATTGGTTAATAGTTGATCATCTCCTATTTGCGTGACTTTTATTTTAAAATCAGCTTTCTTATAATTAAATCCTAAAAGGACAATCTCAAGCATTTCTCTTAAAGAAACAGCTTTTAATGGGGATTTCTCATGTTTTCTTAAGTCTAATATTGAATTAAGGTCATGTAGGGTTTCGTCTAGCCTCTTTGCGGAGTTTTTTATTTCACTAAAAAGGTCATATCCTACATGGTCTTTAATTTCTTGATCCATCTCTAGTAATGAAATAAGTCCTATTATATTTGACAGAGGACTTCTTACATTATGAGATATCATATAATTAAATTCAAGAAGATCCTGGTTTTTTAAAGTCAATTCCTTATTGATGCCAACTATTTCGTCTTCTATTTTCTTTTTATCTGTGATGTCAAAAACTGTTCCTTGAAGAAATTCTTCACCGTTTAAATTGATCAATGAAATATTAGCATTTAATAAAATGCTTTTACCTTTTTTATTAACTGTAGGCAATATATAATTCAGTAAAGTGCCTTTATTGGCTTTCAGCTCTTTAATGTATTTTTTTCTAAATGCTTTATTTTCATATAATACTTCTGCGTTTAATTGTTTAAACTCTGAAGATTTATATCCAAAAATGTTCTCAAATGCTTGATTCCATCGCACGAATTCTCCATTCATTTTAGTTAAGAAGATTCCCGCAACATTTTCTTCAAATAAGCTTTTATATTCCTTTTTGGAATATTCTAAACTTTGCTCTAGTATTTTAATATCAGTAATATCATAACCAATGCCTAAGACGTATTTTATTTTTTGATCCATAATAATTGGATGCATTTTTCTATGGACATAAACTTCATTATCGTGTTTGTCAATGTGTTTGTCTATAAACTCAGAACTACTTCTTGACTTAATAACATTTAAAAAACTTTTTCTTCTCTTTTTAGCAAGGTCTAGTGAGATATTTTTATGACGGCAATAATCCATGTCTGTTTTGCCAATTATCCATTCCCTTGTTTTATTATCTTTAATGGCTTTACTATTAACGTATAGATATCGATGATTTGAGTCAAATATCACTATGTCAGTAATTATATTTAGGAAGATGCAATCAAAAAAGTTTCTTTGTTCTTCTAGTTTTGTTTCTAATTGAGAGATATAATCGATATTACTTGCTGCCCAAAATGTTGAGTTTTCATCAGTAGAGTCTATTTTTTTAAGCTTCAATCCACCTATAATAAATTCTTTTTTATTGCTTTTTTTTGCTCTTATTTGATCCTGTTCTGCTTGTAAAATAAGAATTGCCGCTTCTTTTTTACAGCCTAACAACTTCCCCCAACTATCGCTTATTTCAATAATTGTTGATGAGGTTTTTCTTAGCCAAATTAAATACTCAGATTGTGTTTTCAATTTAATAGAATCTTAATATTTTCAAGTTTATCTATACTTAACGGTTTTGAAATAAAGCTAACCACATTATCATGGTCCTTAGCTTTTTCCTTATCTCCATCATAGATAGAAGATGATAATATTATGATGTTTGGAATTTTTTTAATACTCCCCTTCTCCTTTAATCTCAAGATCTTTTCTAAAATTTCCCATCCATTTTCAATGCCTAAATTAATATCTAAAAAGATTGCATTGGGGAATTCTCCTTTTTCACTTTTTAAATTACCTAATGTTTCCTTTGAATTTTTAGCAACATTAATCCTTGAACTTTTAAAAGCCCTTTCAATTAATTTTTTTGCAATAAAGTTAGCTGTGCTATCATCATCTACTAATAAAAAATTCATCTGTATAATTTATTAAGCTGGGGTAAAATATTCATTGGATATCTCTTTTAATTCAGTAACGGACATCGGTTTACTGATGTACTTTATAACATTACTATATTTTTTTGTTCTTAATCTATCTTCTTCAAAAATTGAACTCGTTAATATGATTACTTTTGGTAAAGTATTACTCTTCTCTGTAAAAATTTTATTTATATCTTCCAAGAGGTTCCACCCATTTTCATTTCCAAGGTTAATATCAAGAAAAATTAAATCTGGGTCCGCATACTTTTCTTCTTTTAATAGCTTAATGGTCGCATCTGACTTATTTACCATGTTTATATTGGCATTTACAAAGACTTTCTCAATTAATTTTGCAGAAAGTGCATTTGCTAGGTTATCATCATCTATAAGTAAAAAAAACAAGTTGCTATTCATTATATTTTATTTCTACTAACTAATTAAGATACGTATATTTTTTTACCATAAAAAATATTTTGAATTCGTTTTTCTTTGAACTGTCGTTTATAACTATTTAAAATGCTATCGCCATTCTATCAAATGCTTCTTTTAATATCTCTTCTGAGGTCGAAAAACAAATGCGTATATGTCCTTTTGCCTCATTGCCAAACCACCTTTTGGTTCCTGGCACCACTTTCACTTTCCCTTTCTCCATAAGCTGGTTTATAAATTGATCACTTGTCATGCCGTTTATAATTTTAGGAAAAATCACATAGGTTGATTCAGGTAATTTTGCTTCTAATATTCCTGTTTGATTGATTAAACTAAAAACAAGGCTTCGATTAGAATGTAAATGTCTATTAAATCCCTCTAACCAATATTGGGCTTTGTTAATAGCAATTATGGCGGCAATCTGAGATATAGTTGACACTCCTTCAATTGTAGTATAATAATCAGACTTCTTTATAAAATCGCTCATTTTTTCCTTGTTTGAACAAAATACAGCTCCAACTCTTAAGCCAGCTAACCCATATGATTTAGAAAAACCATATATAGTAAATGATTTTAATGCCGCATTTTCAGAAATAGTAGAAAAACTATTATGCGTTTTCTCGTCATATATAATATCACTCCATATTTCATCACTCATTACCCAAATGTTATGTGCAATGGCTAAGTCTGCTATTTTTTTCAATGTTTCTGTGCTATATACTTTCCCTAAAGGATTATGAGGATTACATAAACAAATCATTTTTGTTTTAGCTGTAATCATTTGCTCAAGCAAATTAAAATCTACTTCCCCGTTCATATTTAGCTTCATAGGGACAGGAGCAGCGCCTATAGATTTAATTGTGCTTTGAAATAAAAAATCCACAGGGTCAAATATGATAGCTTCATCTCCAGGATCTAACAAAAATTTAGCCACTAACTGCATCCCTTTTGCAGCGCTATTCACTGGTAACACATCTTCTGGAGAAAATTGACAGCCATGCTTGTTATTAAAATAGCTTGCTACAGTCTCTTTAAATTCAGTTAGCCCAGTAAAGGGTCCATAATTTAAATATCCATCATTAATATAATCAGCAATCCCGTCTATTATTTCAGGAGCAACTGGAAAGTCTGGATCTGCTGCTGTTAAAGGTATAACACCATCGTAAGAATCAGCCCACCTATTATTAAAGGCTTTTTTCTTTAATGCATTTAAGTTAATGCTTGAATTATTAAAACTCATTGATCAATCTAATGAAATAGGAATGTCAGGTTCAGATTGCTTTTCCAATGGAAGCTTAAAGTTTTGAAGCATCTCACTTCCTGTCCTATTATTACTTTCTGTCTCTTTCTGTCTAATTTCATGATATTGCTTAAAAAGATAGTCTACATCTGCTTTTTGCTCTAATGAGTTAACATCCAATAGATCTGAAAATAGCTTAGCGTCCTTTAGTGCTTGAGTAACCCCCTTACTAGTCAAAGGAATCAATGGTTGAGCAGCGTCACCCAATAATAAAGTATTGTTTTTATTGGTTAATTTAAAATCATTTAATTCATGAACTCTCCATAAATGAGAATGATTGAAATTTGTTGTTTCTATTAACTCTGGGATTGGGTCACACCAATTGCTAAAATGATCATATATGAAATTTCTTTTTTGAGTAGGCGTGTCAAGAACTGGGTTGTACTTTTCAGTATCAAATTGAACAAACCATATTATTTCCTCTCTATTAAGCCTCATCATTCCAACTGCTAATCCTCCTCCTCTAAAAATATACTTATTAAAATGGGCACCTAAGGATTCTGCTAATTCTTCATCTTTAATAATACTTACTATTTCATTTTCCGGAACTGGATTTAGCTTGTTTTCAGGAAATAATTTTTTCCTTACCTTGCTGTTTACCCCATCAGCAGCTACAACTATCTCTGGATTAACTTTACTTTTACCTATTCCATTAAACACAATTTCATTGACTAAGGAATCTTTTAAATGGAGCTCCTTAAATTCCTTTCCGTATTGAATTTTATGACTCGGTATTGCCTTAAGAAGAAGGTCGATCAATGAATTTCTGGAAATTACAAAAGTACTGTCCATATTGATCTTTGTTATCATTTTTCCTAAATGATCATAGGCAGAGTAAAATTCAAGCTTGTTCCCGCAATTAAAAAAATCAGTTACAGGAAATATCTCCGATAATATCTCTATTCCTTTTGGTGGAATAATAAACCCATGTCCTCTTTTTGAAAGCTTTAAGTTTTTTTCAAAAATCTGATAATCTTGTTCCTTTTGTTCTAAAAAATTAGCCAAAGCTAGACCGGCAATACCTCCACCAATTATTGTTAATTTGTTTTTTGTCCAAATAGTGCCGTTTTTTACTTTATAAGATTTAATCTTGTTCTTGTTTTCATATTTATGTAACAAAAGCTCAGCTTCCTTATAATTTACGCCTTTTAATTCTGCAAATTCTTTAGTTGTTAAGGTTGGATAACTATTAAATATATCTAACCCCTCTTTGTCATAATATTTTTTCTTTGTCTTAAAGTAGATTTTCATTAGCTCGTCTTCATAAATATTATAAGGATTGTATCCTTTAATTTTTTTTATGTCGCCTAATGAGTTTTTCATTATTAAAGTAGGGAAAATCTTTACGCTATTTTGCTTAGCTAATCTGAGGTCCTGATGAAAAAGTTCTTTTGCTTTACCGTTAAAATCCTTTTTAAATTGTTTAAGGTCTATACCAAGTTCTGTTCCGGCTTTTGATAAGTACTCCCATTTTGTGATATTCCTTTTTTCAGTGAACACCATTTCCCTTAATCTTCTCAAATATTTTATTGCCTTTTCTTTATCCTGTATTTCAACAGCTTTAAATGCTATTGATGGAGGGTACGATGAATCAAGAGGGTCCTCACTCCATAAATCACCATCAATAGGCATTTCATATTCATCACTTTTTTCGTCCCAATGTTTTTTAACGTCACTTGGATTATTAACTGTAACTGAACTATATTTTTCCCAGTAGGGCAATAATCCTCCCATCCTGTAATCTATATCAATTAGATGCCCATACTCTAACCTGAACTTATTAATATGAGGTTCTATACCCCAACAAGTAGAACATATGGGGTCAGTAAAGAAGATGATCTTGATTTTATCTTCCATAGTTGGAAATAGTAATATAAATCATATAAAAATAAATATCGAGTCGATGAATGTGCATATTAATAAGATAAAAATATAAACATCCTTCTATTAATAACAATATTAATAGAACTTTCTTAAAGCTAGGTCAATTTGTCTTTTTAAGATATCGGCCTTTTTTACTACTACAGTTACTTCCATTCCAAGATGAAATGATTCAGAAGTATTCTGACCTATGATTTTTTGTGATGAATGATCGTAATAATAATGATCGTCTTCTAATGACCTCATATGAACTAGCCCTTCACATTTGTTTTCATTTAGCTCAACATAAAAACCCCATTCTGTCAAACCTGTTATTTTTCCTTTAAAAGCTTCGCCTATTTTATCATTTAAAAACAATACCTGCATGTATTTAGTGGATGCTCTTTCGGCCTCAACAGCCTGTTTTTCAGTAGTTGAAATGTGTTTGCATTGAAATTCTAATGCTTTTGTCGGATTAAAGCTTTTATTGTCTAATACGTCTTGTAAAATTCTATGCACCAATAAGTCTGCATACCTTCTTATAGGAGATGTGAAATGGGTATAGTGTTCAAATGACAATCCATAATGGCCGTTGTTTTCTGTTGAATATATAGCCTTAGACATAGCTCTAATAATCAACGGCCCAATGATGTGTAATTCACCTTTTTCTTTAGCTTTTTGCATGATCTTATTTAAACTACTAGATATAGGCTTGTTTTTTTCTCTTACTATATGATAATCAAAATGGCTTAAAACAACTTTAAGGTCACTTATCTTATCTTCATTAGGCTCATCATGTACTCGAAAAATAATGGGGTTAATTTTTTTATTTTTTGCAGGTCTGCTAAGAAATTGAGCCACCTTTTTATTTGCAATTAACATGAATTCTTCAATAAGTTGATGCGCTTCCTTTGAAATTTTTAAATAAACACCTACCGGATGTGCTTTTTCATTTAGCTTAAATTTAACTTCCTGACTTTCTATGTTTAAAGCCCCTTTATTGATCCTGTTTTTTCTTAGCTTTTTTGCAACATCATTAATCTTTAGTATAACTTTAGAGTGTTTGTCTTTTCCTCCTTCAATGATGGCTTGTGCTTGCTCATATGTATACCTAACATCTGAATATATAACTGTTCTTCCATACCATTCCGAAAGAATTTTACCAGTTTCATCCATTTCAAAAACTGCAGAAAATGTTAACTTATTCTCATTGGGTCTTAGTGAGCAAAGTTCATTGCTTAATTTTTCTGGCAACATAGGAATCACTCTGTCTACTAAATAAACACTATTACCTCTTAAATAAGCTTCTTTATCTAGGATTGATCCGGGTAAAATATAATGACTTACATCAGCAATATGAATTCCTATCTCTAAATTTCCATTTTTTAATTTTTGGTAACTTAAAGCATCGTCAAAATCCTTAGCGTCATCAGGATCAATAGTGAACGTGAAAATATCTCTAAAATCTCTTCTCTTTTTAGCTTCAATATCATAATTACACTCACTGATCAATTCAGTGTCATTTAAAACATCTTTGGGGAATTTATTAGGAAATCCGAATTCAGATAAAATTGAATGCATCTCAACCTGCAACTCACCTGGTTTACCAAGTACCTCGATAACAGCAGCAATAGGACTTTTTACAGTTGATGGCCAAGATAAAAACTTCACCCTTACTTTTTGTCCGTTTTTAGCTCCATTTAAATGTTTTCTGTCTATGTAAAAATCTACAGGCATTGACTTATCATCGGGTCTAACAAAATGGTTGTTGCCGTTTTTTTCTAATATACCAACATGTTCCTTTTTATTGCGTTCAATTATCTCTAAGACTTCTCCTTCTTTTTTCCCTTTATATTTTATAGCTCTTACCTTTACTTTATCTCTATTAAATGCTTTACCCGTTCTTGATGGATGAATATAAATATCTTCTTCTAAACTTTCACTTATAAAAAAAGCACCTCCTCTTTGTATAAACTGTAAAACGCCTATCAGTTCTACTGCTCCTCCTTTAATCTGAAATTTTCCTCTTGAAACTTGACTAAGAATCTCTTGCTCAGCTAAATCATCTAAAATGCAAATAATCAGCTTCCTGACTGAGGAATCCTTGATACCCATAATGGCTGAAATCTGCTTGTAATTATAAGTATATTCAGGATTGCCTTGAAAGATCTTAATGATTTCGCCCTGCAAGGATTTACTTTTTTTTATTCCTTTATTTTTTTTAGCCATTATTACTTATTCTTTAGACAGCATTAGCTCTAAGTGTGTTTGTAATATTTCACCCATTTTTTTACACCTTTTAAAAGAGGTTCGATGATATTTTTCTAATTCAGTTTTTAATTTATTAATCTTTCCTGTTGTTGATAAAGTATCGTTACTTAAGCACCTAACTAATTGAGAAAATCGATGATGTGCAGTTTCGTATCTTCTTCTAATTAGCACCCTTTCTTCATGTCTATATTGTTGTACCGTTTCAGCAGTTAAAACATCTGTACAAAACTCAACTACTTTAAGGTTTTCCTTATAAAATTGAGGTAAATACATGTTTTTTCTTCCTTCATAACATTGCTGATCAAAATCAATAGCTCGTACTCTATATTGTTCATCTTCGAAATCTGGGGTAACATCTATTACATAATTATATGATCTCATATCTCCTAGTAACCTCACGAAACATCTTTCATTGAACTTTACAAACTCCTTTGCTATTCTTACTTTATTAAATGTTGGACTCGAAGTATATGTTTCAAAGAATTTATCTCCAGGTATACCTGGAATATGTTCTTCAATTAATGTGTCTCCATCTACAAAAAAATTAATCCTGTTGGGGCTTAAAATATATTCTAGCTCTAAGCCATAAACACGAGATGCGTCCGAACGCTTAACATAAAAGTAGTCATAATTATCATTTAACTTATTTACTATTCTAATTCTAAATGGTTTTGAATTCCCAAAATGGCAATAATCTATTCTATCTACATACAGGTGCTTTATAACAGACATATCTCCATCTGTTCTTAAAAGAGAGTATACGTAAGTTAAACTATTGTTGAAATCCGTAATTACATCTTCTCCATACATCACAGATTCCCATAAAGTGTCTACCCCGTTTTTATCTAATAAAGGGAATCCTCCTGTATATCTAAGTAAATCATTATATAATATCGGAAGTTGTACTGCTCTTCCGTGCTGAACTAAATAATCATTAAGCGCAGAATTGACCTTGTAAAATGGTTTTTTTTTTGAAATCTTCAATCTTTATTAAGTTATTCTAGTTCAATTACCATGTCATTTTGCTCTACCATGGTTCCTTCAGATAAATGCACTCTTTTTACTTTCCCTTCTAAAGGTGACAACACCGATGACTCCATTTTCATTGCTTCTAATACAAAAAGAGGTTGCTCTAATTTTACTTGATCTCCTTTTTTTACTTTCAATCCAACTAGCTTGCCTTGTAATGGAGCTCCTATCTGATTATCTTCAACCGCTTTTAAATGTAATTTCTTAGTGACTTTTACTGTTTTGTCCTTGATCTCTACAGCTCTTGTTTGCCCATTTAATTTAAAAAATACTGTTCTGAAGCCAAGGTTATTAGCCTTAGTAATGTAGATCAACTCTACTATGATCACCTTACCTGGCTCAAACTCAATTAACACCTCATCACCCGACTCTAATCCATAGAAAAATGCTTTTGTAGGTATGTTAGACACATCTTCATATAATTCAAAGTGATCATAAAAGTCTTTAAAAACTTTTGGGTACAATTGAAAGGAAATGAAGTCCTTTTTCTCCGACTTTAAAGGGAATTTTTTTTGAAATTTAGGAAGCTCTTTTTCAAAGTCTACAGGCTCTAAATGCGCATTTGGCCGATTTGTATAAGGTTTAATGTTTTTCAGAATTAATCCCTGAACCTCTTTTGGAAAACCCTTATAAGGTTGACCAAGGTCCCCTTTAAAAAAGTTGATTACAGATTCTGGAAATGCCATGGTGTCACTTTTTTCAATTACATCAGCTGCTGTAAAATCATTAGCCGTTAAATACATCGCCATGTCACCTACCACTTTTGAAGATGGTGTTACTTTAATGATGTTTCCAAAAAGAGTATTTACTTCTTTATAGTTTTTTTTAATCTTATCAAATTTCTCTTCTAGGCCCAAAGCTCTTGCTTGTGGTCTAAGGTTTGAGTACTGTCCTCCAGGAATTTCATGGTCAAAGACTTCTGATGTACTTGCTTTTAATTCAGACTCAAAAGGGTAGTAATATTCGCGTGTTGATTCCCAATAATTCCCATACTCATTTAGTTTTGAAATATCTAATTTCTCACTTCTCGGATGACCATTGAACATCGTTGCTACTGAATTAAAATTAGGTTGCGATGTAAGGCCAGACATTGAGCTTATGGCAACATCAATAATATCAACTCCAGCTTCCATTGCCTGTAAATAAGTAGCAACCTGAAGCCCAGAAGTGTCATGCGTATGTAAATGAATAGGGAGGTCAACAGACTTTTTTAATTCCTTGATTAATTTGTTGGCAGAATAAGGTTTTAATAATCCAGCCATGTCTTTAATCGCAATTATATGAGCCCCCGAATCTTCCAATCTTTTTGCAAGGTCAAGATAATATTGTAATGTATATTTATTTTCTTTTTTATTGAGGATCTCCCCGGTATAACACAAACAAGCTTCCGCAATCCCTTCAGTGCGTTGATTAACTGCTTGAATACTGGTTTTCATTGACTCAAACCAATTTAATGAATCAAAAATACGGAATACATCCATCCCTCTTTTCCATGATTCTTCAATAAATTCTTCTACTAAATTGTCCGGGTAAGAAGTATAGCCAACAGCATTTGAGCTTCTGATTAGCATTTGAGTTAAGATATTGGGCATTGCTTCCCTAAGTAGCTCTAATCTAAGCCATGGATCTTCTTTTAAAAAACGCATACATACATCAAAAGTAGCACCCCCCCACATTTCAACAGAAAAGAGTTGGGGGAAATTTTTAGCATATCCTTCTGCTACTTTCATCATGTCTACAGTTCTTAACCTAGTGGCTAACAACGATTGATGAGCATCTCTAAATGTAGTATCAGTATACTTAATTTTTTTGTTAGCTTTTAACCATTCAATGAATCCATCCCTTCCAAGCTCATTCAATCGATCTTTAGTTCCTTTTGGATATTTTCCATATTTATCGAAATCTGGGACAACTTGTTCAGGGAAATTCTTAGTAGTATCAATACTTTTCACATCTGTATTTCCATTGACTATAATTTCTCCTAAAAATTTAATGGCTTTAGTTCCTCTGTCCCTTCCTTTTCTAAATTCAAAAAGATCGGGGTTTTGATCTATAAAGTTTACATGAACATCTCCTTCCTGAAATTGAGGGTGAGAAATTACATTCTCTAAGAATTTAATATTGGTTTTTACTCCTCGAACTCTGAATTCTTTTAACGCCCTAGTCATTCTTCTACAGGTTCCTTTTAATGTTCTGCCATGAGCAGACACTTTAATCAACATAGAATCAAAGAAAGGAGATATTTTATATCCTGTGTAGATACTACCAGCATCAATTCTTATCCCATAACCGTTTGCCATTCTTCTGGCAATGATAGTCCCGTAATCTGGTGTAAAATTATTTTTTGGATCTTCTGTTGTTATTCTACATTGAATCGCAAAACCTGAACATTTGACATCTTCTTGACTAAGTAGGTGAATTTGAGGGTCTGACAATGAATAGCCTCTAGCAATTTGAATCTGTGACCTTACAATATCTATACCCGTTATCTCTTCTGTAATGGTATGCTCAACTTGAATTCTTGGATTCACTTCTATGAAAAATATGTTCTCTTCCTTGTCAACTAAAAATTCAACTGTCCCTGCATTATTATAGTTTACTGAACGAGTAATACCTAAAGCATACTTATAAAGCTTTTCTTTTGTCTCTGTAGAGATATTCTGACAGGGAGCTACTTCAATTACTTTTTGAAATCTCCTTTGGACAGAGCAATCCCTTTCATATAAGTGTACTACGTTCCCATGTTCATCAGCTAGGATCTGCACCTCTATATGTTTTGGAGTATCTATGTACTTTTCAAGAAATATAGTTCCGTCATTAAATGCTTTTTCAGCTTCACCTTTGGCTTCGTTATAGCTTTTTAAAAGCTCATTTTTACCTCTTACTACTCTCATTCCTCTACCCCCACCTCCTGCGGCAGCTTTAAGCATAACTGGATAACCTATTTTTTTTGCTTTTTTATATATCGCTACCTCATCTTCATTGTGAATTTCTTCCCCTCTAATGATAGGAACATTGGCACTAGCTGCAATTTTTTTAGCTTCTATCTTATCACCAAGCTTCTCCATTACTTCTGGCGTGGGTCCCACAAAAATGATATTCTCTTTTCTGCATTTTTTAGCCAACTCAACATTTTCTGAAAGAAAACCATATCCAGGATGAATAGCATCAGCACCTACCCTTTTTGCAAGAAGTATTAATTCATCTACATTTAAATAGGGCTTCAGAGGTTCATCGTTTTTTCCTATTTGATAGGATTCATCAGCCTTGTATCTATGCAAGGAATACCTGTCTTCATAAGTAAATACAGCAACTGTCCTAATTTGAAGTTCTGTGGCTGCTCTAAATATTCGGATAGCTATTTCTCCTCTATTTGCAACTAATAGTTTGTTGATTTTCTTAATTTTCATTGTCGCTTGAATATCTGTTGTATGCTTGCATAACTAATTCTCTGCAAAAATATCTTTTCATTAGAAATTATCAGAAATATTTAGTTTCTTTTTATAAAAAAAACATTATAAAGATAAATACCTTGTGCTGAACATAATTGCCTATCAAGCAACTATTTTTTGTATTTTGCGTTTTTACAGTACTAAATAACTATTATGCGATTTAAAACTTTACTCTTTTCCTTCTTGTTCTCTTATGCTGCGATTTCACAGAACAATCACACCATATCCAATTCAGGTACTTCCTGGGTACCTTCATCACTAACAATAATTGTTGGAGATACTGTAACCTGGATTAATACCGGTGGAAGTCATAATGTAAATGGCACTACGGTTACATTCCCTACCAATCCTGAAGGTTTTGGGAATTCTGTTGGTGCTGGGTGGACTTTTCAGCATGTTTTTACCATTGCTGGAACTTACAACTTTCAGTGTGATCCACATTCAGGAATGGGCATGACAGGAACTGTAACTGTTCAAAGCAACACTACGGTTGTTCTATCCAATAATAACGTTACTCCAGAAATATACCCTAATCCTTTTTATAATGACATTACAATTAGAGATTGTGGCGGATGTCAGCTAATTATATATAGTATTATTGGGAAATTAGAACTTACTGAAATGATTACTAATCAGAACCATCAATTGATGACAGATCAATTACCAGAAGGCGTTTATTTATATGAAATCATTAATGGTAATAAAAAAATTAAATCAGGAAAGTTGGTTAAACATTAATCCAAGTCTTTCTTCTCTTAAAAAAGCCGCTTAATGCGGCTTTTTTATTTTCCTAACATTTAATGCTTTGTAATTTATTATCAATAAGCTATAGTTACTTAAGTGATAGAATTATTTTTATTGTATAATTAATTATGTCTGCTTTAAAGGTCTTATTATTCATGTTGGCAACATTTCTGCTTTTGTTAGGTCTCACCTTTTTATCAAAAGAAGAAAAAAATGCTTTTTCAAGTAATATTGATATTGGTATAACAAAAATAAAATATCCAACTGCTAAAAAATTTCTTTCTTATCAATTACCAAGAAAAGCCAACTTAACTACGCTAAAAAAAACACTTGATAACCTAGGAAGTGAACAAGAGCTTGACAGTCTTTTAACACAAATTAAATATGACACTACTTACAATTTATCTGATAGCTCATTAATAGGGCTTCAGGTAATAAAAACTGAAGACTTTGGAAAAGTTCAAGATGGTATACTTATGATTGAATTTCCCAATGATGATCGCTCATTGTATTTCCCTTTGTGGAAAAAATTGGAGACCCTATTAAAAAACAAAAATTCCATAAGAGCCATTCACTATGGAGATTCTCAAATAGAAGGCGATAGAATGACTGCTTATATAAGAGATAAGCTACAAAAATTGTTTGGCGGAAATGGCCCTGGTTTTATTCCCTTAAAAACTGTATATCATCAAAACTCTGTTGAGATTACCTGTACTGAAAACTGGACAAGACATGCTGTTTTTGACAGAAGAAGTGAAAAAATCACTAATAATAGATATGGTGCTTTTATGTCTGCTTCAAGGTTTTCTCCTATGCTTCCTGATTCATTAATTACAGATTCATCAGAAGTTTATAACGCTTCTATTTCTATTGGAAAAGACAAAAGGGCTTACTCCAATGCAAAGGCCTTTAATGTCATAAAAATCCATTATGGGAATTGTACTCAACCTACTTCAATAGAAGTATTTAATAATGATGAACAAATAGTTTATGATAGCTTAAGGACTGATAGTAATTACCATCATTATGACATTGTATTAGCTGAAACACCTACTAATTTAAAAGTTGATTTTAAAGGAAAATCCAGTCCTGATTTTTATGGAATTACACTTGATGGAAATTATGGTTTTAATATAGACAATGTTGCTATGAGGGGCTCTAGTGGGTCAGCAATAAGTAAGGTGAATTTCTATGAGTACAATTTAATGATGGACCACCTAAATGTTGAATTCGTTGTTTTGCAGTTTGGAGGAAATGTAATGCCTTATCTTAAAGACAAGGAACATGCAGAAAGGAGTGCAAATCGATTTAAATACCGCATTCGTTTAATGAGAAAGCTTCGGCCGTCAGCACAGATATTGGTAATAGGACCTTCTGATATGTCAACTAAAATCGATGGGTTTTATCAAACTTATCCATTATTAGAATATTATATAGACAAGATCAAAGAAGCTGCAAAAAGTGAAAATGCTGCTTATTGGGATATCTACAGGGCCATGGGAGGTGAAAATTCAATGGTAGCATGGGTAGAAGAGCATGGATGGGCAGCCACTGATTATACCCATTTTTCTAGAACTGGCACTAAAAAAATATCTAGGCTTTTATTTGAGGCATTGTTATTGGAATATCAATATTATCAATCAGAAATTCAGCAGCTACCATGAAAAAAATTTCCATTCTATTAGCATTACTAATTTCAAGTCAAGTTTATTGTCAGCAATTTTTATTGGATTCCTCATTTAAAGAAAAATATAGGTTTATTAAATGGGAAAGAAATAGATTGGATTTTTATGGTGAATCACCAGCTTTTCAATATTTTTTTAAAACCCTGGATTCTGTTTATCATTTACAAACTGACAAGCCTATAAATATTTTTCATATTGGAGGATCTCACATTCAAGCAGATATTTATTCACATAGAATAAGAAGGTATCTACATGGTATGGAGCCACATATGAAAGGGGAAAGAGGAATGGTCTTTCCATATACCCTTGCTGGAACCAATAATCCGTGGAATTACAAAATAGAATCCGATGGAGAATGGAAAGGAAAAAGAAATTCAGTAGAATCACACACTGCAATATGGGGAATGGAAGGTATAATTGCTCATACTAAAGACTCTATAGTAAAGGTTAAAATAACCAATAGAAAAAACCGAAGCTATAAATATCATTATAATCAAATTAAGGTTTTCCACAATACCTGGGACTCATTGTTTTGTCTATCTCCAGTTGACACCTCTATTGTTACAAAGATCTACAGAAATGATAGTTTAAATTTCACCCTCTTTTTTCTAAACCAGAATGTCTCAGAATTTGAGTTTAGGGTTATTAAAAATGTTAATGATGATGATAAAGAATTCATCATTTATGGAATTGACCTTAAAAACAATGATCCGGGAGTAATCTATCATTCAATAGGAGTAAATGGTGCTAGCTTTAAAACATATGAGCGATGTGAACTATTCGAACATCAGCTTAACCAATACCCACCAGATTTGTTTATCATTTCAATAGGAACTAATGACACTTATGTAGATGTTTTTAACCCTGATGATTACAGTCAACGATATGAAAAGTTTATTCAAATGATTCTTCGAACTAACCCTAATGCAGCCATTATTTTAACTGTGCCTAATGACAGCTACTATAGAAAAAAATATGCCAATCCACATACAGCTAAAGCAGCAAATGTGATTATTGAGCTAGCGAAAAAATATGATATGTGCGTGTGGAACTTTTATGAGATCATGGGCGGAAAGGGTTCTTCTCAAAAATGGTATAAAAATAAATTAATGCCTTCAGATAGGATACATTTTACTCCAAATGGTTATGATATAAAAGCAGATTTATTTCTTACTTCCTTTTATGAATCGTGGGACAGCTTTATGGATAGAGATTCAACATTTCTTTACCAAAAGTACATAGATCCTGACTCAACTATTAATTATTATAGTAAGCTTTCAAAAATTGATATCACAACACCTTTAGGCGAAGAAGAAAATGAAAATGCCAATTCATTAAATGGATTTTACTATTACACTATAAAAAAAGGAGATACTCTATGGGATATTGCCAATGCAAAAGGAACTACAGTTTCTAAATTAAGGTCCTTAAATCCAGGATTAGAATCTAGAAGCTTAAAGGTAGGAGAAAAAATAAAAATAGGTAGAAAATAAATGACCTTCTTGTACGATATACTACCCAGAATAAAGGATCTCTTTACAAAAATACCTATTGAAGAGCTAAATGAAGTACAATTCCATTTTGCCCATGCTCAATATTGGATCTTTTTTGGTTTAGCTTACTTAGGGTTTGCTTTAGTTACAGCAAAAAAGATAGGCCAATACCTAAATATTATATATGTAGGTGTTTTAAGCTATTTTATACTAGCTTATAATGGTGAAAGCGATGGTTTGGTCTTTTGGTTAGTCTTTGCTTTTGGCTATTTAGCCTATGCTCTTATCTATGATTACAAAAAAACTAGATCTGCCTATCTATTGTTTTTTAGTCTTTTCTTTTATTGGAGAGTAGGCGCTCCTTTTGTGTGGATACTTTTAGTAAGCACCGTAGTAGACTTCTTTTTAGGTAAGGCCATTTATGCTTCTAGCTCCAACCTTAAAAAGAAAAGCTATTTGGCACTTAGTGTAGTAGTTAATCTTGCCATGCTAGGATATTTCAAGTATTTTAAATTTTTTGCTGAAAATTGGAATGCTATGATCAGTCAGCATGATTGGTCATCCTCAATGCTTATTAGTCATCCGCATGAAAATGCCATTGGGATTTGGTTAAATGGGCAGTTTACTGGAGACCTTTTTATGGATGCGCTGCCTATGATTGTAGGAATTTCATTTTACACTTTTCAATCCATGAGCTATTCTTTAGATATCTACAGAGGACAGCTAAAGCCTTTAAACAATATTGTAGATTTTGGTTTTTTTGTTTCTTTCTTTCCTCAATTAGTAGCAGGACCTATTGTTAGGGCTTCTGAATTTGTTCCTCAAATACACAAAGAGTTTAAACTCTCTAAAACTGATTTTGGGTGGGCTGTTTATATGATTTTAAAAGGCTTGATCAAGAAAATGGTTTTTGCAGATTTTATTGCTGCTTATTTCTTAGATGATGTGTTTGCTAGCCCTGGTAATTTCTCAGGAATGGCTCAAGTTATTGCCATCTTTGGATATTCCCTACAGATTTATGGGGATTTTTCTGGATATACAGATATGGCAATAGGCATTGCTAAGCTGATGGGCTTTCAGCTACCTACAAATTTTAATTCTCCCTATAAAGCCATCCATTGTGGTGAGTTTT
This sequence comes from uncultured Flavobacteriales bacterium, assembly GCA_964430245.1. Taxonomy (GTDB): domain Bacteria; phylum Bacteroidota; class Bacteroidia; order Flavobacteriales_D; family Parvicellaceae; genus CAYSEW01. The sequence goes on from CAYSEW010000038.1 coordinate 20,690, forward strand.
GGAAACGATGGCACATCACACTTTCCAGATGGTTAAAGGATTACCTATACATTCCCTTGGGAGGGAATCGTGGAGGAAGTAAAGGCACCTACATCGTTTCTGGATTAATTATCGCTGGAGTCTTGTATGCTGTGGATAATGGAAGAGTAACGATAGTGGTAATTGGTCTAATATTAATAGCTTATTTACTTGCCTGGTATTTTGAATCCTTTAAATCTCATATTAATAGAAACATCAATATTACGCTTACTATGTTAATTGGAGGATTGTGGCATGGAGCCAGCTGGCAATTTGTGATTTGGGGAGGATTGAATGGCTTCGGGGTCTTAACTGCCAAATATTGGTTAAAGTTCAAGAATTACCATAAGGTGTTTTTTGCACTAATGCTTGCAGGGGGTCTTCTGCTTATTAAAATAATTACTGGTAATCCGATCTGGTTGGTAGGAATGTGGTGGGCATTAGTAGTAAGCGGAATATCATTCATTAAGGTATTATATGATTTTTCAGGAAAATCCAAATGGTCGTTTTATTATGTAAATGTAATGTGGGGGATGGTTCATACCCTGTTCTTTATCACTTTTACAAGAGTTTATTTTAGAGGTGAAACAATGGGGAAAATAAATATTTTTTATCATCAAATCATGACTGATTTTAGATGGGATTTTTCTGAAAAATGGCTTTTTGCTGTAGATAAAACAAAAGATTTTGTAGAATATTCCAGCTGGGTATTTATTGTAATGATTATCGGTTATTTAGCCCATTGGCTACCTAATGTTTATAAAAAGAAAATTGAAAATGGCTTTATTAATACTCCTGTTGGAATTCAATTAGTATTAACTGTATTGATAGTTGTAATTTGTTATCAAACCTACTCAGCAGATGCACCTGCATTTATTTATTTTCAATTTTAAACAATGAGTAGCCGTATATTTAGACTAACGTAAAGTTTTAATGCCTAAAATAGTATCGATAAATATCAATGAAAATGGAGGAGTTCCCAAATATCCAGTTACAACCACGTTTTTAGGAAAATATAAAGTTAAGGGTGATAAACAAAATGACATAAAACATCATGGAGGAGAAAATAGAGCAGTTTGTATATTTTCAATGGATTTAATCGCTGAACTAAAGAACGAAGGGCATCCTGTTTTTGCTGGTTCAACAGGTGAAAATATTACTATACAAGGAATAAATTGGGAGCTCTTAAAAAAAGGCTCTAGGATACAACTTGGAGAAGCAGAGATTGAACTTACAGGAACTGCTCCTCCTTGTAAAACTATTTCGAAGTCTTTTATAAACGGAAAATTTGTACGTATTTCAGAAAAAAAATATCCAGGCTGGTCTAGATGGTATGCAAGGGTTTTAAAAGAAGGCCAGGTAACTCTATATGATCAGGTTTTATTAGAACTTTAATGTCAAATGTTTTTTGTAAGTATTCAGTTAATTTCATGTCTATAAAATTATGACTTTCAAATTTATATAGCTAACCAGTTAATCTCGTATGTTTATATAAAGAGAAGTCTTTTAATTAAATTAGAAGAATGGAATTACTATTAAGTTTAGGAGAAGTTTATAAA
>CAYSEW010000039.1:0-9498 GCA_964430245.1 uncultured Flavobacteriales bacterium
ATTGATTTAATTGATGAATTTAGTTTTCTAATATCGAATAAGCTAAATGGTGCTCAACTACATATGGATCGGCTTCTTTTTAATTGCCTTGCTGGTAGCATTGTATAAGACCTTTTTCCAACACGATATGGAGGTTTTTACTGCCATGGTAGACAGCACTTTCGAAATGGCATCAGTTTCTTTTGAAATTGCCATTGGCCTTACAGGTATTCTTTGCTTGTGGCTGGGGATAATGCAGATAGGTGAGAAAGGTGGAGCTGTACAGCTACTCTCACGTGCATTTGGGCCATTTTTTAACCGACTCTTTCCAGATGTTCCTTCCGATCATCCTGCAAGAGGTTCTATGATGATGAACTTCTGTGCTAATATGCTTGGTCTCGATAATGCGGCTACTCCCATGGGGCTAAAAGCCATGAACGAACTACAAGAGCTCAATGATAAAAAAGATACAGCTACCAATTCCATGATCATGTTCTTGGTGCTCAACACGTCTGGTCTTACCCTCATTCCTATAACGGTAATGAATTACCGAAGCCAATTCGGAGCTGAAAATCCGGCTGATGTATTTATACCTATTCTTATTGCTACTTTTTTTGCTTCACTTGTTGGTTTAATTACTGTTGCTATCTACCAACGCATTAATCTTTTTAATAAGGTGATTCTTGCTTATTTATTGGGTATTACAGGAATAATAGTAGGATCCATATATTACTTTAACAGCTTATCACCTGAACAATTAAAGGTTCAATCATCTGTGATTAGCAGTATTATACTTTATGGACTCATCTGTTTGTTCATAGTTCTCGCACTCAGAAAAAAGATCAATGTATATGAAGCTTTTATAGAAGGGGCTAAAGGAGGATTTAATATTGCCATAAAGATCATCCCATATCTGGTTGCCATTATTGTTTCCATAGGTGTTTTTAGAGCTTCTGGAGCAATGGATGTAATCATTGAAGGTGTAGCTACAATCTTTGGATTGTTTTTAGAAAACACTGAGTTTGTTAATGGATTACCTACTGCTTTAATGAAACCCTTAAGCGGATCAGGCGCCAGAGGTTTGATGCTTGAATCATTTCAGCATTATGGAGTAGACAGCTTTGTGGGTAAGCTCACCTCTACCCTTCAGGGAGCTACCGATACTACTTTCTACATAATTGCTGTTTATTTTGGAGCTGTAAGTATTCGAAAAACACGGTATGCTATTACTGCTGGACTAATCGCTGATTTAGCAGGAATTATTGCTGCTATCTTTATTGCTTATTTATTCTTTGGAGCAAGTGCCAATACACTTACCAATGAAAAGGTTGTTCAACAATTCACACAATCTATTGATAATAATAATATTCAAGAAATAAATCCTCATTTAGATGATAATATCATTTACTTCGACCAGGAAAAAGACACCATAGCTCACAATAAAGATGAATATATTAATACTATATATTCTTTAGAAGGCTATAAAGCTGAATGGACCAATGAGCTCAATAATGAAGAAACAATGGTCAGATTCAAAAACGGTGATCAGATCCGTACCTATAAATTAAAGCTAAAAAACGGCAAGATCATTCAAATAGAATATTTGGGGTTTTTTAGATATGATAACTGATTTATCTAACAGTTATTAACTATTTAGTATTAAAATTGTTAATTAAAATGTATTGTATGATTTAATAATTATATCTATATTCAAGTATATGATTGCCCCAAAACTCAAAACAAAAGAATTTTCTATTGAAATTCATGATGAATTCATAAAGCTTAATGATCATCGAAGTGATTCTACAATCTCTAAATATGAGATTCAGCAAATGATGGTAGAAGTTGAAAAACACAGAAATTCTGAAAAAATATTTTTACTTGTTGTCACTGGCGAAAACACTATGTTAACAAATGAAGCTAGAGAATATATTACTCATCTTGCTAAGAGTAAAACTTTTAAAATTGCCATTATTATTCACGATCTTGCTCAAAGAATCATGGGTAATTTTGTGATACACCTGCTTAATAACAGAACCATTTTACAGCTTTTCACCAATGAAAAAGATGCTAAGAAATGGTTACTAGATAATTAGGATTCCAACAATAATACTTATTCTATTTACTTAAAAGACAACTTGTACTTTGTTTATAGGTTATCTTTATAAAACCAATATTTATTACAATGAAATCAATTTCAACCATCAGCTGTATTATTATCTCAATGCTCATAGTTAGTTGTAAAAAAGATGATAATCCAGAAACCGTAAATCACGCACCGTCAATTCCAGTAATTAACTCACCTTTAGATAATAGTACAGAACAAAACTTATCAATCCTTATTGAATGGTCAGCAGCTGAAGATATAGACAATGACGCCATCACCTATAATGTATATGCAGGAACCAATGAAAATAGCTTATCAATAATAAGTGGGAATCAAACTGGAACTTCCTACAATTATAACAATTTAAACCAATTAACAACCTATTTTATAAAGGTAGAAGCTCTAGACGAGCACAATGCTTCTGCCGAAAGTAATGTTATTCAATTTACCACCACAAAATTTGGTTCTTTCACAGACACAAGAGATGCTAATACTTATGGTACTGTAAAAATTGGTAATCAGATATGGATGACTGAAAACTTAAGATATGATGTTTCTAATCAATCTTGGGATTACAACAATGACCCCTCTAATTCTAATACTTACGGGAAACTCTACACTTGGTCTGGAGCTGCTAGTGCTGCTCCAGCAGGATGGCATTTACCAACAGATGAAGAATGGAAAACATTAGAGGCAAATTTAGGCATGTCTACTATAGATCTTGATCTATCAGGATATTCTGTAGTTAGAGGTACAGATCAAGGAACTCAATTACAAGCAGGAGGTAGTTCTGGAATGGAATTTTATCCTGCAGGATATCGTTCAGGAACTTCTTATTTTGCATTAGGAAACAGAACCTACTTATGGGTAAATACTACCATTTCGAATGGTGATCCATTCAGAAGAAGATTGGTGGTAAATGATGGGGCTGTATATCGTTTTACCAATCCTCAGGCAGGATTTGCGATCAGTATTCGATTGATCAAGGATGAGTAAAATTATTATTGAAAAAACCACTTAAACCTTTGTGTTATTTTTTATATTTAAGTATTAAAAATAAATGTATGGATAACCCTAAAGTTGCTCAAAAATCTCCCTATGTAATTGATGTAAAGCCTGGTAAATACGCATGGTGTGCATGTGGTTTAAGCAATAATCAACCCTATTGCGATGGCTCTCATAAAGGCACCTCATTCTCCCCTGTTATTGAAGAAGTAAATGAAGAAAAAAAGATAGCTTGGTGTGGGTGTAAGTATTCTAAAAATGGTGTTTATTGCGATGGAAGTCACAATAAAATCTAACCATTGATTAATTCATTGTGGATCTTTTGTACTTTTTCAATTAATGATTCCTGGTTATTATTTTCAATAATATAATCGGCATAAGGAATTTTTTGCTCATCAGTCATCTGGTTTCTCATTCTTTGTAACACTTCATGCTCACTAACTGAATCTCTATCCATGATCCTTTTCATCCTATCTTCTTTAACTGCAGTTACCAATATTATTTTATCCAATTGTTGATATGCTTTAGACTCTATTAAAATAGCCGCTTCCTTAACTATATATTTTGCTTTTTGTGTTGAGCACCATAATGAAAAATCTTCAGCTACTTTAGGGTGGACAATTTCATTAAGGATTTTCAATTTACTTGGATCTTTAAAAACAATATTAGATAAATAGGAAGTATTGATCTGACCTTCATTGTAAATATCTGAACCAAATTCATTAGAAAGAAAGTGAATTATATCCGAATGATGATTAATAAGCCACTTGGCCCTATTGTCTGCCTTATATACCGGAATCCCTAAAGATTGAAAAATGAGTAATACTGTGCTTTTACCTGCTCCTATCCCACCTGTAAGACCTACTCTCAGCATTATTATTTTGACGAATTACCCATAGCAGCATGCTTAGCAGTCTCTTCATTTAGCTGAGTACTGCTATCCAATGAAACTGCTGATTTCTCCACTTTTATTTTCACTCCACCTTCTACTTGTAGTAGAATAGTAGTTTCTTTTACTTCTGCTACTTTACCATGAATTCCTCCAATAGTTAATACATGATCTCCTTTTTTAAGCGTATTACGCATCTCTTCCAATTGTTTCCTTTTTTTATTTTGAGGTCTGATCATAAAAAAGTAAAAAACTGCGATCATGGCAACAATAAAAAATATGTTCATCATTCCCATTGGGTTAGATTGTGCTAAAAATAGTGTTTCGATTTTCATAATAATTGTTTGGTTTTAATTTCCTATTACATTTCCCTTTAAATAGAGCTTGGTATTTGCTGGTCTTGTATTGGCAATCACAGCTATATATTTACTTACATTTTTTTGTTCCCTTTTGGGGTTATACTCAACATCTATCTCTCCTTCTTCACCTGGAAGAACAGGGTGTTTTGGCCAATTTTCAGGAACAGTACACCCACATTGAGCCTGAACTGAATGAATTACCAAAGGGGTATCCCCTGTATTTTTAAATTTAAATGTATGTTCTACTGATGACCCAACAGCAACCTTTCCAAAGTTAAAATTAGGATTTACAAATTCTATTTTACTTGGGTTGTCAATCATGTCTGCGGTTATCTCTCTATCATATTTCTTATCTGTTAAACATGAAGATAAAACAGCACTTACTAGTATTATTACATATATAGTTTTTTTCATAATTTATTCTATTAAGCCCCTACCAGTTTTAACAATCTGACCATCTTTTTTTAAATTTTCAAAAATATTATCTAAAATACCATTTATAAATCCATTACTCTTTGGAGTGCTGTAAAATTTAGATATTTCGATATATTCATTCAATGTTACTTTTACAGGGATTGTAGGGAATTCCCTTGCTTCATTAATAGCCATATTCATTAAAATCATGTCCATTTTTGCTAACCTATCTTGGTCCCAATTTTTAGTGTAATCTTTTAACAACAAATCATTATCTGATTTAAGCTTAATTGTATTCTGAAATAATTTATTGGTAAACTCCTCCTCATCATCCTTCCATAAAGGCAACACCGCAAATGAATGGGCATTAGAAGTATTAATAGCCTTCATTGATTTAATGATCATTGAACATACATGATCAATGTCATCAGTCCAATAAATACTTTTTTCTTCAAAAAAATTATGCATTAAATGATAATTACAGATCTCTTTTTTAAATAGCTTTATACACAATGTTTTATGTGCCTCAAAGTCATTACTCTTAAGAGTCATTATCTCATTATAAGTATCTGTTTTAGCTATATAATTGAAAAGTTTTTTTATAACATCCTGCTCAACATCACCATTCCAATTAATTTTTAACTTTTCAGCTGCTTTTAATAATGAAGGGTTATTAGATAATATCTGAATAAAAGGATTGTCAATAAAATTTCTATTTAATTCTTCTTCGAATACTTTAGAAAATTTTCTGTTTTTTGTTTCTTCAATTTTAGATTCAGCATATTTAGCTAGCTCCTTATATACTAGCAAATAATAAATATACATATCATACATCTTAGAGATACTATGCATTAATTCTTTTAAACCAGCATTGTAATTTTCATTTTCAGATTGAAAATAAGCATACAAGGATTGTAGAATTTTAATTCGAAGTTGTCTCCTATTTAGCATGTTTGATTATTTATTAGCATTAATCATTTTCAATCTCTCTTCTGCCTTACGATTGGCTATTAAAAAAGTAGGGGTGTTTTCCTTTTGAGATGTATTAATAACATCTAATGTTGTATGGTATATATTTTCTGCCATTTTCATAACCTCTTTAGAAGAGATTTGATGAACTTCGGCATAACAATTCATAACTCCTCCAGCATTAATAATGTAATCAGGCGCATAAATAATTCCTTTATCCATTAGCTCTTGACCATGTAGAAATTCATCTTCCAATTGGTTATTAGCTGCACCTGCAATAATACTGCAATTCATTCTCGAAATAGTGTTGGAATTAACAGTAGAGCCTAAGGCACAAGGAGCATAAATATCCATATCTACATCGTAAATATTATCAGGAGACACCACCTCACAATTGTATTGCTCAGCAACTCTTTTAAGTATATCATCATGAATATCTGTAATTGTTATTATAGCACCCTCTTTAGCTAAATGACCCACTAAATATTCACCAACATGCCCAACTCCTTGAACAGCTATTTTTTTTCCTTCAAGAGAATCAGTATTAAATCGATTTTTAACTGCGGCTTTAATTCCCATATACACACCATAAGCAGTTACAGGTGAAGGATCACCGCTTTTACCAGGCAAACCTGTAACATGATCTGTTTCTTTAGCAACATGTATCATATCATCTGGATTGATACCAACATCTTCAGCAGTTATATATGAACCATTTAAGCTGTCTACAAATTGACCAAATCTCCTGAATAGCTGCTCAGATTTATCTTTTCTAGAATCCCCTATAATAACAGCTTTACCTCCACCTAAATTCAAATTAGAGATAGCGTTTTTATAGGTCATTCCTCTAGAAAGTCTCAGCACATCTCTTAAAGCTTCGGATTCATTGTTGTACTTCCACATCCTTGTTCCACCTAAAGAAGGACCACATATAGTGCTATGAATTGCAATTATAGCTTTTAGGCCAACCTGATCATCTTGACAGATCAAAACTCGTTCATGACCCATAGAGAAAAGATCTTTAATTACTGTTGAATTTTCGGGATTGTTATTTGAAATTTCTTTTACCTCCATGAGTACATTACGTCAATTTAAGTACTAGTTATACGTTATTTTATAAAGAGCACTGCAAAAATAATATAATGTAGATTAAATGAAATTATTTAATTAAATATTGTTGTTCTAAAGTATATTTGATCATTCATATGAAATCACTCTCCTATCTCAATAAATACCTTATAAAATATAAATGGTATCTAATTTTAGGTATCCTATTTATAATAAGCTCTAATTTATTTGCAGTCTATATGCCAGAAATTGTTGATAGGGCCGCAGACAAAATTTCTAATCATTTTATAGATAAAAAAAATGGAGCTTCATTTAATAAAGAAAAAATATGGAATGCTGGCATTTATTTATGTCTAATTTACCTTGCATTGGCATTATTAAAAGGAATCTTCTTGTTTTTCACAAGGCAAACCATCATTGTTATGTCTAGATTGATAGAGTATGATCTTAAAAATGAAATATTCGATAAATACCAATCTTTAAGTATCTCATTCTATAAAAAGAACAATACAGGTGATCTACTTAATAGGATTAGTGAAGATGTTACTAAAGTACGTATGTACTTAGGACCTGCCATTATGTATACTATAAATGTAGCTGTGTTATTTATATTGGTAATTACATTCATGATCAAGAAAAACCCAGAATTAACATTATATGTACTTATTCCTTTACCTATTCTATCCTTTATTATTTACAAGATAAGTTTTATGATCAATAAGAAAAGTGAGATTACTCAAACTCAGCAATCTCTTCTATCCACTTTTGTACAAGAAGCATTTTCTGGAATTCGCGTACTTAAATCCTATAACAGGCAATCTTACTTCAGTAATGAATTTACCATAGAAACTGAAAACTACAAAAGAGCTTCATTAAGCCTTGCTTATGTAAATGCTTTTTTTATTCCTGCTATTGTATTACTTATAGGATTAAGCACCATTCTTACTATATATATTGGAGGAATCAAAACCATTAACAATGAAATTGATTATGGCGATATCGTCCAGTTTATTTTTTACATCAATATGCTTACTTGGCCGATAGCTTCTGTTGGGTGGGTAACTTCTTTGATTCAAAGAGCTGCAGCATCACAAAAAAGAATCAATGAATTTCTTAAAGTAGATGATAAAATCATCAATAAAAAAGATGCTGCTACTTTAGAAATAATTAAAAAAGTTGAATTCAACAAAGTAACATTCACTTATCCTGATACAGGTATCACAGCATTGAAAGATATTTCTTTCTCTATTCATAAAGGGCAATCTTTAGGGATAATAGGAAGAACTGGCTCTGGGAAATCCACAATTGGTAATTTAATCTGCAGATTATATGATGCTGATAATGGATCTATTTTAATAAATAATAAAAATACACAAGATCAAAATATCAACAATTTAAGGTCTAGAATCGGTCATGTTCCACAAGATGTTTTTCTGTTCTCTGACACTATCAGCAATAATATTTCATTTGGTTTAGAGCTTTCACCCATTAACAATGAGCCTATTCAAAAGGCTGCTAAAAATGCTTTCATACATAAAGAAATATTGGAATTTCCTAATGCTTATAATACAAATATTGGAGAAAGAGGCATTACTTTATCCGGTGGCCAAAAACAAAGATTATCTATTGCAAGAGCACTGATCAAAAATCCAGATATTTTAATATTTGATGATTGTCTTTCTGCAGTTGATACAGAAGCAGAAGAAAACATCCTTAAAAACCTGGCTCCAATAATGAAATCATGTATTACCATTATAATTGGACATAGAATTAGTTCTATTATGAAATCTGATTATATTTTAGTGTTAGACAAAGGCATCATTATAGAACAAGGCAAGCATGAAGAGTTAATTCTGAAAAAAGGATATTATTCAGAAATCCATAGAAAGCAATTATTAGAAAAAAAAGAAGATTAAAAATTTTATTTTGTATAAAATAAAAGAGATGTTTATCTTGCAAAAGTATATTTTAGTACAATTGTGATTGAATAATGATAATATAATGATTTATGAATGAGGGAAAAGGCAATTTTAGAGATGAAATTTTTTCTAAATCAGTAAGAGCCGGAAAAAGAACTTACTTTTTTGATGTTAAATCCACTAGAGGTGGAGATTTATATTTAACCATCACTGAAAGCAAAAAACGTTTTCAAGAAGATGGAACTTTCTATTTTGAGAAACATAAACTATTTCTTTATAAAGAAGATTTTGAAAAGTTCAGTGATGGACTTACTGAAGTGATAGATAAAATTTCTGAATTAAAGGAGAACTCTTCATATCAACAAGAGCCTCCTGTTAATGAAGAGCAACCTGCTTCTACTGATGAAGCAGACAAAACTCCTGACAATGTTGAAGAAGACTCAACTAATGATGCAGATAGTACTGAAGATACTGATGGAAATGCTTTTAAAGAGGTTGACTTTGATGATCTAGGAAAATAGGTCAAAACTCATTTATATTTTCTATAAATTCTGATATCTTTTTTAAAGATACTTTATCACTTAATTGATTATCTGTTATTAGACTATCTACATTACTTAGCTTAGGTTTAGAAGATAATACTTCCATTTTAAGATGATGTAGTATATGGGTAAAATGGTCTAATGGTCTTAAGGCACCAGCATGTCCAGAAGCAACTCCTATTAAACCAGCTTTTTTACCCATTAATGAACGATGGTCAAGCGTATCCATAAAAGCTTTTAATATCCC
>CAYSEW010000039.1:9598-14856 GCA_964430245.1 uncultured Flavobacteriales bacterium
GTTCAAAGACCGAATAAACAAAAATTTGTGTATAAATGAAAGTTCTATTCATCATTATATAAAGAGATTCAGGATATTTTTGAATTATATAATAAAATCATTTATACTATTTATTATGAAATTAACTTTTTATGGCCATTCATGTTTTTCAGTTGAGATTCAAGGTAAAAATATATTATTTGATCCTTATATAACTCCAAATGAAAAAGCAAATTCAATAGATGTAAATTCTATTGAAGCTGATTACATACTTATCTCTCATGGTCATGCTGATCATATTGCTGATGTCAGAACAATAGCTAGAAGAACAAATGCAAAGGTCGTTTCAAATTTTGAGATTGTTACTTGGTTTGAATCAAAAGGTGTACCTGATGGTCATCCTATGAATCATGGCGGCTCTTGGCAATTTGATTTTGGTAAAGTTAAATATGTAAATGCTATTCATAGCAGCATGCTTCCTGATGAAAGTTCGGGTGGTAATCCAGGAGGTTTTGTAATTGAATCTAAAGATGGTAATTTTTACTATGCTGGAGATACTGCTCTTCATATGGACATGAAGCTAATACCTATGTCTACAAAAATTGATTTTGCAGTTTTACCTATAGGTGACAATTTCACCATGGGTGTAGATGATGCAATTACAGCTTCAAAATTTGTAGAAACTTCAAAAGTAGTAGGAGTTCATTACGATACTTTCGGATATATTGAAATAGATCATTCAAAAGCAAAAGAATCTTTCAGATCCAATGAGATAGATCTTTATCTACCTGAAATTGGAGAAACAATTGAAATATAATTTAGTATGGCAAAAATAATTACTGTTGCAAATCAAAAAGGTGGTGTAGGAAAAACTACTACAGCTATTAATCTATCTGCATGTCTTGGAGTTTTAGACAAAAAAACCTTAATCATTGATGCAGACCCTCAGGCAAATTCTACTTCAGGAGTTGGTTTTGAATATAAAAAATTGGATGGTAGCATCTACGATTGTATTATCAATCAATCAGATAATATTAATGAATACATCCTTGAGACAAGTAGCCCTAACTTAAGCATTCTACCCTCTCACATAGATCTTGTTGGAGCTGAAATTGAAATGATAAATCTTCCTAATAGAGAATATATTATTAAAAACATCATCGATAAAGTAAAAGAAGATTTTGATTATATAATTATAGATTGTTCACCTTCTCTTGGTTTAATCACTTTAAATGCATTAACTGCATCTGATAGTGTTATTATCCCTGTTCAATGTGAATATTTTGCATTAGAAGGATTGGGGAAATTATTAAACACCATAAAAATTGTTCAAAGCAGACTAAATGGCTCATTGAGTATTGAAGGAATACTTCTCACTATGTATGACACTCGATTAAGACTTGCTAATCAAGTAATTGAAGAAGTAAAACTGCATTTTCAGCAATTAGTTTTTAATACAATTATTCATAGAAATACTCGATTAGGAGAAGCACCGAGTCATGGTGAAACTATAATTATGCATGATGCAAGCAGCAAAGGGGCAATTAATTATTTAAATCTTGCTAAAGAAGTAATCAATAATCAAATTAATACTGAAAATCAATTAGAAAAAACTGAATCAAATGAGCGCTAAAAAATCAGCTTTAGGAAAAGGATTAAGCGCATTACTTGAAAATGCTGACACAGATATTACCATTAGATCTAGCTCATCAGAAAAGTCTAACTTCACATTAGGTAATATTTGTTTTATTAAAGCGAATAGGATTGAAACCAACCCTTTTCAGCCAAGAACACATTTCAACAAAGAATCCATACTAGAATTATCCAGCTCAATTAAAGAACACGGTATTATCCAACCAATTACTGTAAGGAAAATTGGGAATGATAAATTTCAAATCATTTCAGGTGAAAGAAGATACAAAGCTGCGCAAATTGCAGGTTTAGATGAGATTCCATCATATATTAGAATTGCTGATGATCAAAGTATGCTTGAAATGGCGATCATCGAAAATATACAAAGACAAGACCTAAATGCCATTGAAATTGGATTGAGCTATCAAAGACTACTTGAAGAATGTAATCTTACTCAAGAAGAGCTAAGCTCAAGAATAGGAAAGAACCGTTCTACTATCTCTAATTATTTAAGAATTCTTCAATTACCAGATGAAATTCAAGCAGGCATCAGAGATCAATTAATTAGTATGGGTCACGCAAGGGCTTTACTTAGCTTTAAAGATCCTGAAGAAATAATAAAAGCATATCAAGAAATAATCAAAAATCACCTATCAGTTAGAGCAACTGAAAATCTAGGTAAGCGTAAAAAATCTAACAATAATATTCCCCTTACTCTTTCTAGATATGAAAAAAGAATGCAAGATGAGCTTTCACATCAATATCAAACAAAAATCAAAATAGATAAAAGCAACAAAGGAAAGGGAAAGATCGTTATTAATTTTGACAATGAAATTGAAATGAATCGAATCATAGACCTATTGGAAAAATAAATGCGTTTTCACCTTCTTCTTTTTATATTATTTTTTTCTCTTATTTCTTTCTCTCAAAAAAATGAGATTGACTCTACTCACCTACCCAAAAAAGCCACTATTTTATCTTCTATTTTTCCAGGAAGTGGCCAGGTCTATAATAATTTTCACCGCCCTACTGATCAAAAGAATAGGTTATGGTGGAAATTACCAATAATTTATGGTGGTTTAGGGACTGCAACTTTTTTTATTCTTGATAATAATTTTCAGTTTAAATCCTATAAAAGTGAAAGACTTTACAGACAAGAAACAGGTCTAATAGATTTATATCCTGAGTATTCATCAGATCAATTAAAGCTAATACAAGATGACTACAGAAGATGGAGGGATTTATCTATTATTTCCTTTTTAGGTATATATTTATTACAACTAGTAGATGCTAATGTAGAAGGACATTTAATTCACTTTGACAATTCTAATGACCTTTCCTTTAAATTTAAACCTATTGTTAACCCTATCAACGAATATTCATTTGCTCAGCTTAAACTCATAATCACCTTCTAATTTTTTTTTAATAACTTATTTCTTTATTCTTGAAGAACTATTTTAGTTAATTTCAAAATATAATAAATTGAAAATGGAGAAATTTGATCTTTGTGTCATTGGTGCAGGTCCATCTGGTTATGCTGCAGCAATGCGTGCTGTTGATTATAAAAAAAAGGTAGTGCTGATTGAGAAAGATAAAATTGGTGGAGCTGGATTATACAATGGTGCACTTACCTCAAAAACATTATGGGAACTCTCACAAAAAGTAAGAACTGTTAATGAAAGTATGGTTTCTTCGGGTAGGAAAAAATTTGAAATTCCATGGGACGTTGCAAGTAAAACAATGCAAGAAGCCATGTTTGATAGAAAATTTCAATATTCCTGTCACATTAAACTATTACAATCAGAATCGCTTAAGCATATATTTAAATACATAAGAGGATATGCGAGTTTTGTGGATAATCATCACATTAAGGTCTCTAAAAAAAATGGTCAGGAGAAAATTATTTATGCTGAAAATACAATAATTGCTACTGGAAGTAAGCCAAGACAACTACCTAATATTCAAGTAGATGAAAAAGTTATTCTTACTAGCGATGGTGTAGATTCATTAACAAATTTTCCTAAAAGCATGGTCATTGTAGGAGCCGGTGTTATTGGATGTGAATATGCTAGTATCTTTTCTAATTTCGGAAAAACAAAGGTTTATTTAATAGACAGAGCAGATAAAATCCTTCCTTTTGAAGACGAAGATATTTCTAGCTTAATTGATAAAAATCTTACCAATAACGGTGTTACCATCCATCAAAACGCTCAACTAGAAAGATTAGAGAATAAGAAAGGCAAGGTTGAATATGAGCTCTCTTATAAAAATGGTAAAAAAGAAATAATTAAAGTTGAAAAAGCATTACTGTCAGTTGGAAGAAAATTAAATATTAAAGGACTTAATATGGAAAATGCTGGTGTCACTTTAAGTGATAGAGGTGTTCATATAAAAGATACAGATACACAAACCAATATACCTAATATTTATGCAGTAGGTGATGCAAGTGGTCATATAGCTTTGGTCAATATAGGAGAATTAGAAGGAAGACATGCCGTAGAAAGAATCTTTGAAAATAAAAAGGAAAAGTTAAACTATGAAAATGTTAGTACCATTATGTTCTTACAACCAGAAGTTGCTTCAGTTGGTATGAATGAAAAACAATGTCTGCAAGAAAACATCCCCGTCAAAGTGGTAAAGCTGGATTACTCATGTATTGCTAGAGCAATTGCTATGAGAAAAACTGAAGGTTTTTTTAAGATCATTGTAACCAATGACAAAGAAATGAAAATTCTCGGTATGAGAGCTGTTGGCGAACATGCTTCTAGTGCTATTCAAGCAGTTGCTTTACTTATTAAAATGAATAAAGGAATCCATGAGTTGGCTGAATTGGTACACCCTCACCCTTCTATTATTGAAGGGGTGCAGGAATGTGTTAGAATGTTATTGAATAAATCGATCTTTAAATCTTCAGTATTTAAAGACAAACTCTGGTGCTATAGCTGTGTTGATGGCAAAAAAACTCCTTTACAACGATTATAAACTAATTTTATATTACTAAACAACTTTATTAGCTGACCAATCGTCTTGATTATTAGATGTATATTACATACCTTGCACTCCTAAAATTATAATCCTTATGAACTTAATATCCATAAAGAAAAAAATAACTTTTCTTACAGTTACACTGTTTTTAACACTTCAAACAACCTTCTCTCAAAATACTCCACCTAATTTAATCAATTATCAGGCAATTGCACATGGTAATTCAGGTGCTCCTTTGGCTAATCAACAAGTTGATCTACTAGTCAAGATACTTGATGGAACAAATTCAGTTGTATGGAGTGAAGAGCACAACGGAATCACTACCAATGACTATGGCTTGATCAGTTTAATGATCGGTAATGGAACTAATCAATCTGATCCTTTTTCAACGATCAACTGGTCTGCAGGAGTTCATCAACTGGAGATTGAGATTAATGAAGGGTTTGGCTTCAATTCAATGGGAATCAATCAGTTGGTATCTGTTCCTTATGCTTTCCATGCTATAACAGTAGAAAATGACCAAGTTGATGACGCTGATGCTGATCCAACAAATGAAATTGAATTACCTGCTTCTGGAAATACCAATGATGTGCTTACATGGAATGGTACTAATTGGGTAGCACAAGCCAATGATGGTACAGATGATGCAGATAATGATCCTA
>CAYSEW010000039.1:14956-21355 GCA_964430245.1 uncultured Flavobacteriales bacterium
GATGATCAAAATATATCTGGATCTGGTTTTGATATAGCTACTAACAACCTAACTATTGGAATAGAATCTGGAACAGCTGAAACAATTGGACTAGCTAGCCTTGATGAATCTGTAACAGCTGGAACAGGTATTTCAGTTACTGAAGCAAATGGGGAATATACAGTAGAGAATATTGGTGACACTGACGCTTCTGATGACATTACTAATTCAACAGCTGCAGGTGGTGATTTATCTGGCACTTATCCGAATCCTACTGTAGTACATATTCAAGGAACGCCTGTTGATGCTACCACTCCGACAGGAAGTCAAATTTTAGTATATGATGCTGCCATGGGAAGCTGGGTTCCAACTGATAGAAACCCAGATAATGATTGGACAATTAATGGTACAGACATGTACAGTGCTGTTTCGGGTAAAGTAGGTATAGGAACAAGTACTCCGGTTAAACTTTTTCATGTGGATGGTGGTAGTCTTAATTCTGACGTAGCACTTTTTGAGAGCTCAGACGATTACACTGTTGTTAGTGTAAATTCCAATACAAGTAGTAATAATGGTGGTGGATTTTATTTTTCTCAATATAATGATGAAGATGTTGCCTATTTTGGTGGTCAACGTCTATCATCTGGAGATACTACTGCATTGATGGGTGTTGGAGCGCCCACAGGTGGAATTATTTCAAATCCTGAACTAAACTTGCAAAAATCCAATACTTATCAAAGATTAAATCTTCAGGTTTTTGGTTCAGCTTCGAATCCAAAGGAGTTTTCAATGAAATATACTAATAGTTCTAATTCAAGTGAATCATTTTTAATTTCTGATACTATTTATTTTAGAGGAGGTCCCAATTTTTCTGATCCAACAGAATTTTTTGTATCTGGTAAAACAACTTCAGATAATATAATAGCCTACAATGGCTTTAGATATGAAAATGCTCCCAATAGTGGATATATACTACAATCGGACAATGTTGGAAATGCAACTTGGGTTGATCCTACCACTATTTCTGCTGCAGATGATGGTGATTGGAACACTAGTGGAGTTGGGGTAATTTACAATGTTAATGACAATGTTGGAATTGGAACTAATTTACCAAATTACCCATTAGAGATTAACACTTCTTCGAATGACAGGGCATTATATATAATTAACTCAACCAATTCCAATTCTGGTTTTGGTAAATTTGGTATCTACTCGAATACTTCTGGTGGTGGATCAGGTGATAATATTGGTGGATGGTTTGATGCATCTGGCTCAGGAACAGGTATAAATTATGGAGTTAGCGGTCAAGCTTTAGGTACAGCAGGTGAAAACAGGGCTATTTATGGAAATGCTGCTAGTGGAACTACTAATTGGGCTGGTTATTTTGATTTTGGTAATGTTCATATTAAAAATAATATAGGTGTTGGAACTACTACCCTAAATTTATCAGGCAACACAAGATCATTAACAATATCTGCATCTGACACATATCAATCTGGAAAAATAGCTTCCCTTGAACTAAAAGGGTCTGATGGAACATCTAATGGAACCACTAATACAATTAACTTTTATCATCAATTTACAACAGGAGTTGCATATGAAGTTGCTAAAATTGAAACAAAAAGATCGGGTGCTCTATATGAAGGGCAGCTTTTATTTTATACTGCTGATTCAATTAATTCATTAATTGAAAATATGCGTATAGATGAAAATGGAAATGTAGGTATTGGCACAAGTTCACCTTCAGAAAAACTAGATGTAGTTGGTAATGTAGAAGGTTATTATTTTAAAGGAGATGTATTAAATGATAAAGGAACTGCTCAACCTTTAAGATTATATGGAAATGGTACTGTGCTTTTTGGTTCAGATAATAATAATGACGGCACAGGAGGTTTTACTTGGTACAACAATGGAGAAGCTGGTGCTAATATAGTTATGACGCTTTCAGAGGTTGGTAACTTAGGGATTGGTAATTCAAATCCTGGAAGTAGATTGGACATTGCAAGTTCTGGTAGTACATCAGCATCTTCATCATTAAATATTACCAACACTGCAGGTAATAATATTTTCCATGTTAGAGACGATGGTTTTGTTGGAATTAACCAAACCACTCCTATTGGTGCTGCAAATTTTGTAGTTAATGATTATGACAATTCAAGCTGGGGAGGTATGTATACTAATGTAAATAACGCATCAGGAAAACCATTTTATGGATATGCTATAAATGGAACAAATGTTACTTATTCCTATATAGATGGAACAGACGGCAACAAATTAAAATGGTATTATGGTGGTGACAGAATTACTTTAACTAGTGCTGGTGACCTTGGAATTGGAAATACAAGCCCTACTTACAGATTACATGTAAGTGAAGCTACTAATGGATATGTTGCAAATATTGAGAATACATTAGGAGATGATGGTTTGAGAATTGAGATACCAACTGTAACACCACCAACTAGTGCTTTTTGGATTGGATGTTACGCTAATGGTAGTTTAGACGGTGGTATAAGAGGGAATGGTTCTGGAGGTGCAAGTTTATATTCCGCTTCAGATAGAAGATTAAAACAAAATATAATTGATTTTCCTAATCCACTTGATCTTTTAAGTAAAATAAAAGCTAGACAATATGAAATGATACAAAGTCCCGGTATTAAAACTTATGGTTTTATTGCTCAAGAACTTTTTGAAGTATTTCCTTTAGCTGTTGCAGTTCCTGAAAATGAAGATGATATTTTCATGGTTGATTATTCGGCTTTAACTCCATTATTAGTCGGTGCTACAAATGAGTTACATGAAAAAATGAATTCACAAAAATTAGAATTGGAAAAATTAAAAGCAGAAAATCAAGAATTAAAAGATGAACTGCAATTAATAAAAAATAAATTAGGTATAAAATAAATATTTATATTTTTACACTATGTCAATAAGACAAACATTAATATTATTTATCATTTCATTTGGATCATTTGGTCTTAATGCCCAATCAATTAGTTTATCCAGGCAAGTAATAGGATCTTATGGATCCTCTCATACTTTAACCAATATGGTAATCATGGACAATGTTGGCGAAGTAGCAATAACTACAGAATCATCTAGTAATTTAGTGCTTACTCAAGGGTTTGAACAACCCTCCTACTCTATAGTTTTTGAAAATCCGTTTGATCCACCCAATGCTTTTAGTCCTGATGAAGATGGCACTAATGATAATTGGATTCTTCCATTGAATAGCGATATTGGTCAAAACAAGGTGATCATATTTAATCGTTGGGGAGACATACTAAAGGAATTTGAAAATTATAACAACCTTGATGTTGTTTGGAATGGTACCGATAGCAACAATAATCAAGTTGTTTCAGGCACCTATTTTTACATAGTTGAATTTCCTCTTTCAGGTCATTCAAAAAGTGGTTGGGTACAAGTGGTTAGATAATTCACAATCAAAAGTTTTTTATTTAAATAAAGGTTATTTAATTTGGTAGTTCTATTAAACTACTAAAATGAAAAAACTTTTTTTCTCTACCCTCCTCCTGACCTTAATATCCAATTTATTTTACACCCAGTCAGCACCCCAACTAATTAATTATCAAGCAATTGCACATGATAATGCTGGAACTCCTCTAGTTAATAAAAGTATTACTGTTCGTATTGGAATCATTTCTGATGCGATTAATGGTCCCCTTGAATGGGAAGAAGATCATTTACTCACTACAAATGACTATGGATTATTTACACTAAAAATAGGCAATGGAACATCGTCTAATGCTGGTAACCAATCTTCATTTTCAACTATTTCATGGAAAAACCACACTCATTTTTTAAATGTTCAGGTAGATGAAGGATTTGGATTTGAAGACCTTGGAACTCAACAATTAGTATCTGTTCCCTATGCACTTTTTGCCAAAGAAGCTGAGACTGTTACTGACCCAACCACTTCTAACTTAATAGATAATGGAAATGGGTCATTTACCTATTTTAATGAAGCTGGTCTAATGACTACTTTCAATGCTAATATAAATGATGCCGATGCTGACCCTGCTAATGAGCTCATCACTAGTACCAATTTAAACAATGCCAGCATAGAAATTACAGAAGGTACTATTACTCATTCTATTGATTTAAACCCATTGTTAGGATCTACAAATAACAGTTTTTGGATTGATACTACAATTTTAGGAAATAGTATAATTTATAATACTGATGATAGAGTTGGAATAGGAACCTATTCGCCATCAGCACAATTACAAGTTGAAACAAACAATTTATTTAGAGCCGCTCAATTTATTCAAAATTATTCTTCTTCATCAGACAAATATGGAATTTATTCATTGGCTGGAGCTGGTGGTTCAGGCGAAAATATAGGAGTTCAGGGAGAAGCTACTTTTGCAACTACAAATAAAGCTATTGTAGGTAGAGCATTTGGCGGAACCAGTAATTGGGCTGGTTTTTTTGAAGATGGAAATGTATATATTCAGAATAATTTAGCAATAGGCAATACGAATCCATCTGAAAAACTACATATCACAAATGGATCTATAAGAATTGACGATGGTTCTAATCCATATACTTTACCGTCTTCTGACGGAACTGCTAATCAATTATTAAAAACTGATGGATCTGGTAATTTATCATGGCAAACTCCTGCAGTTTCTGCTTCTGGATGGGAGTTATCTGGAAATGGTGGCACAACTAATGGAACTAATTTTATAGGAACTACAGATGCGCAAGATTTTGATATTAGAACTAATAATGTAATTAGAACCAGGATTACGCAAAAAGGACAAATTGAAACCCTTAATACTGGTTCTTCTGTTTTTATTGGAGAAAATGCGGGAGAAGATGATGATCTAAGTAATAATGCAAGTGTTTTCATTGGTTATAATGCAGGAAAATCAAATATTGACGGTATTTATAATACTTCTATTGGATGGGGTAGCATGGAGAATGGAGTAAGTTCTATCAACAATGTTGCAGTAGGTGCAGATGTACTTAGTTTTAATGAAGGAAATGGTAATACAGGATTAGGTGCTTTTTCAATGGATGCTAATACAACAGGTAATCAAAATACTGCTGCAGGATTTAATTCTCTTTCATCTAATCAAAGTGGTGTTTATAACACAGCATTCGGGGCATCTGCCTTAGCTCAAAACACAACATCTTCTTATAATACAGCTATTGGTACATCTTCACTTTATAATAACATTATTGGGGCTAATAACACAGTTGTTGGCTATAGTGCAATGCTTTCTAATACTGCAGGTAGTTATAATACCATAATGGGGTATCAATCTGGTTATAACTCTACTGGTTCCTACAATGTTTTTCTGGGATATCAAGCTGGATTTAATGAAACTGGAAATAATCTGTTATACATTGATAATAGTGGTACAAGTAATCCGTTGATCTATGGAGATTTTTCTAATGACTTACTTAGAATAAATGGCACATTAAACATTGACAACCAATATACATTACCTAATTCAGACGGAACAGCTGATCAAGTTATGTCCACTGATGGATCTGGAAATGCTAGCTGGAATTATGCTTTATCTCCTACAAAAGATGGATATATTGGAATAATAACAGTAATTGATGGTTCAAATAATGAATATTATAATTCAAATTTAATCAATTTTACACCTCAAGTATCTGGCGAAATAAATTTAGTAATTTCAGGATCTGCTAATAGAACTGTTGCTTCTTCTCATCAAATCAATGTTGGTGTAAAAACAACTACAATTAATAGCTCTCCAGTTTCAGGAACTACATTTGATAGATTAATCACCTTGGGAGATGCAGTTGGTATTACTGGAGGTGGTTATGGTGATATTCCTTTTACAATTATCCATACATTTAGTGTTAATGCAAATACCACTTATTACGTATGGATTGGAGGACGTGATTTAAATTCTAGTCAAGATGTTAATTTAAGAAATATAATGGCTATTGGAACTTTAAATACAACTAATGGTCTATAAATTTTTTTATGTGAATTAAGGAATTTTGTAACAGTTTTCTTCATTAAATTATATTATTAGTAATTTGCACTTATAATATATTATATATGAATATTCATAGTTTCTTTTTCGCATTTATTTACCTGTTTATATTTCAAATAATTTTCACACAAACATCACCTCAGTTCTTCAACTACCAAGCAGTAGCTCATGATAACAATGGGAATGTTCTTCAAGATCAGTCACTCGATGTAAATATTACTATTATATCTGATTCAGCAACTGGACCTAACGCCTACGAGGAAACTCATAGCTCTATTATGACCAATAGCTATGGTCTTTTTGTCTTAAAAATTGGAGAAGGAACAGTAAATAGTGGAACTTTTTCAAATATTAATTGGAAGTCCAAAAAACATTATCTAAAAATTCAAATAGATGCTGGAAATGGATATGAATTTTTAGG
>CAYSEW010000040.1:0-18760 GCA_964430245.1 uncultured Flavobacteriales bacterium
AACGTTGCTTTAGTTGGAGGAGGAAGTAACCCAAAACCAGGAGAAATATCCTTAGCTCACAATGGAGTGTTATTTCTTGATGAATTGCCGGAATTTAAAAGAAATGTGCTAGAAGTCCTTAGACAACCACTTGAAGATAGAGAGGTGACTGTGTCAAGAGCGATGAAAAGTGTTGTTTATCCCGCTAGTTTTATGTTAGTAGCAGCAATGAACCCAACACCTAGTGGTGATTATTATGACCCACATAGTCAGCATGCAGACTCGGCTTATAATGTAAAAAGATACCTAGATAAATTAAGTGGTCCATTAATGGATAGGATCGACTTGCAAATTGAAGTACTCCCAGTTACTTTTGATAAGCTGTCAAACACTAGACCATCTGAAAGAAGTAAGGAAATTAAAAAAAGGGTCATCAATGCTAGAAATATACAGCAAAAAAGATTCTCTGGTATAAAAGGGGTGTTTTGTAATGCCCAGTTAACAGATCAGCTAATGGACAAATATTGTCAAATTGATGAAAAAGGAAATGAAATATTAAAAAGTGCAGTTAATAATTTAAAGCTATCTGCAAGGTCTTATACAAGAATAAAAAAAGTTTCCAGAACTATAGCAGATATGGAGCAATCAAAAAAAATAAAAGCAGAGCATGTTGCAGAAGCAATTCAGTACAGAAGTCTAGACAGGATGAGTCAGTTTATTTAACGATTATCCTGACTAGGAGTTATTTTTTGCTTAAGGCGATAATCTTTCACATCATACGCTTTATATAAAGCATTCTGATATTGTTGTTCTATAGATGATCTTAGATTGTCAGTGTTAGTGACGGCCTTAATGAGTAAAATATCTTCTTTTTCTTTAGTGTTTTCTGGTAATTTTGCAGGTGTTAATGTTATAAGCTCTACCATATACACTCCGCCTTTTCCTTCTATCAAAGAAGATGTTTCCCCTGGCTTAAGATTAAATATTGTTGCCATTAATTTAGGCTCATCGAAATTCCCTGAGTTAGTAATATTATAATTAGAATAAGGGATCTCATCTGATGTTTGGATAGCGACATTTAATAATTTTGACGCCTCTTCTAATGAATTAATATTAGATAGGCTTTTAGCAATAGAATTAGCCTTGTTTTTATTTTCCACACTGGAAACGACAAATGGCTTTATGTTATTGAAAGTCATGTTGTCTTCATGTATTACTTCTTTTAGTACAGCAACTACATATGTGTTTTTAAACTCAACATTTTGATTGTTATATTGTTCAGTTGAATTAATTAAAACTGGTTCCATAATTGAATTGACTTTATTGTTGTTGAATGCCCATTCCATTATTTCATTGTTTCTGTCAAGTTCTATTGGTCCATATGCCCCATAATCAATTATTTGCCCATTGTTATTATATCTTGGGAAGCTTAGTCTTAGTTTTTCAGCAGTCTTAATTTCTAATCCTTCGCTCTCAGCAGCAGCAACAAAAGAGTTGTCTTCTGCTAAGAATTGAAATTTTTCTGCATTAGAACCATAATATGCTTTTCGAGTATTTTCAGAAGGCTCTATCTTCTTATTAATAATGGCTAATTTTTTATAGTCACCCATTCTTCTGCCTAAGATCTCGATAATATGATATCCACGTGGTGATTTAACTACTTGTATTGTGCCTTTTCCATTATTAAAACAATAATCTCTTAGCGCATTATTTTTTTCTAGAACTTCAATGATATGATATCCATATTTAGTTCTTACTATGCCAATAGAACCAGCTGGTCGATTGAAACTAAAATCTTCAAATTCTGGAACCATTTGACCTTTTGGGAAAGATAAATATTTGCCTCCATTGGGAATAGACCCAGGGTCTTCAGAATACATTTTCACCATTTCACTAAATCTGGAAGTGTCATTTTGAACAATACTTCTAATACTGTCTGCTAAATTGAATTTAATGCTGTCTTCATAAAAAACAGGTTGCCGTGTAGTAGTGTCGGTTTTACTGGAATTAATAAGAATATGTCTAACGTTGGCTGATTGATTGTCATTATATTCAAAAAGATCGCCAATTGGGAACCAGTTTTTTACTCCTCCAGATGTTGATGTGTTTCTATCCTTAGAATATTTTTTAACTAACATATTAAATTTACTAGTATCTCTTCTAACAGCATTATAAATACTGTCTGCTAATTTCTTCTTTTCTGCATCTTCGACAGGGCTTGGAATAAAGATTTGGCGCATTTTAGATTCATCTTGTTTTCCTGCTTCATATACTTTTACAAGTAAAGCGAAATTTTGATTTTCAGGTGAAATAAAAGGACCTATTACATCGCCTTGATCTGCCGCTTTAATTTGTTGGTCAACCTCCATTGAAAACCTTCCTGGTTTAAAAGATTCTTTAGCATACTCACCACCTCTTGCTCTATCAGTAATAATAGATTGATTGTTATACGGATGACGATAGATAGCTTCATAGTCATAAGAATACTTATTCACAAACATAGAATCTTCAGTTTCTTTGCTAAAATCAGTTTTTATTGAATTTAAGGAAGAGAGCGTGTTTTCTTTGTCTTGTTCAGAAGCAGGTATTTTTAAAAGCACATAATCAAATGACCTAACTTCTTGCTCTTGGTTCCATTTCTTTTCTTTTTTTCCTTGAGAGTTGTAATACTTTTTAAGATCAGAAGAAGTATAGTTGCCTAATGAGTCCTGAATGTCATCATAACTTTTAAAAAGATATTTAATAGTTGCCTTAGTGTTTTCTTCTGAATAAGAACGTTTAGCTTCTTGAAAAGTGCTAACAGCCCCTAGTTTCATCATTTGAAGATATTTGAATTTTTTTCTGGAATCTTTTAGTCCTTTTTCATAACTAACTAATTGGCTTTTGGCATTGGGGTTATTTAAGCTGGATTTAATACTATTTAATGTTTGAGTGTATTTTTCAAGATCAAATTGTCCATTTTCATTAAGAGATTGATAATAGATTTGTGAATGCACAGGTTTGTTTGGGTTTAAAATTCCATTATTCAATTCTTCTTTAGAAACATCTATTCCTAATAGACTAAATTCAAGAGCATAAATACTATCCATAATAACATTACTCCATACTTCTTGCGCAATCTGATCTTCAGTGCTGAAATGTAGAGATGCTATTTCAGGGTTATCTTGAGTACCAATGTTACTGCTATTTCTCATTTGGTAGTCAAAATAGTTATTATACTTCCATCCCTCTGGATTATTTCTGGGCTCATAAGAGAACATGTCTTCGCCTTTAAATTTCCCAATCCCTACTTGTTCAAACCCCATGAATTGTTGCCAGATCTTGTCAACAGGTATGATAAATAATAATAAACCAAGACCCACAAATGTTACAATAAGTCCAGATCTGTTTCTAATTTTTCCAATTAATGCCATTTTCCCTAAAATATTAAGGTTGCGAATATACAATTGAATATTGAGATTTGAAAATTAGTTTTATTGGATATTTATTAATTAAGTTTATTGAATAATCATGTACTTTTGAATTGCATAATAAAACTATAAATGGAACTGTTTAATATATCAAAAGCCTTACACCTAATTTTCATGGTAAGCTGGTTTGCAGGTTTGTTCTATATGGTGCGTCTTTTCATCTATTTTGTAGAGGCAGACAGTAGAGATAAAAACGAATCAAATGTGCTTAAAGATCAGTATTTGATTATGCAGAAAAGACTATGGTATATCATCTCCTGGCCTGCAATGATTTTGACGATTATTTTTGGATCAATTATGCTTGTTGTAAACCCGGATCTCTTGAAATTAGGGTATATGCATCTTAAATTAAGCTTTGTTTTTTTCTTAATTATTTACCACATCCTTTGTCATTTCATCTTTTTACAGCAAAAGAAAAAAATAATAAAGTTTTCTTCTAATCAGCTTAGGATTTGGAATGAAGTAGCTACTTTATTATTAGTAGCTATTGTCTTTGTTATTGTTATGAAAAACTCCTTGGATTTAATTTATGGTGTTGTTGGATTCTTTTCTTTTGCATTATTGTTAATGTTGGGTATTAGGATTTACAAAAGGATAAGGGCTGAAAAAGAGAATTTTGATAGGTAATTTTAAACATTTTAGAACTATTTATCAACAAACTTCAATTATCATTAAAACCTTCGAAATATAGTTAGTAAAATTGCTAATTAAACTCATGGTATAAATTTTGAAATGACTCAAAATAGAAAAATTAAAAGTGCATTGATTTCCGTTTTCTCAAAAGATGGATTGGATGAGATTGCAATCAAGCTGAATGAATTAGGTGTTGAGATATATTCAACAGGAGGTACACAATCCTTCATTGAGGGGCTTGGGATTAATGTTCGGGCAGTAGAATCTCTTACAAGTTACCCATCTATATTAGGAGGAAGAGTGAAGACCTTACATCCAAAAGTTTTTGGAGGAATATTAAGTAGAAGGGAATTAGATGGAGACGTAGCTCAATTAGAGGAATTTGATATTCCGGAAATTGATTTAGTGATCGTAGACCTATATCCTTTTGAAGATACAGTAAAATCAGGAGCAAGTCATCAGGAAATCATTGAAAAAATAGACATTGGAGGAATTTCCTTAATTAGGGCAGCTGCTAAAAATTATAAAGATGTATTGATCTTGTCATCAAAAAATGATTATGATCCATTAATGAAGTTATTAGAAGAAAAAAATGGTGAGACATCTATTGAGGATCGTCAAATCTTTGCAATAAATGCTTTTGATGTTTCATCTCATTACGACACAAATATTCATGGTTATTTTACTGATAATGACAATAGCTTAAAAGTTTCTCTCCAAGATTCAAAAACATTAAGATATGGTGAAAACCCACATCAAAAAGGAGTGTTCTATGGAGACATGAGTCAGATGTTTGATCAATTACATGGCAAGGAATTATCCTATAATAATTTATTGGATGTTGATGCTGCCGTAAATCTAATGAATGAGTTTATTTTCGATGATCCTACTTTTGCTATTCTTAAACATAATAATGCTTGTGGATTAGCAACAAGAAAATCTTTAAAGGAAGCTTATGAAGCAGCATTAGCTGGAGATCCAGTTTCTGCATTTGGCGGAATATTAATTGCAAATAAGACAATTGATCTTGGTACAGCAGAGTTAATCAATGAACTGTTTTGCGAAGTAGTTATTGCAGATGAATTTGAAGAAAAAGCACTGGGAGTTTTAAAAAGCAAGAAAAACAGAATACTACTCAAAAGAAAAGAAGTAGCTCTTGATAATAAGATTTTAAGAACTTGTTTAAACGGTGTAATTGTTCAGGATAGAGATTTAATAACAGATAAAGAAGCTGATTTTAAATTGTCAACTATAAAAGAACCCTCACTTTCAGAAAATAAAGACCTTGTTTTTGCTAATAAACTGGTTAAGCATACTAAATCTAATACAATTGTTCTTGCCAAGGATGGGCAATTACTGGCTAGTGGTACAGGTCAAACTTCAAGGGTGGATGCTTTAAATCAAGCGATACATAAAGCGAAATCTTTTAATTTTGATCTTAATGGAGCAGTTATGGCATCTGATGCTTTCTTTCCATTTCCTGATTGTGTAGAAATAGCTTCAAAAGAAGGAATATCTGCAGTTGTACAGCCAGGAGGATCAATAAAAGATCAACTTTCAATTGATTTTTGTGATAAGCATCAATTAGCTATGGTATTTACAGGAATTAGGCATTTTAAACATTAAATGAATTTAAAAAGAAAAAAGTATTAAGTAATATGGGACTATTCAATGTTTTTACTCAAGAAATCGCAATTGATCTTGGTACAGCTAATACACTTATTATTTACAATGATAAGGTAGTTGTAGATGAGCCATCGATTGTAGCTCAGGACAGAACAACAGGTAAAATTATTGCTATTGGAAGAACTGCCCAGCAAATGCATGGTAAAACTCATGAGAATATTAAAACAATTAGGCCTTTAAAAGATGGGGTCATTGCAGATTTTCAGGCAGCTGAACACATGATAAGAGGAATGATTAAAATGATGAAAGCTGGTAGTAGAATCATTCAGCCTTCAATGAGGATGGTAATTTGTATTCCTTCTGGTATCACTGAAGTTGAAAAAAGAGCTGTGCAAGATTCAGCAGAGCATGCAGGAGGTAAAGAGGTTTACCTCATACATGAGCCAATGGCAGCAGCTATAGGAATTGGGGTTGATGTTGAAGAACCTATGGGCAATATGGTAATTGATATTGGAGGTGGAACATCAGAAATTGCAGTTATAGCCTTAGGAGGAATTGTATGTGATAAATCTATTCGTGTTGCTGGCGATGACTTTACTTCTGATATTGAGGAATACATGAGAAGACAGCATAATATTCTTATTGGAGAAAGAACAGCTGAACAAATTAAGATAGAAGTAGGTGCTGCACTTCCTGAAATAGAAAATCCGCCAGATGATTATGCTGTTAGAGGAAGAGATTTAATGACAGGTATACCCAAAGAAATTTATGTGACTTATGAAGAAATTTCTCACTCTTTAGATAAATCTATTTCAAAAATTGAAGAAGCTATCTTAAGTGCATTAGAAATGACTCCGCCTGAATTATCTGCTGATATTTATAAAACGGGTATTTATTTAGCAGGTGGTGGTTCAATGTTAAGGGGGTTAGACAAGAGAATTTCTCAAAAAACAAAATTACCTGTACATATTGCGGAAGATCCATTAAGGGCTGTAGCAAGAGGCACAGGAATAGCACTTAAAAATATTGACAAATTTCAATTTTTAATTAAAGCTTAACTTTTAAGTTAATTTTATTCAGAAAGTTGTATGCGAAATATTATCCGTTTAATTCAAAAGTATAGTAATCTATTATTATTTCTTTTGTTGCAGGTAATAGCTCTCTTTTTATTATTTAGTTGGAGAAACTCTTATCATCATACTATTTATTTGAGCGCAAGTAATAATGTCGTTGGTTTTTTGTATAAAACCAATAACGATATATTGGAATATTTTAAATTAGAGGAGATCAATGATGAACTCAAAGCTGAGAATTCAAAACTAAAGCAATCATTATATAATTACGTTGATAGCACGCAAATACATTTAGCGTTTCAGGGTCTTCTTGACGAACAACAATTTATTGTGAGACCTGCAAATGTAATTAGTAGTCAATTTAAGCAAAGAGAAAATTACCTAGTTATAGATAAAGGTAAAAAAGATAGTGTAGTGTCAAATATGGGAATAGTTGGGACTAAGGGGGTGATAGGAATTGTTTTAAATTCAAGTACTAATTACGCTTCAATATTGCCCATTATTAATTCTAACTTTCAACTTGCAATAAGGCATAGGAGGTCAAAAAGTTTTGGAATGCTTTTATGGGATGAAAAAAATAATTGGAAGACAGCTGTGGTTGAAGATGTACCTGAATATGTAAAAGTACATAATGGTGATATTTTTGAATCTAGTGGTGCTGCAGGTATTTTTCCAGCAGGTATTCTAATTGGCAAAGTAATAAAAACAGAAAAGATTCCTGCTTCCCAGTTTCAAAGGGTTTATCTAAATCTATATGAAGATTTTAGTTCTTTAAGTACTGCCTATGTTGTTGATAATAAATACCAGCATGAAATATTGATTATTAAAGATAAAAGTAATGATTGAAGGTGTAAAAAAGGTAGTATTGTTTTTAATATTATTATTGATTCAGATTCTATTAATTGATCAAATAGACCTTGGGTCTTTCAATTATTATTTTTCTCCGATTATCTATGGATTGGTGATTATTATTATTTATCCCGGTTTTGATTTTAGATACCTATTAATTGCAGCATTTATAATGGGCTTGTCAGTAGATATATTTAGAAATACACTAGGGTTAAATATTTCATCTTTAGTAGCAGTTGCTTATTTTAGAAAATATATTTTATCAATTATATCACCAAGGGATGGTTTTGAGCTGAATAAAGACCTCAATATTATAAGTATTGGTTTAAGTAGGTTTTTAATTTATGCTAGTATTATGTTGATGATTCATCATTTTTGGTTTTATTTATTAGAGGATTTTCATTTTAATCAATTACATATAGTATTTATAAGATCCTTATTTAATACTTGTATTGCTTTGGCTTTTATTGTGCTTTTTCAGTATTTAACATTGAGAAAGAAGTAATTATGGATCCGTATCAAAATAGAAGATGGGTCATTATTATGATCATACTGTTGACAGGGGTTGTTTTCATCTTTAGGTTGTTTTTCCTGCAGGTAGTAAATGATAAATGGAAAAACAGGGCTCATGATATTTCATATTCAGAAAAGAATATATACCCCCCAAGAGGATTAATCTATGATAGAAATGGTAAGTTGTTAGTTAGTGCCAATCAGGTCTATGACATAATGATTACCCCAAAAGAAATTGGTGAAAACGACACCTTGAAAATTTGTAAGACTTTTAACATTACAAAGGAAGAATTATTAGAAAAGATTGGATTTGCTTCTAAGGGTTATAATGTGAATTACAAACCATCTTTGTTTATTGAAGCAATGCCAAAAGAAGAATATGCAAAGATATCTACTCAACTAAAACAATTTTCTGGATTTAAAGCAATAAGATCATCCCAAAGAGGATATCCTTTTCATGTAGCAGCACACCTTTTAGGGTACATAAGAAAAATAAGTAAAGAACAATATGATACTATTGAAAACCAGGAAAATCCTTATAATCAAAATGATTATTTAGGAATTACTGGTTTGGAGAAAGTATATGAGAATGAGCTCAGAGGTAGTAGAGGAAAGGTATATTACTTACAGGATTATGCTGGAAATATTAAAGAGGAAGTTGATAAGGAATATGCTCATTCAGGGTTTAATTTACACACAACTATTGATGTAGAGCTTCAAATTTTAGGAGAAAGGTTAATGAAAAATAAAATTGGTTCTATAGTAGCAATAGAGCCAAAAACAGGAGAAATATTAACAATGGTTTCTGCTCCTTCCTATGACCCCTCATTATTGTCTGGAAAAGATTTTAGTGATAATTATAAGGAATTAAGCAAAAACGATTCATTAAATCCATTATTGAATAGACCTGTATATAATGCCAACTATCGACCAGGCTCAATTTTTAAATTAGTACAGGCTTTAATAGCCATGCAACATGAAGTGATTAGGTTTAACACCTCATTTATATGTAATAAAAACATCATTGGATGCCATCATCATGAGCCGCCAACTAATGTAGGAATTGCAATTAAGCATAGCTGCAATCCTTATTTCTACCAGGTTTATAGAAAGTTAATCCTTAGAGGAATAGATAGAAATATATTTATTGATAGTAGGATTGGATTAGAGCAATGGAAAAAAGATGTCAATAGCTTTGGATTAGGAGTGAAGTTAAATTCTGATATTCCAGGTGTTAAAAAAGGATTGGTTCCCTCAGCTGACTTTTATGATAGTGAAATAAAAAGACCTGGTGGTATTAAGGGATATGGTAAATATTCTTGGGCCTTTAGTACAATCTATTCTAATAGTATAGGGGAAGGAGAATTAGGAGTGTCTCCTCTTCAAATGGCTAACCTAGCTTCAATAATTGCCAATAAAGGATATTACATAACGCCTCATTTAGTTAAGTCTGTAGGTGATGAAGGACATAAAAAGTCAGAATTTCATAATAAAAACCTTACTAATGTGTCATCAAAATATTTTGAGCCAGTTATAGATGCCATGGAGCAAGTAGTATTAGAAGGGACAGGGAAATCTGCTAAAATAGAAGGGGTGTCAGTTTGTGGTAAAACAGGAACTGTAGAAAATAAAACTTTTAATGATCATTCAGTTTTTATAGCATTTGCACCGAAAGAAAACCCTAAAATAGCTATTGCAGTTTATGTTGAATATGGAACTTGGGGAGGTACTTGGGCTGCTCCAATTGCAAGTGTATTAATTGAATATTATTTAAAAAGAAAATTAGAAGAGTTAGGGGAGTTGAAAAAATTGAAGATTGAAAATGCAATTATTTTAAACAAAAACAGTGACTTTACTTTTTAGTTGATGGCAAGGTATAACTCAATATGGAAATCTATAGATAAGTACTTATTAGGACTGTATTTCCTATTGCTTTTCTGTGGTTTGATTACTATAATTTCAAGTAGTAATGAAGGGTCAAATTTAGATTTATTTAATTTTTCTTCTGTTTATGGTCATCAGATAATTTGGGCATTAATCTCTTTGATTATTTGTGCTTTTGTGCTAATGCTAGAAAGTCAATTTATTAAAAATTCAACCTACTTTTTTTATGGTTTTATTCTTCTTTTATTGATAGGTGTTTTATTTATGGACCCAATCAAAGGGGCTAGATCGTGGTTTCAAATAGGAGGAATGTCTATCCAACCCTCTGAATTGGCAAAGCTGTCATGTTCACTTGTACTTGCTAAATATTTAAGTAGTATTAATGTTAAAATTCAAGATTTTAGAACAAAAATAAGAGTGCTGTTATTATTAGGAGTTCCATGTTTTTTAATTACACTTCAACCAGATCCAGGAACAATGCTTGTATTTATAGCATTTGTTTTTGTAGTCTATAGAGAGGGTTTGTCTGGTAATATTTTATTATTTGGATTGTTTTCAGTAATCGTAGTTGTTATTGCTATTTTTTTAAAAGCATCTAATACTTACAATACTATATTAGGATTTGAAATCTCTGGAAATTTTATTTTTTCTGCAGTATTAATCTTGCTGGGATCATTTGTTTTTACCATTATTAAATTGTTTGTTTTGCCTAGATATAGGTGGGCTAGATATAAGGCAGTTATACTATCATTAGTGATAGGGATTTGTATTAATGTAGGAATTAATTTTATTTATGATGATGTTTTTGAAGACAGACATCGAACAAGATTTAAAGTCATGTTCGGTATTAAAGAGGATAGATTAGGAGATGGATATAACATGTGGCAAGCATTGTCAGCTATAGGCTCAGGAGAATTCGCTGGAAAAGGATATATGAAAGGTACATTAAGTAATGATAAATACAATCATGTGCCTGAGCAAAGCACAGATTTTATTTTTTGCAGTCTAGCAGAAGAATGGGGGTTTTTAGGGTCAATTGTATTCATCATTATTTATCTAGCCATATTAGTAAGGATTATTATTATTTCAGAAAGACAAAGAAGTAAATTCACTAGAATTTTTGGTTATTGCGTTTCTAGTATCTTGTTTTTTCATTTCATGATCAATATTGGAATGGTCCTAGGATTAGCTCCTGTAATAGGCATCCCTTTGCCTTTTTTCAGTAAAGGAGGATCTTCAATGCTTACTTTTTCAATTTTGATTTTTATTCTTTTAAGATTAGATGCAGAAAGAAAAGATGTTTTAAGGTAATTTAAAGCATATATTAAGTGCAAAGGTTAGACGTGCTTATCGCCATATTTTTCACCAATATCTTTAACAATTGTTTTAATGTTTTGTTCATTTTCTTTCTTGCAGATCAACAACATGTTTTCATTTTCAACCACTATAAAATCATTTAGTCCATGAGTAACTATTAATTTATCCTTAGGAGCCATTATAATGTTATTGGAAGAATGATAGCTGATGATTTTATTTCCAATAACAGCATTGTTATCAGCATCTTTTTCAATTTGTTCATATAAAGAGCTCCATGTTCCTAGGTCGCTCCAACCGAGTTCAGCAAGGATTACTAAGGAATTATCTGCTTTTTCCATGACACCTACATCTATTGAAATATTTTCACATTTATTATAGATTTTATTTATTGTTTCTAATTCCTTATTTGTGAAATAAATAGCTGAAATATCATTGAATAAATCATGGATCTGAGGAAGATGCTTTTGAAATGATTCTGTAATACTATTTATGTTCCATATAAACATACCTGAATTCCAATAATAGTCTCCAGAATTCATAAATGCAATTGCTTTTTCTTTAGGAGGCTTTTCAGTAAATGTTTTAATTTTTTTTATAGATTCCGCTACCCCTTCAAATCCTTCTTCAAATTGTATGTAACCATAACCTGTATCTGGACGATGAGGTTTTATTCCTATTGTAATTAAATAATTACCTTCTTGAGTTTGTGCTAGAGCAGAATTGATTGTTTTTTCAAATTCTTCTTTTTTAATAATTAAATGATCACTAGGAGCTATGATTAACCTTGCATTAGGGTTTTTTGCTCGGATTTTATATGATGCGTAGGCAATACAGGGCGCTGTATTCCTCATACTAGGTTCTAATAAAATTTGTGAAGCGTCTATAAAAGGCAGTTGCTCTTCAATAATGGCTTTGTATTTCTGATTGGTTACAATATAAATATTTTCTTGAGGGCATAAATTTTTAAATCGTTCTGCCGTTAACTGCAACAAAGTTTGGCCATTTCCTAGCACATCATGAAATTGCTTTGGAAAAGATGATTTGCTCATTGGCCAAAACCTTGAGCCTATTCCTCCTGCCATTATGATTAAGTAATTATCTTTCATGTCATACTAATAAAGTAGTGCTCAAAAATATCCTTTTTATATGTAATGACTTTAAAAAAGCTATGAAAATTCACCCTTAACATCAGAAGGATGAAAACTCCATGTAGGACAGGTGTCACATTTGTTTTTTTTACGAAATAAAGAGCACGAATTCGAAATCATTATAAATGAAACAATCAAAATTGCGATAATTGGCTTCTGTATATAAGTTTTAGATATATTCATGTCATTCTGTTTAAAATTAGCTAATAGTCATGCTAATTCCCAAATTATATTAACTATTTTCGTTCTTATATCATATAATATAATATGTTTTTTCATATAGGAAGGTATACGTTAATGATTGCTGCTTTGTTCTCTAAGCCTGAACGAATCTCTGCATATTGGAATCGATTTATAGAAGAAATTATTCAGCTTGGAATTAAATCTATATTTATTGTTGTTCTAATGTCAGCATTTATGGGAGCTGTAATAGTTATTCAAACAGCTACAGCAATTGATTCGGCATGGATTCCAGATTATACAGTTGGATTTACAGTAAAACATTCTATTATATTGGAATTCTCTCCAACAATTATTTCATTAATTCTAGCTGGTAAGGTAGGTTCTAATATTGCATCAGAATTAGGGACGATGAGGGTTACTGAGCAGATTGACGCATTAGAGATAATGGGTATTAATTCAAGAGGATTTTTAATAGGGCCTAAAGTAGCTGGATCAATGTTCATTTTTCCAGTAATCATCATTTTTAGTATGGTATTTGGATTTGTAGGAGGATGGTTTGCATCCTATGGAACAGGGTTAATCCCTCCCGAACAATTTATTGAAGGAATTAGGTCTTTTTCTTATGAGAACTATGAACACATCAAATATGCATTGATTAAAACAGTTGTATTTGCGTTTTTAATATCTAGTGTTTCTAGTTATTTTGGCTATTATACAAAAGGAGGAGCACTAGAAGTGGGGAAAAATAGTACTAAAGCAGTAGTTTATAGTAGTATTTTAATTTTATTATCAAACGTACTATTGACTCAATTACTTTTAATTTGATCGAGATAAAAAACATATCAAAAACATTTCAAGATGTTAAAGTCCTCGATGATATTTCATTTACTTTTTATAAGGGTAAAACAAATTTAATAATTGGAGAAAGCGGATCGGGGAAAACAGTACTTACGAAATGTATTGTTGGTTTGTTGGATCCAGATGAGGGTGAGATATCTTATGATGGAAGGATGTTTTCTTCATTAAAGATGAAAGAAAAAAAAGAGATCCGTAAGGAATTAGGGATGCTGTTTCAGGCAGGTGCCTTATTTGATTCTTTAACGGTAGAAGAAAATGTTGCTTTTCCTTTGAAAATTTTTTCAGATATGTCTAGGTCTGAGATGGATGATAGAGTTAATTTTTGCCTTAAAAGAGTAAATATTGAGAATAAGAATAATTTATTCCCTGCTGAAATTAGTGGAGGTATGCAAAAAAGGGTCGCAATAGCAAGAGCTATATCTATGAATCCAAAATATTTATTTTGTGATGAACCTAATTCTGGCCTTGATCCAGTTACTGCTATTGTAATTGATGAATTAATCAAGGAAATAACAGAAGAATATAATATGACAACTGTAGTTATTACTCATGATATGAATTCCGTGTTAGAAATAGGAGAAAATATTATGTTTATTTATCAAGGAAAAAATTATTGGACAGGGAATAAAGAATCTATTTTAAATACAGATGTTAAAGAAGTTAATGATTTTGTCTATGTATCAAAATTCTTAAGGCAGTTCAAAGAAAAAATCGGATAAAAAAAGGGAGCATTAGCCCCCCTTTTTACTTTAATAGTATATACTTTATTATTCTACAATAAACTTTTCAGTTAATGTTAGGCTTCCTTTTGGAATATTAATAAAGTAAGCTCCTTTAGCTAGTTGACTTATGTTAATTGGAGAATTAATATTGGACGTTCCAGTTAAAATTATTTTACCATAAACATCATAAATAGTAAAATTGAAATTGTTCAATGATTCAGAATGAATGTATAAAAAATCTTTAACAGGATTAGGACTTATAGAGATAGCTTCATCTACTATTTCTTGAACACCAATAGTGTTGTCAACATTTAGTCTAATCATAGGAACTCTTGGCTGATTTAGCCAACCACCGCCAACTCCATCGTTACTCAATGTAGCTCCACTTACAGCAGTATTTGTTCCATATCCAATAAATAATCGATCACTGCCGCCATAATGTAATGCAGATACAAGATAGTATGTTCCAGCATTTAGGTCTGAATATCCAAACCAAGGCAATGTAATCCAATTTCCAAGATCATTTGATGATGCTGAATAGGAATCAGTTTGATTTATAAAAGTGGCCACTCCTGAAGAAGGGTCATATTCATAAATATACATTTCAAAAACTACTCCTATATCAGAACTATCACCAACAAAAACAGAAACAGTTTGAGTTTTATCATCGTTAATGATTTCAAAGAGAGCTCCAAATTCAAAGGGGTCAGATCCTGTTCCAAGTGTATTTTGATTCCACCATTGACCTCCATAATTGTCATTGTCAATTGCATAAATAGAATCAGTTACATTATAAGTCAATGAGACAGTATTGTTTGCAATAACATCATCTGTTTCAGTTTGAGTAGCGTTAAATGTAACATCGTATGTCCCCGCCATAGAAGGTGTATAGCTAGTTGAAATAGCTAGAGAGTCTTCAGCTCCTACTGATAGTGTGCTTATTGTATTTGATGATCCAGAAAAAACTGATGACCCAGCATGGTCAACATTTACGTTTAATTGAACATTAGTTTGGTCCAAGTATCCAATATTGCTAACAAAAGCATGAAAGTCTTGAGATTGTACATGGTTTTCTGGGATTTGATAGTATTCAATATCGGAATCAAAGGCAGCTTGTTTTACAATAATATCATTAGGATCAATTTCCTTAACAGAAACATCATCAATTTGCCATCCATAATCCCAAGCACCTTGCCACCAAAATTCAAATTGAACATTTGTTGGATCACCAGCTATAGCTGATGAAATATCAATATTTACATAATCTGGATTGTCAGTCCCCTGTTGAGTAATGGCAGCATTTAAGATAAAATCAGTATAATTTGCACCACCATCAGTTGTAATTCTAACTGTTGTAATGTCAGATTGCCATCTTCTGAACATTTGTTGAAATTCTAATTTTACATTTGTAAAACCGCTACAGTCAATAATTGGGCTAGTTAATTTTGAATCTTCTGCACTACCACCACTGAAATTATCTGCATCTGAATCAACTAAGATCCAACCATTGGATGCTGTAGTAGATTGTAAAGCAGCAGTAGGATAACTACCTGTATGACCTACTGTTGTGTATTTCCAGTCAACCGGTCCAGATACGGTAGTATTGGTCCACGATGAAGGTATTCCTGCGTTAAAGTCTTCGGAAAAAATAGTTACTCCTTTTGAGGGTATAGATGAATGCCA
Source organism: uncultured Flavobacteriales bacterium (assembly GCA_964430245.1). Lineage (GTDB taxonomy): Bacteria > Bacteroidota > Bacteroidia > Flavobacteriales_D > Parvicellaceae > CAYSEW01. The sequence goes on from CAYSEW010000040.1 coordinate 15,939, forward strand.
GGTTTTGTTACATGGGATGGATTCTCCATGTACTTGAGATGTTTTTTGAGCAATTAATCCTAAAGGGAACATTGCAGCTATTAATATTGATGATTTCATGGTTGTAATATTTAAGGGGTTTGAAAAAAAAAGCCACCTATTGGTGGCTTTTTAAATAAGAGATATAAAGTTATTTAGTTATAACAACATTGAATTTACCAGATTTTCCATCTTCGAAAGTAATGTTGAATAAATAATTTCCATTAGGAATGTCATTTACATTTACTTGAAGATTTCCGCTCATAGTATTTACATTTTGATCTGAAATTAATTTTCCAGCTAAGTCATAAATTTTAAGATTAGCATATCCTTTAAAACCATTTAATGGGATGTTAACTATATGGTTAGCAGGGTTTGGATAAGGAGTAATGCTTAATTGCTCATTTTCTTCTACATTAAGATTAGTAGACACATTTACTGAAAGTCCAGGGACAACGTCTCTTCCAAATCCACCTACAAACCATGTTCCATTATCTTCAATTGGAGAAATTGGTTGTAAGTATACATTGTCAAAATTTTGTGTGTAATCTATAGCATTGTCAAATCCAATATATACTTCAGTACTAAATGTATTCACACAAAATAAATACCTAGTGTTATCATTTAATGTCATTGGCTCGTCAAAAGGCACATAGATGTTTTCATTTTGAAGATCTGCAGAATAAGTATATTCTCCTACACCAATTAGATTCAATGTGTTTACACCTGTAAGGTTAGCATCATTAATGTCAGTAAACTGATCAGCCCATTCATATCCATAAACACTAACATACTCACCATCTAATACTGCAGGGTCAGTAGTGCTAGCAGCAAAAGTAACTCCCATAGCTGCTATTCTACTTGCATTAGGATCCATAAAATGGATACAAGCAGAGTAGCTTCCTACTGCAGCACTTGGTCTATAATAAGGTCCATTTGATGGAGTATTAGTAGAGTCATTTAAATTAGTCATTGAAAAAAGTGTATCACTCAACATGAAATTCTGACTAACCATGTTATCACCTATAAATTGATCTACAGCAGTAGTAACTATTGAATAGGTTAATTCATAATAACCTTCAGTATATGAAGTTTGTGAAAAAACAGGTAGTGAAAAGAAAGCACTGTCTCCAAAACTAATATCTGAAGTAGAAGATGTTTGATCGTAAAGAACTGTTCCACCTAATGTGATTTGAGCATTTACTGCAACACCTAATTGTTGATTTGTTCCATAGTTATGAACCCATGCGCCAGGTTGCACGTCATATTCTGTATTATCTGCTGACAGAGCTAAAGGATTAGAAAACGCCTTAGGTCGGTTGATGTCATCACCAAAGAATCCGAGGTCATCAGCATAATACCCAACTTTATTACCGATAAATGCAATTACATCTGCGCCAGCATCCATTTGTGCTCTGATTATTGCACCATCAGCATCTGAAACCATAACAACAGGAATGGTAACTAATGCACCACTATCTCCGGGAGCCATTCCAACTGCACCAGGCGAATGATTAATGATAATTAAAGCAACAGCACCCGCATCTTGTGCTTTTTTAGCTTTGAGTCCAAATTGACAAGCTCCTCTATAACATACTGCAATTTTACCAGTTAAGTCATTTATTAATGGGTTACAAGCTAAGCTATCATCAGCAGTTCCATCATCAGCAAGCATAAGCGTATCCTGTACAGCATTGAGTGGATCCATTAAGTCTGGTGTAAGTGACCATCCTCCACCTGGATCAGTGTATGTAAAGGTGTAATTGTTGCTAATTGAAGCAGGCTCTTCTACATAGAATATTACCTGGCCAAAGCAGGCAAAAGAGAAGATTGATAAATAAAATCCGAGTAAAATCTTTTTCATGAAATTATATTTTAGTGATTAGTAGTTTTTTTTAAGGATTACAAATTTAATGAAATCAAATGATTAAAGCAAAAAACAAATTATCTTGAATAATACTTATAAAAAAAGGCGGCATATAGCCGCCTTTTTTTATAATAAAATTATTTGTTTATTCTGTAACTATCATAGTTTTAGTTAAAGAGCCTTTTTCAGTTGAAAGAGTATAGTGATATACACCTTTTGCAAATACATCAGCATTTAAGTTGATCATATGAGCACCAGCTGAAAGAGTCCCTTCATTTAGGTCCATAACAATTTTACCAGTAATGTCTACAATTTTAAAGCTAACATTAGAAGCTTCATTTAAAGTGTAGTTAATCATTGAATTGTTATTGAAAGGATTTGGGATATTTTGATTAAGCACAAAATTCACATTAGATTCTTCAATTGACTGAGTATTTTCAGCATTAATTCTTACCCAAGGTGTACTAGTAGAATAGTACCAAGTAAGATCTGTTCCATCATAAAAGAAGGATGTTTGAGGGTCAGAAATACCAGCAGTTGTAACTACAAGGTCATTAGTTGCACCTCCATCTCCATATGCTCCAATCACTACTAAATAACCGTTTCCAGATAATAAAGTAAATGGGCTAAAAAGGTTAAGTTGAATTTCAGCACCTAAATCTCCAGAAGTTAATACATAGTCATCTGTATTTTGCTCGAAAATGAAATCTCCAGTAGCTGCGTCAATAGAATAAACAACTCCATATACTACAGCACCAGGATTTGCAGCACTGTGAATTTTAACATTAATAGAGTACATATCTTGATCAGCAAAAACATCGAAATAATTACCCATTTCAAAAGCATTTCCTTGATTGTAAGAGCCACCAGCATCTACACCATTATCACGAGCATAAATGTAATCAGTAACTTCCATACTTCCTGCTGCTATTGAATT
>CAYSEW010000041.1:0-1691 GCA_964430245.1 uncultured Flavobacteriales bacterium
AACATCACTTGTAATGGAGATTTCTCAGACGAGTCATCTTCAGGAATATCATTATATGATTTAGGAACTTATACGCATGTTACTCAAGGCGCTACAGATATTAATGAGCATTTGTATTTTACTACAGGTGTTTACGATGCTAATGGAAGTTTCACAGCTTCAGGAGCAAGTGTAACAATTACCAATAACTTGGGAATTTTAAAACTGGGTGGAACAGTTAGTTCATTAGGTACTCTTTCCACTTCTACAGGTACAGTTCACTACGATGGATCATCTGCGCAGTCTATAATAGCAGACACTTATAATGGCCTTTGGACATATAACTCTACAAAAACATTGGCAGGATCTGTTACTGCAAATGGAGCTTTTGTTGTTGGCTCAGGAACAGTAGATGTTGGGTCAAACACCTTTTCTGTTTCGGGAATTGCTAATGTAGATGGAACATTAACTTTAGGTTCAGGAACAATCAATGCATCAGGCACATCAGATATAGATGGGACATTAAATATAGGCACAGGTACTTATAATGCAGATGGTACTTTCGATGCTACTAATGGTGAAATAGATTTTACTGGAGCAGGTAATTTAGTGCTCAGCTCAACAGTTACTTTTTTAGGAACTTTAGATCCTGCAGAAGGAACGGTAACTTACGATGGTGCAACTCAAACAATAGTTGCAGATAACTATCATAAGTTATCTATAGAAACAGCTGGAACCAAAATAGCTGGAGGTAATCTAGATGTAGATGGTTCATTGAATATTGCAAATACCGCATCTTGTGTTTTAGACCTCGATATTTATGCACTAAATTTAGCAGGAGACCTTACAGTTGGTTATAGAGATGGGTTGGATGCATCAGATGCTGCTTGCATCGTTATTTTTGATGGTGATGCTGATCAGGGTGTAACTCATGCCGGAAATACTGAATCCTCAACTACTTTAACAACTCCTGTTAACGAAGATTTTCAAAGTATAACTGCAACTCAATATAGCGTAACTACATCCTCTATATTTGGTTTAGGAAGCGAATGGTCTTACAGAGTAATTTCAGATAATGCAGCTTCAGTTGGAGGATGGCCATCTGGAGATGGAAAAGACCATATTATAGGAAGTAGTGATGTAACCTCGTTTGCAAACTACTGGGGTGAAGTAATTAACTTTGGAGATAATGATGGTAGGGCTGGAGCTTCAGACAAATATTTATTAATGTGTCCCTATGAAGATGGCGGATGGTTTGGTCATGGCGCTTTAAGGTTGACCTATGATCTAAGTGCTGCAGCTGGTGCTACAGATCTACAGTTAACTTTTTGGGGAATGGATTATGGAGATGAATATACATCAGGATCAGATGTTATTGCATGTAGCTTTGATAATGGGACTACCTGGATCAATTTAGATCAGCAATCTACAACATATTGTAATCCTGCTAATTCTGTGTCAGAAGGGACTCAAAATGTATGGATACAATATACGATAGACCTTGATGCTGCATTATCGGATCTGGATCCAGATGGAGATCTTTCAAATTTCATGTTTGAAATAAGAAATTATGACAATTGGACAACCAATGGTCCTGATGGAGTAGGAGTTGATGATTTTGTCATTACCTATACGGCAAATACAACTGCAGATATTAATCCTACTTTTACAAATGTAACAGTCAATAATACTGGTTCTGGTATTACATTAAA
>CAYSEW010000041.1:1791-18257 GCA_964430245.1 uncultured Flavobacteriales bacterium
CAATTAGATTATAATTTTGTAGATGGTAACCCTATGGATGGTTTAAGCTACTACCGATTAACTCAGGTGGATTACGATGGAGTGTCTAAAACCTTCTCTCCGGTGAGTGTTTCATGCAGTACAATTGGTTCAGGTCTGCCTATAGCTGTATATCCAAACCCAGTAGTAAATGAGTTCATTATTGAGTTGGAGCTAGATCAGCATCAGGGTAAGGATGTTTATTATAATATTCTTGATGCTAGAGGTGTTATAGTACAATCAAATAATATTGCACTTAACAGAGGATTTAATCAACATAACATCGATGTTCAAAACCTTCCGAATGGAGTTTATATTCTAAGATTTATTAATACTAAGAATCATATTTCTGAGACTAGAATTGTAAAAAGGTAATTAGGATGCGATTTTCATAAGGTAGGCACATAAAATTGCACCATATGTACCTAGGGCGTAACCAAGTACAGCAAGTAATACACCTACTGGAGCAAGGCTTGGATGAAAAGCAGAAGCAACTATTGGAGCTGAAGCTGCACCTCCAACATTGGCTTTACTTCCAACGGCTAAGAAGAAAAAAGGAGCTCTAATTATTTTTGCAACTAATGTGAGTAAACCAACATGAAAAATCATCCATATTAATCCAACTACTATTAATATTGGTTCTTCAAATGCTTTTGTTATGTCCATTTTCATTCCAATAATAGCAACTAATAAATAGATAAAAACACTACCTAACTTTGATGCTCCTGCACCCTCTAGCTTTCTCATCTTAGTAAATGATAGACTTAATCCAAATGTAGTAGCTACCACTACGATCCAAAAGAAATGATTGCCAAGTACAGTTGAAGCTATTGCAGGAATAGATAATGTATATGAGGAGATAATATCAGCTAGAAAATGAGATAATCCTACCCCCCCTAATGCAATGGCTACTATTTTAATTAAGTCATTAAAAGTGGTAGTTCTTTCTACTTGTGAGCTATAATTTTCCATTTTATCTTTAAGCTCATCTATTGCAGATGAATCAGCTTTAAGCCACTTATCAATTTTTGCTGCTTTTCCTGCTCCATATAAAATAAAAGCCATCCAAATATTAGCAACTACAATATCTACGGTTATCATAGCACCATATTTAGAAGGATTGTATTCGTAAAGTTCAAGCATTGCTGTTTGATTGGCCCCACCACCAATCCAGCTTCCAGCCAAAGTAGATAGACCTCTCCAAATAGCATCAAATCCTACACCACTTACAGTTTCAGGAGAAAATAATGAAGTGATCATGATGGCAATAGGACCACCTAAAATAATACCAACAGTAGCAGTAAAGAACATGATAAGTGCTTTTGGACCTAATTTAAAAACACCTCTAAGGTCTGTACTAAGTGTCATAAGAATCAATGCTGCAGGAAGAAAATAATTTTTGGCTACTGGCCAAAGTGAAGAATGCTCTGCTGAAATAACTCCAAAAGTGCTGAATAAAGAAGGAATCAAATAGCATAAAAGAAGAGCAGGAATTATTTTAAAAAAGACAGAAAGTGACTTTTGTTGGGTAGCATAAAATATAATTCCTAGAGAGCTAACAAGTAGACCTAATACTACAGCATCATTGGTGATAAATGGTTCATTCATTTGTAATAATTATTGAGTTAATGTTTAGAAGCACATTTTATACAAATGTTACTTTCAGGCATCAAAAGTAATCTTCCTTCTTGAATTTCACTATTGCAGATCCTACATTTTCCAAAATCTGGTTCGTTTATTCTAGAGAGAGCAATTTGTAATTTTTTTAATTTTTCTTCTGCTTTTCTTAATGCTCTATCGTTAATTGATTTATTGTTTATGGCATCCATTCTACTGATTCTTCCTATAGCATTTTCAGGCTCAATTGGTGCAGTGAATTGTTTGAGATCTTCAATTTCTTGTTTAGTAAATAAAATACGTTCATTTATTTTTTCATTTACCTTTTTAAGTTTTTGGGATTCCATGAATTAAATTAAAATAAAATGCCAATTATAAGGATGTCGTCTATTTGTTCAAGATTTCCTTTCCAACTAATAAGCTCCTTATTTAGTAAATCATATTGCTCTTTTGTGCTGAGGTTATGGTTTTTAATAAGAAAATTCTTGAAATTCTTATTCATGTACTTTTTACTTTTAGCACCTCCAAATTGATCTGGAAATCCATCCGAATACATGTAAAATTTATCACCTTCTTTTATGTTAACAGTATGAGACCTAAAATTCCCTTTTTTATAAGTATCACCTCCGCCAATTGGAAATCTGTTTCCTTTTATCTCTTTTAATTCATCATTATTTATAATGATTAGAGGTCTGAGTGCACCAGCATAGTGAACAACCATTTTGTCATTTTCTATACAGCATAAACTAATGTCCATACCATCTTTACTTTGTGTTTCATAATCTTTAGTCGACAATGCTTCGTTCACTCCTTTTTCAAGCTGGTCTAAAATATTTCCAGGATCTAAATTGGTGTCTTTTTTGTTGTTAATAATTTCATTTAGAACAGAATTACCTATCATGCTCATTAATGCACCAGGAATTCCATGCCCTGTACAATCAGCACATGCTATTAAAGTGGTGTTTCCAACATTTCTACACCAGTAAAAATCACCACTTACAATGTCTTTTGGTCTATAGAAAATAAAGCTATTAGGAAGAGATTTGTCTATGTATTCCTTATCAGGTAATATAGCAAGTTGTATTTTTTTTGCATAATTTATAGAATCTGTAAGATCCTTATTCTTTATTTCAATTTCTTTTTTCTGATGATAAAGTGCTAGCTTAATTTTTTCATCCTCTTTAAGAATTTTTTTCATGTAAGGGAGTAATAGGATAGCAATGAATAGAATTACTCCAAGGGAGATCATTGTTTTGTTAAAATATTCATCCCATATCTCTTGGTCGAGTTCTGTTAAGTTTATATCAGATTGCACAATGCTAATTGTTTCACCTTTAGCATTTTTTATTGGATAGAATCCAGAGATCCATTCCCCATTTTCTGTAGAGTATCTTTCGATCACTCCTCCTTTTTCATAATTGGTTTTTAATATTTCAGGAAAAAGTTCATACTTGTGTCTATAAAAAACGCTCCCTCCGGTTACACCGAATTGAAAAACACCCTCATCTTTATTGTAAACAAGTGTATAAAGAATGTCATTTAAATGATTGTATGCTTTTGCTTTATTCAAGATATTTTGAATTTTTAAAAAGCAGCTATCATTAATATGATTTTCTGCATTAATATCATTTATGAATTGATTGTTATTCAAAAGGTTCTCAAGGCAATCGCCATCTATTTGAATGGCTACAGTAGCAGAAATAGATTGTAGTTTTTCTGAGCTTAATTTATCATATAGATTTTTTTCATGATAAAATCCGTAGATTAAGAAGAAACCTGTTATAAATAGGATCAAAATATAAATAGCAACCATGATTCTGGTAGAAGAGTTGTTTAATATTTGATTAAATAGATTGCTCATGGTTAATTCTTATCCGAATATAAATAAATAGAGTATTAAGATACTTTAATTATTCTTTTTTCTTTTTAAGACTCCCTTTGTATATGGGGATATATATCAATTTGCATTCCAAAGGCCCATTGAATAATGTTTTTTTTCTTTTAGGTTTTAAACCAATGTGTTTTATTGCTTGTAAATTTCCTGATAGTATCCAGGCATTATAATTTTCCCAGAAATGTTTTAATCTACTTCCTATGTTATTATATAGCTCATTAATATGGTCGTTTTTAAGCCTTTGATCATAAGGAGGATTCATTATTAGCATTCCTTCTTCCTCAGGTTTGGATAAATTAAAATAATCAGATTGTTCAATTTTAATCTTGTCAGAAGGGTCAAACATTTTAATATTTTCCTTTGTCATAGAAACAGCTGATAAGCTAATGTCATACCCATAAATAATAGCAGAGGATTGACATATATTATTCTTTGCTTTTTCTCTTAATGAATCCCATATTTCAGGGACATGTTCTTTAGATTTTTCAAATCCAAACCTGTTTCTTAATATTCCTGGAGCAATCTTATAAGACTTCATGAGTGCTTCTGCAACAAATGTCCCTGATCCACACATAGGATCAATTAATGGAATACTTTGGTCCCATCCAGAAAACTCTAGAATACTTGCAGCAACTACTTCATTTAAAGGTGCTTCTCCAGTAAGCTTTCTGTACCCTCTTTTAAATAGAGGAGTCCCAGAAGTATTCCATAGGATATTCACTTTGTCATCAGATATTCTAACAACAAATTGCATGTCCGGTTCATCTCTATCTACATTTGGCCTGCTTCCATCTATTTTTCTAAATCGATCAACCAATGCATCCTTAATTTTGAGTGCTACATATTGTGAATGCGTGAAAAATCTGGAATGAACAATTGAAGAAATAGAAAAGGTTTGATCTTTAGTCATGTATTTTTCCCATTCAATTTGATGAGCATATTTATACAATATGTTTTCATGAGAAGCTTTAAAAGAATGTAAATGCACCAATACATCAATTGAAAATCTCGACCATAAATTAATCTTATAAACATCCTCCATATTGCCTTCAATAGAAACAGCACGTTTTTGAATAGTAGCGTTTTTTCCTGTTATTGAGTGTATTTCAGCTTGTAAGATCTCTTCAAGGCCAGCGTATGTTCTAATAGCAATTTTCATTCTTTTTCATCTTCATCATCTTCAACCTCTTCGAAATCAACATAGATGTCTTCTTCTGGGTCTACTTTTTCTTCCTGATTGTTAAATGGGTTCTTAGTGTTGTTCATGTTGTTGAACTGTTCAAATATTGTAGAGGATTTTTTCTTTCTAACTGGTTTGCCGCTAAATAATGAATAGATGTTTTGAAATAGATTTCTAATAGTACTGATTCCTCTGAAAATCATGGTCATCAAGAAAAAGAAACCAATGAATCTAATGATCCAACCTATGATTGGGGTATGATAAAACTCTAGAATGTTATCAAGAAACCATGAGTTGATGGCATTGTCAACCAATAAAGGGTTTCCAATAGATATTGCATAAAGTATCATTGTAAGTCCAATAAGGTGAGGTTCGTATTTTAAAACGCCATCATTTCGAGTTTTTGAAACAAAGCTTTTGAATTGAAAGATCATTTTATTTCTTTCCATCTTTCCCGTTAGGTATAGTAAAAGGACAAATCCTCCTGTTATAATAAACAAAGAGCTTTGCTCATTATTTATGATGTTTCTAGGGTCATTAATAAATTTTAATGAAGAAAGAAATGTCAATGAACCTATAAAGTAATATTGAAGGGTTTTAAAAATATAATTTTCTAATTCACTGGAATTGGCTCTGCTCAGGATCATTTTTGGTAAGGTAGCAAGTAGAAACCAAATCAAGCTAAATACAATATAGATTATCCCCAAAAAGAAGATATAGTATAAAATTTCCATGGCGCAAAGATATATTTTAAAAAGAGCAACAATATAATAATCATTATTTTAAAGTCACTTATCCTTTTTATAGGTCTTTTTTTCTATTATAATTATATTCGCAAAGGTTTTAAAATAATAGTATGAAAAAAGTAATTTCAATTTATTTCTTATTAATCTCTTTAGGAAGTTTCGCTCATGAGGGTATGTGGATCCCTTCTCTTTTAAAGGCTTTAGAAGGGGATATGCAGGCACAAGGTTTAAAGTTATCGGCAGAAGATATTTATTCTATTAATCGATCTAGCTTAAAAGATGCTATTGTTCATTTTGGTGGAGGATGTACTGCTGAAGTTGTCAGCTCTACTGGTTTAATTTTAACGAATCATCATTGTGGATACAGCCAGATTCAGCAGCATAGTACTCTAGAGAATAATTATTTAAAAAATGGTTTTTGGGCGATGTCTTCTAAAGAAGAGTTGAAAAACCCAGGACTTACAGCCACTTTCATAGTTAGAATTGAAGACGTTACTTCCAAAGTAAATAATCAAGTTACAGAAGAAATGAATGAGGAAGAAGCTGACAATCTTCGATACGATAATATTGCTAAAATAACTGAGGCGGCTGTTAAGGGAACTTTTTATAAAGCAGATGTAGTTCCTTTTTATTATGGTAATGAATATTACATGATCGTATCAAAAACTTACAATGATGTAAGGTTAGTTGGAGCTCCGCCAAGCTCAATGGGTAAATTTGGTGGAGATACAGATAATTGGATCTGGCCAAGACATACCTGTGATTTTTCAGTTTTCAGAATTTATGCCAATAAGGAAAATGAACCAGCGGATATTTCAGATGAAAATATACCTTATTCACCTGGACATCATTTCCCTGTTACATTAGAAGGGATACAGGAGAATGATTTCACTATGGTATTTGGATTTCCTGGTACTACTCAACAATACCTAAGTTCTTATGCTGTGGAAGATTATATTAATGTGATCAATCCAGCTAGAATAAGTATGAGAGAGCAGAGCTTGTCTGTTATCGATGTAGCTATGGCTCAATCAGAAGAAACTTATATTAAATATGCATCAAAACAATCTAGGATCAGTAATGCATATAAAAAATGGATTGGTCAGAATTTAGGACTTAAAAAGAAAGATGCTTTAGGAAAAAAGAAAAAATTAGAAGCAGAATATCTGTCAAGGGTCCCAAGGGATGGGAAATATAAGAACCTATTACAAGACATGAAGTCTCTTCAAAATAAGCTAACTAAATATGAATTAGCAGCCAACTTGCATAGAGAACTTTGGTATTATGGTCCAGAGATTATTCGTTTTGCCTATTCTTTTAACCAAATATTAAAAGAGGGTTCAAGTGATCGAATTGATCGAAGGGTCAATGGATTTTTTAAAAATTATGACCCTACCATTGATCAACAGATATTTTTAAAATTATTACCAATGTATTTTGAATTAATGGAGGATGATCTTGAGCCAGAAATTAAAAAAACGATCGATTCAAAATTTAATGGAGATTATCAAAAATATACAGATTATGCTTTTGATAAAAGTATGATTACATCTAAAGAAAAGGTGACAAAGCTATTGTCTAATAACAAGAAAGCTATCAAGCAAATTAAAAAGGACCCTTTGTTTGTTTTAGCAATGAGTATTGTAGATAAATATGATAAAGATATACGTCCTAATTTTTTAGGATACTATTTTCAGATGGAAGAATTAATGAAAAAGTATTTAGAAGCACAAATGAAATATTTTCCAGAAAAGACATTTTGGGCAGATGCTAACTCAACTTTGAGATTAACCTATGGTAAGGTAGAAGGGTCCTATCCTAGAGATGGCATGAAATATACTTGGTTTACAACCTTAGATGGAATTATTGAAAAAAACAATACAGGGAATGATGATTTTGTGATTCCCGATAGGTTAAGAAACCTTTGGGAAAATAAAGATTATGGAAGATATGGTAGTAATGGTCAATTGAATATCTGTTTTTTAGGGTCTAATCATACTACTGGTGGCAATTCAGGTAGCCCTGCTATCAATGGAGAAGGTCACCTAGTTGGGATTAATTTCGATCGTACTTGGGAAAGTACCATGAGTGATGTTATGTTCGATGGAGAGATCTGTAGGAATATTATGGTAGATATTAGGTATGTTCTTTGGGTAATGGATGTATATGCTGGTGCAGGTCATTTAGTTAATGAAATGACTATTGTAGATGAAGAATATAGGATTAAACAGGAGCTAAAAAAAGTAAAATATAAGATTGAACAATTAGGGAATAGACTAAAAGATGTCCCTAATGATTACCATGCTTTAATGTTGAGGTCAGAAGCTTATTTTGAATTAGGAAACGAGGATAAAGCTTTTAATGATATAAATTACGCAATAGAGCTTTATCCTAAAAATCAATTATTACTAAATTATAGAGCGTCTTATTTTGAGAAAAATAACCTCCTAGAAAAGGCATCTAAAGATGTTTCAAGATCATTAAAAGTAAATGATAATGATAATGAAGAAGCTTATTTTATTAGAGGAGTTATTTTAACCGATCAAAAAAAATACAAGGAAGCAATTAGAGATTTCAATAGAGTGATTGAGATAGATTATACTCATTATAAATCATATTATAATATGGCGGTTTGTTATCATTTATTAGGTGACACTGATAATGCTTGTAAGAATTTTGAAATGGCAAAAGTTTTTGGCGGAGAAGAAGTGGCAGATATGTATCATGCTATTTGTGATGGGTCTTGGTAATTATATAACATATGCAATAAATTATCTTTTAATATGTTTTGAGGATGATTATTTGATATAGTTTTTACTTTATTTTTTTGAATTTTTATTTTAAAATAGTCCTCTTTTTTTTATTAACTCCTAATGTTGTAATTGCTCAAAAAGTTGGATTGGTTCTAAGTGGTGGTGGTGCATATGGATTGGCACATATTGGAGTTATTAAAGCACTAGAAGAAAATAATATACCCATAGATTATATTGCAGGTACAAGCGCTGGAGCAATTATTGGCAGCATGTATGCAGCAGGTTATTCTCCAGAAGAAATGGAGTATGTTGTTAATCAGGATGTGTTTATTAAGATGTCAGCTGGTGAAATGGAGTCAAATTATAAGTATTATTTCAAAAAGCCACCAATAGATGCTTCTTGGATCCGTTTAAGGATATCTAAGGAGTTTAATTTAAATAAAAGCATCCCAACAAATTTCACTAATTCTACCATGGCTGATTTTAATTTCATGTCAGCTTATTCTACTGTTTCTGCTAAAGCAAATTATGATTTTGATAAATTATTTATTCCATTCAGGTGTGTGTCCTCAGACATTGTAGAGAAAAAATCCCATGTTTTTAGAGAAGGGCATTTAAATCAGGCTGTCCGGGCCTCTATGACCTACCCTGGTTATTTAAAACCTTTGAATATAGATGGTAAATTAATGTTTGATGGTGGGTTATATAATAACTTTCCAACTGAAGTAATGTATGACGAATTCATGCCAGATATTATTATTGGCGTAAATTTTTCAGACACCTTACAAAAACCAGATCAAGATGATGTTATTAGTCAGATAAAAAGTATGATTATTCATAGAGATGATCTTACATTGCCCTGTGACAATGGAATTATAATTACTCCTGAATTTCAAGTTGGTCTATTTGATTTTAGCAACCCTGGATTTGCTATCCAGAAAGGTTATAGCAGTACTATAGAATTAATGGATTCAATTGAAAATTTATTGGAAAGGAGAGTGGGTAAAGAAGTAATACAGGAAAAGAGAAAAGCTTTTAAAAAAGATATAGATTCAATTGTAATTAACAAAGTTAGAATACATGGTTTAAATGGTAAAAAGGAACTGTTTGCCAGAAAAGCAATTATCAAAAAAGACGAGGAGATCAATTTAGATGAATTGAAGTTAAGATATTTTAGGCTATTTGAAGATGAAAGAGTTTCCTTTTTATATCCTTTAGCGACAAAAGATAAAATGTCTGGAAAATATACTTTAAACCTTAATGTAAAACCTGAAAAACCAATTATTGCAGAGTTTGGAGGTGTTTTTTCATCTAAACCTATTAATACTGGATTTATTGGATTTAATTATTTGAATTTAAGTGAAGTTGCTCTTAAAGTAGAGGCTAATTCATATTTTGGAAAATTTTATGGTTCTGTTTATGGAGGAATCGAAGCTGATGCTTATATGCCTTTTAGGTTTAGAATGAAGATTTTTGGCTCAATAAATAGATGGGATTATTTCAGAAGTTTTGCAACTTTCTTTGAGGATGTAAAACCATCCTTTATTATAGAAAATGAAAATTTTGCTGGTGCATTGTTTGAGGTTCCAGTTTTAAATAGGGGTAAGCTAGGAATAAAATTTAAAACAGGAAATTACAATATGCAGTATTATCAGACAGAAAACTTTACATCAGGAGATACGGCTGATGCTACCGATCTTTACATGAATGTAATGAATATATATTATGAGGAATCAACACTGAATCGTAAACAGTTTCCTAATAAAGGAATGTTTTTTTCCGTTAAAGGGCAATTGGTGAATAATATTGAAAATTCAATTCCTGGGAGTACATCTCCTTTGGTTACGCCTGCCTTGAATAATTATCATCAATGGTATAGCTTACATGGTAGATTCGAAAAATACTTCAATCTTTCAAAATTTTATTCTATAGGGACAGAAATGGAAGTCCATTGGCAATGGGTTTCTAATTTTTTAGATAATTATACTGCAACTATGATTACAGCTCCTTGCTATCAGCCAGTTCTCGAAAACAGAACATTGTATTTGCCAGAGCACTCTGGACATGATATATTAGGTTTAGGGTTAAAAAACATTTTCCATTTAAACTCAACAATAGATTTAAGAATCGAATCCTACCTTTTGCAGCATTACACTAAGATTTTATCTAGCAGTTATAATTTACCTTATTATGATATAACCAATCCTTTTAAAAGCAGGTATTTTATATTGTCATCATCAATAGTATATGAAAGTCCAATTGGCCCTGTATCTGCTATAGTAAATTACATGAATGCTAGGGGGAACCCATGGAGCTTCATGTTTAATTTTGGATATTTAATCTTTAATGAAAGATTAACAAAGTAATTAGCTGCCTTTATATACTGGTTTTCTTTTTTCAAAAAACGCTTTAATTCCTTCTTTATGATCATAGGATTCTGCAGAAATCGCTTGGTATTTTTTTTCCATTTCAAGTTGATCAGATAAATTACTGATTAAAGATTGATTTAATAATTGTTTAGTAAGTCCAATACTTTTAGTAGGTCGTTTCGCTAATTTTTCAGCAAATGAATTTACAGTTTCCATTAAAAGGTCATTTGGTGTGCACTTATAGATAAGTCCAATATTTTCAGCTTCACTTGCAGATAGCTTGTCACCTGAGAACATTAATGCAGCAGTATTTTGCATCCCAATAAGTCTAGGTAAGTGATAGGTACCTCCACTGTCTGGAATCAATCCAATATTTGTAAATGATTGTATGAAGTTTGCAGATGCACAGGCAAAAGTAACATCGCATGCAATAGCAATATTAGCACCAGCGCCTGCAGCAACTCCATTAACCGCACAAATTACTGGCTTAGGTATATTTCTAATAAATGAAAGAATAGGATTGTAGGTATGTTCAACTATTTTGTCAATACTTGGAGCGTTATCTCCTGTTGCTTCAGCAAGGTCTTGTCCTGCACAAAAAGCCCTCCCTTCACCTGTTAATATTATAGATCTAATATTGTTGTCACTTTCACATATTTTAAATGCATCAATAACTTCGTCAGCCATTTTATAGTTAAAACTATTTAAAACATCTGGTCTATTAAGAGAAATAGTAGCAACTTGATTGTTGATTGAAAAATTTATTTTTTTAAATCCTGATTTCATAGATAATTTTTTAGAATATTTACAGAAAATTTTGTGTAAAATTGAGTAATAAATTTAATATTCGGAAAAAATAATAACTTTTGTAATTCATTTTAACATTAATATAAATACAGAATGAGTAATTTTTATAAATTAAGAGTAGCAGAGATTCGAAGAGAAACAGAGGATGCTGTTTCAGTAGCATTTAATATTGATGATAAATTTAAGTCATCTTTTAATTATCAGCCTGGTCAATATTTAACCTTAAAGTTTTTAATTAATGGTGTAGAAGAAAGGAGATCTTATTCATTATGTTCCTCACCTTTTCAAGATGAATTGATGAGGGTAGCAGTTAAAAAAGTAGAGAATGGAAAAGTGTCTACTTATATTAACGAACATTTAAATGAAGGAGATGAGGTTGAGGTAATGGCTCCTCAAGGCAATTTTGTTTTAGATTTAAATGAAAGCAATGAGAAGTTGTATGTTGCTTTTGCTTCAGGATCAGGAATTACTCCTATTTTATCTATGATCAATTCGGTATTAATAAAAGAAAACAATAGTCGTTTTGTTCTTTTTTATGGAAATAGAAGTCCAGAACATACAATTTTTAAATCTCAATTAGATCAACTTTTAGGTGATAGATTAACTGTTCAATATATATATAGTAGGACAGAAGGTTCAGATGAGCTTTATACTGGAAGAATAGACAAGGAAAAAGCGAATCTTTTATTGAGAAGAGATATAGATCTTTTAAGGGCTGAAGGGTTTTATTTGTGTGGGCCAGAAGAAATGATCTTAAATGTTTCAAACTGTCTTAAAGAATTTGATGTAAATAAGGAGAAGATATTTTATGAATTATTTACTACTCCAGTGCTTTTTGCTGAAAAAGAAAATGTTCAGAAGGATGATAGTGACTTTACAGGTCAAGCTAAAATAAAGGTGATTTGTGATGATGAGGAAGTGGAATTTGATTTAGATTCAGATGGTGATGTTATTTTAGATGCGGCAATAGAATATGATCTTGATTTACCTTTCTCTTGTAAAGGAGGAGTTTGTTGTACTTGTAAAGCTAAGGTTGTTGAAGGAAAGGTAACTATGGATGCCAATTATGCATTAAGTGATGCAGAGGTAGAAGAAGGTTTTGTTCTAACATGTCAGGCACATCCAGCTAGCTCTTATGTTGTTGTAGATTACGATTAATAATTAGTCTAATTTCATTTTCATAATTAGAATAATTTCAAGCAACTATATTTAATATTTATTATCTTTCGAATAGATAATTTTTATGAATATGAAACTATTGTACTCTCTATTTTCTATCCCATTTATTTTATTTTCAAACTCATTAAATGCCCAGGTATATGATGTAGGTGGTCCTGTGTCATTTCATTTAAAACATTCCTTGAAATCAAATTTTGATTTAAAAGAAATGCCCTTATTCGATCTTCAAAAACAATTAGCTGAAGACGATTATAATAATGAATATAAATTAGGGCCCTTTAGATTTGGTTATGAGCACATAACAAATTATTCATTAAATAATGCAGGGATATGGGAGACTTTACCTAATGGGGATAGGGTGTGGAGAATTAAGCTATTATGTCCGGGTGCATTATCTGTTAATATTATTTTCAATGATTTTAACTTGCCATTTGGGGCTCATGTGCATCTATATAATGAAGACCACACTATGGTTATAGGGGCGTATAATTCAGAGAATAATAATCAAAATGATATGCTGGGCACCGATTTATTGAAGGGTGAGGTAATGATAGTAGAATATTTTGAGCCTTTAAATGTGAAAGGACAAGGTAGATTATTGATAGGTATGATCGTTCATGGATATCGTGATATAAATAATTGGTATCCACTTAAGGTAAATGAATCTGGAGCTTGTAATATGGATGTGATATGTCCAGATGGAGTTCCATGGTCTAATGAAATAAGATCAGTTGCTAGGATCTCAAATGGAGGAGGTCTTTGTACAGGTTCTTTAGTTAATAACACATCACAAGACGGAACCCCTTATTTTTTAACAGCTAACCATTGTGGTCCTAGTAGTATGGGTGGAGCAGTTTTTAACTTCAATTATGATAGTCCTATTTGTGGAAGTCAAACTGTTGCTAATAGTCAGGCTCCCTCTGGTGGAAGTAATGCAATAAATGGATCTTCATTTGTAGCTTCTAATGCTGCTTCGGATTTCGGGCTGATTGAGTTAAATTCAACGCCTCCTACTTCTTATAATGTATATTATTCAGGATGGGATAATTCTGGGAATACACCTCAAACTGCTGTTTGTATTCATCATCCTTCAGGAGATGTTAAAAAGATTTCATTTGATGATGACGTTTTACAGTCAGCTTCAGGATTGTCATCTGTTGCAAATTCCGAATGGAGAATAGAAGCTTGGGAACGCAATACTACAACTGAAGGTGGTTCATCGGGCGCAGGTTTGTGGAATGAAAATAATCATTTGATTGGTCAACTTCATGGAGGTCAGGCGACATGTAGTAATAGTATTAACGATTATTATGGTAAATTTTCTATGTCATGGACTGGGAATGGGTCTGGATCTCCATCTCAAAGATTGGAAGATTGGCTGGATCCTCAAAATTCAGGAGTTACTTCCTTAAATGGTTACGATCCTAATCAGGCTGCTGTAGCTAATGATGCTTCAGTTAGTGCCATTACAGAGCCTAATGGTGTTTATTGTTCAAATTATATTAGTCCAATAATTACTATTAAAAATAATGGATCTAATAATTTAACATCTTTAGTCATTAATTATGATGTGGATGGAGGTGCTTCTCAGACTCAAAATTGGTCAGGTAATTTGTCATCTGGTTCGTCTGCAAACGTAAGTCTTTCAGGACTTGGAGTATCTGGGTCAGGTAATCATGCATTTAATGTACAAGTAAGTAGTCCAAGTGGGCAGTCAGATGATAATCCATCTAATGATCAATCTTCTGCTTCTTTCGAATGTTATCCTAATACTTCAGAAATACATTTGAATTTAACGTTTGATTGTTGGGGAAGTGAGGTTTCGTGGGAAATTTTAGATCAGGCTAATTCAAATGTTCTTTTTTCAGCTCCATCTGGCACTTATGCAGATAATGCGCCTACCGGATCAACAACAACTGAAAAGTTTTGTTTATCTGATGGGTGTTATGATTTCAATATAAATGATGATTATGGAGACGGGATGAGCGGTGCCCAATATTCAAGTTGTGATGTGGATGGAGATTACAATATTACAGATCAGTGGCAGTCAATTAATTATGTTCAAATGACTGCAGCGGCAGCAGATTATGGTTTTGGCACATCTCATTCATTTTGTGTAAACAATACCGGATTGAAAGAAAATTTAATACTTGACTTTAATATATATCCAAACCCCGCAGACAATTCAATATATGTTCAGATGTTGGATCGATCTTATAAGGATTTAGTAGATTTAAATATAATGGATCTCAGAGGCAGAACTGTTTTAAAGCAAACTAATATTATTCAAAACGGAAGTTGCTATTTAAATATTCAACAACTAAGTAAGGGTGTCTATATGGTTAATTTAAGTTCTAATGAATTTACAGCTATTAAAAAATTAATAGTTAAATAATTAATTAATTCAAAATGATAATTGTAGTAACCGGTTGTTCTAAAGGAATTGGATTTGAGTTAATTAAATTATTGTCGGAGGATAATAAAGTATATTGTATTTCGAGAAACATAGATTCAATTAGAGAATTAAAAGATCAGATTCTTAATCCAGAAAACTTATCGATTTTAAAAGGAGATATCTGTAGTTTGGATCAATCAACTATTGAAGAATGGATTCAAGATGAAGCTATAGATGTTCTAATTAATAATGCAGGATTGCTTATAAATAAACCATTTTTAGAACAGACTTATAATGATTACAAGTCTGTGTTAGATGTTAATTTATTTGGAACTATTAATATGACTCAATTATTGGTTAAAAAATTAAATAAAGCTGCTGGTCAGATAATTAATATTGGAAGTATTGGGGGAGTTCAGGGTAGCTCTAAATATCCTGGTCTATCAGTTTACAGCTCATCAAAAGCTGCCATTTCTATTTTAACAGAATGCATGGCTTTAGAATTAAAGGAAATGAATATTAAAGTAAATTGTTTGGCACTTGGAGCTGTGCAAACAGAAATGCTGAATAAAGCTTTTCCTGGATATAAGGCAAATGTTTCCCCTTTTCAAATGGCGAAATATATTATTGATTTCATTTCAAATGGAGCTCTTTTGTCCAATGGACTAATTATTCCAGTAAATTCATCAAATCCTTGATCTTTGATTATTAACGCTTTACGAAAATGTTTATAAAAAAGATGTGATTTTTTTATCAAAAAGTTTGTTGCTTTGTATAGTACTATTACATTTGCAGCCGCTTTAAACAATAAAGCATTTGTTCTTTAATAATTTTTACATAAAAAAAACAGCAATTTGTTTTTCATTGTTGAAAAAACAAGGTAAATTTGCAATCCTTTTTTAGTTGAACTAAAAGAGGGAAAATGTTTTTTATTTCAAAAGAGAAATTTTTTTTAAAAATAACTTGCGGGTTAATTAAAAGTAATTACCTTTGCCCGCCCTTAAGAAAATCAAAAGAGATTTTTTAGAGGAAAATATTTGTTTAGAATTACAATATTAGAACATAAAGTTCTTTGACTTATTGAAGGAAGAATATAAACTAGCAAACCTGAGAAGATTTTGATTTCAACAAAACTTAACGTTATAATTACAATGGAGAGTTTGATCCTGGCTCAGGATGAACGCTAGCGGCAGGCCTAACACATGCAAGTCGAACGGTAACAGAAAAAGCTTGCTTTTTGCTGACGAGTGGCGAACGGGTGAGTAACGCGTATGCAACCTACCTTTAACTGAGGAATAGCCCAGAGAAATTTGGATTAATACCTCATAATATCATTATTTCGCATGTTATGATGATTAAAGCTTTTGCGGTTAAAGATGGGCATGCGGGACATTAGTTTGTTGGTGAGGTAACGGCTCACCAAGACTACGATGTCTAGGGGTTCTGAGAGGAAGATCCCCCACACTGGTACTGAGACACGGACCAGACTCCTACGGGAGGCAGCAGTG
>CAYSEW010000042.1:0-1823 GCA_964430245.1 uncultured Flavobacteriales bacterium
ATTAACCATTCTTTACAAAGTAAAACAAGTGGAAAGAATATTGAAAATATATCTCTGTTAGGAGAGGGGAAGAATGAGCAGCTCCATTTAAAAATGGAGGACTTTTTATTTGCCCGTGCCAGTGCCAATTATTCCGAGATCTTTCATCTTACAAATAATGAGCTAACCAAGAGCTTATTAAGAAGCTCTATGAATAACTTGGAAGAACAGCTGCATCAATTTAATGCTGTCGAAAGGGTACATAGGGGATACCTTGTTAATTTAAGTAAGGTGATAAATGTAACCGGAAACGCACAAGGTTATCACTTACACTTTCAGCAATCAGATGAATTTGTGCCGGTATCCAGACAAAAGTCTAAAGAGGTAAAGAGTAAATTAGTGGCTTAAGCTAACCATTCGTCCCACCATTCATCCCAAACCTTGTTATTCATCCCAAAATCAAGTAGCTGAAACCAAAATTTTGTTGGTGGAGATTTCTCGCAATTACTTTGTTGTCAAATCGAATCAACGAATTGTTTAACTTTCAATACTTTAAAATGAAAAAGCTACTTACATTATTATCATTATTTGCATATCTGGGCACTCATGGTCAGTACCAACAAAATATAAGAGGAACAGTAATAGATCAGGACTCTAAGTCTCCTCTAGCTTTTGCCAATGTAGTAGTTACCACAGTAGAACCCATAGTAGGAGGAGTAACAGATTTCGATGGCCGTTTTAAAATAGAGGATATTCCAGTGGGCAGACACACCATAAAAATCTCATTTGTTGGGTATGAACCAAAGACCCTTCAAAACATGGAAGTGACTTCAGGAAAAGAATTGATCATTGATATTGCCTTGCAGGAAAGTGTGATGATGAAAGAGGTGGTCATAGAAGCGGAAAATAAAAAAGAAAAAAGTATCAATGAGATGGCTACTGTAAGTGCCAGAACTTTTTCAATAGAGGAGACCCAACGATATGCGGGAAGCTTGAATGATGTATCAAGAATGGCACAGAATTTTGCAGGTGTTCAGGGAGCTGATGACAGTAGAAATGACATAGTAATAAGGGGGAATTCTCCAACAGGAGTCCTCTTCAGGTTAGAAGGAGTCGATATACCCAACCCCAATCATTTTGCCTTGATGGGAACAACAGGAGGCCCTGTAAGTGTGTTGAATAATAATATATTAGATAATTCCGATTTTATGACAGGTGCTTTTCCTGCGGAATATGGCAATGCATTGGCGGGTGTATTCGACCTTAATTTAAGGAACGGAAATAATCAGGAATATGAATTTTTAGGGCAGATCGGTTTTAATGGTCTTGAATTCATGGCAGAGGGACCCATCAATAAAGAAAAATACTCTTCCTTTTTGGTGAATGGTCGTTACTCTACATTAAAGCTATTTCATATGATCGGCCTGGATTTTGGAACAGGTACTGCAACTCCAGATTATCAGGACCTTTCTTTTAAGCTGAATTTCCCCAATAAAAAAGGAAGCATTGTACTATGGGGATTAGGCGGATTGAGTAGCATTGCTTTTTTGGAAAGTGAGCAGGATATAGGGGATAACCTATTTACTGAAGGCGGAGAAGACATGATTTTTAATTCTAAAATAGGCGCTATTGGATTAAGTAATACTTATCGATTTAATGAAAAAGCATATCTAAAAACCGTTGTATCCATGGATGCTGTTCAGAACAATATCCAGAACGATTCTTTGAATGTTTTTGAACAAACCTATTTTCCATTTTACAGGAATAATTCTGTAGAAGGCAAGCAGACTTTTAAGACCTCCTATCATTATAAGCTAAATTCTAAACACCTATTTAGTATTGGC
>CAYSEW010000042.1:1923-16875 GCA_964430245.1 uncultured Flavobacteriales bacterium
CCAATAAGTAACACTTATGGAGCCTATAGTATTTTGAATTACGGTGCTAATTTTGAGCTGGCTTTTCCAGATACTTTGGTCAATGAAGGAACAGCTTATAATTATGGTATTGAGCTGACGCTAGAACATTTTCTTCACAAAGGATTTTACTATCTTTTTACTGCCTCACTTTATGAGTCTAAGTATACTGGAAGTGATGGAGCCCTTAGAAATACTGCTTTTAATGGTAATTATACAGTGAATCTATTATTGGGTAAGGAGTTTAGATTTAAGAGTAAAAAGGAGACCAAAAAAACAGAAAGCTCATTGGTTTTTGATCTAAAGCTAACGATGAATGGTGGGCAAAGATACATTCCTGTCAACTTAGAGGAAAGCCAATTGGCAGGAAGAGCAGTTTATGATTATGAGAATGCCTTCGAGCCACAGCTAAAAGACTATTTTAGAACCGACCTAAAAATTGGATACAAGAAAAATCAAAAAAAGATCACACAGGAATGGGCGTTAAATTTTCAAAATTTAACCAATCATCAGAATGTATTTTACAGGGCTTATGATGAACAGTCTGGTACTGAAAAAACCTTTTATCAGAATAGCTTTTTGCCTATTATTCAATACAGAATTCTATTTTAATTAAGATATTGAGTATAGGACTTATCTAAACAGGTATATTTACATTCTATGAAAAAGGACAAGATCTGGGATATAGATTTTAGCTTCTTCGAAAAGAAGGGTAGGAAAGAATTTGCGGATAAGCTTAAAGAGAATAAAGAAAAATCGACCAAGGCCATTAAGCATTTTTTTGGAAATTTAAATGAGGAAGCCAAAGAAACACAGCATGCCAGTAAGGTGTTGGTAAAGTATTTAAAAGAGGGGAAGATTACAAAGGAAGAAGAAAAGGAGCTCAGGACACAAGTGTATGATTTGCTAAAGGTGATGGGAATAGGCGTTCCTTTTGTAATGATACCAGGATCTAGCTTGTTAATTCCTTTTTTATTAAAAGTGGCAGATAAGCATGGTATCCATTTACTCCCCAGTGCTTTTACTAAAGAAAACAAAGAAAAAGATACACCATGAATATATTGATGGCATTTATTCCATTTATTTTCAATTGTTTCACTCAAAATTGTGATTGTGAAAATTATTATCCAATGTTGGAGCAAGCAGAAAATGCTCAAGTTGTATTTGTTGGAGAGATTGTATCTTTTGAAGATCCCTATTATCTAGAAGGAGAAGAGCCTTTAAATCCTGGTTCTCCTAACAGGAATTCAGCTGTAATGGTTAAGGTTATTCAGCTAGTAAAAGGAGAGCTGAGAGGACAAAAAATAAAGGTATTAGGCTATTCATATTTCGCAGAAAAACTTTCTAAAGAACAGCCATATAGATTAGGTTTTGAATATGCTAAAGTGGGGGCGAAATATCTTTTTTGTATTGATCAGGAGAATATACCAGTAAAGGATATTCCTGAAAATGCAAAGCTTAAATTGGACTATGAATTAAAATGTTGTGGTGCTTCTTTTTTGCCCATCAACGAAAAAAACCAAGTAGTAGGTAAAATTGAAAGTCCTGATACAATTATTGCTAAATCATTGGATTGGGTCTTGTCTCAAATAGCACCTTAGTAGTTACTCAAAGTATTGTTCGTATTGGTCGGTGTATTCTATGATTTCTACAGGTAGGTAGTTTTCATCAAATTCAAAAGACAGCGCAATCTCTTTCATTTGTGAGGAGGCGGGTTGATATTGAAGCTTATGGTACATCATTTTATGATTTGGGTTCTTCTCATTCTCCTTTATACGAGTAAATATGATGGGTCTATAATTGAGCCCATATTCATGGTCTTTTACCCAGTTTTTAATTAATTGTGCACAGAATAGATCCGGCTTGAATTCATTATGCTGTCTAATGTGCTTGACAATGGCAAGTATTTGGTGAATGATCTCTTCTTTATTTTCTTTTGCATTAAGCAATGAATTAGATAAAGCTGTATACATCCTTTTGTTTTTGTCGTTTTCGAAATACTGATCATCGTCAGTAACAAGAGGGAATCTTTCAATGAAATATTCAAAAAGGCTTTTTTCTTCTGGAGTTAGTGTGGTTTTTAATTCCATTTTTACATCCTTTATTTTAAAGTTGGGATATAAATAGAAGGTGAATTCGTACAGTCTCAATGCTTCTTTCGGAGGTTTTATTGTAAAAAGATGATTCACCTCATAGGTATGGTAGATCTTTTTTTTACGGATCTCTCTTTTCTTTAGTACAATTAATGTGTCGGTAGCAGTTATTACAGAATCCAGCGCATTTTTATAATGGGCCTTCATTTCTGGTAATTTTTTTCGAGTTTCAATTAGCTGATCTAATTCTACTATTTCTTTTGGTTTTAAGCTATATAGCTGTCCAAAAGAATAACCAGTATAGCTACCAACTTCATTGTAGTGGGTGATCACGTATTCATTGATAGCTTCTTCTGCTTTATCCTGTGCTGTAATTTCTTTAGATTGTTCTGTCGTAGTGGTTCCTGTAGCATGTTGATAAATGCACGAAACAGTACAGCTACAAAAAAAAACAGTAATGATCAATTGAGAATATTTCAAGTTCTTTACTTTTAGAGCATTAAATATAAAAACACAACGCAATAAATATAAATTTATTGGTATGACAAAATTGAATTATTTAAAAGATACTTATTTATTTGAATCTTCTTCCGAAATATTGGAGACAATTGAGGACGAAAAAGGCATGGCTGTTATTCTTGATCAAACGATCTTTTACCCTCAAGGAGGAGGGCAACCAGCAGATACAGGAATGATCTGTTCTGAAAATGCAGAGTTTAAAGTAATGGATGTAAGGTTAAATGTTGATGGAGTAGTTCATCATTATGGAGAATTTAAGAATGGTTCTTTTCAAAACGGAGATATTGCTAAGCTAAGTGTTGAAAAAGAGAAAAGAATCCTTCATGCTAAATTGCATTCTGCTGGTCATTTATTGGATTGTGCTGTAGATGAGCTGGGTTTAGATGGTTTAGTTCCTACTAAAGGATTTCATTTTCCAGCAGGTCCATATGTCGAATATGAAGGCGTACTAGAAAATGGAGCTGATCTTATTCCAACACTTGAAAAAAAGATCAATGAATTGGTTGATTCAGATCTTATAGTTGAAGATAAATCTCTTACTTCTGCAGAAGCAGAAGAGCAGGGGGTTTGGGCACCTGAAGGAAAGTCTGCTCGAGTGGTTAACTTTCAGGGTTTTCCATATTGTGGCTGCGGTGGTACCCATGTGACTTCAGCCAGGGAAATAGGCAGTGTAGTAGTTAGGAAGATAAAATCTAAAAAAGGCAAGACTAGGATTGCTTATGCTTTAAAATAAAAAAAGTCCGACCAAGGTCGAACTTTTCTTTCTTAGTGAGCGCGCTAGGATTCGAACCTAGGACCGCCTCCTTAGAAGGGAGGTGCTCTATCCAGCTGAGCTACGCGCCCTTTGGGCTGCAAATATAAAAAAAACACTTTATTTGACCGATACAATGGGTAAAACTTAATGTTTGTTATTGTAGTTTTTTTTCTGAATAATAATATCTTTAAATAACAGGAAACCTTTTAATATTTTGAACGTCATTGAAATGATGTTTGAACACTTCTGTTTTTATTTAAAACCAACTCTATGAAAATGAAATACTTCTATTCATTATTTATTTCCTTATTTATTGTTTTTAATTATACTGCACAATCGTTCTCGGATGATTTTGAATCTTATACTTCCGGTGATTATTTAGCAGTAGTTTCTTCTGATTGGACTACTTGGAGTGGTAACAGTGGAGGAGCAGACGATGTGCAGATCACAGATGTTGATGCCAGAAGTGGGGTTAATTCTATTTATTTTACTTCCAATTCTGGGGGTGGCGGTCCACAGGATGTCGTGCTGCCATTTGGAGGTCAATACACTACTGGAAATTTTGAATTTGAATGCGCGATGAAGGTCGAGACTGGAAAGAATGCTTATTTTAATTTTCAGGGTGATGTAAATGTAGGTACTTCCTGGACCTTACATGCCAATTTCGACAATGGGTCTGTTACTGTTGATGATGGAGGTGCTAATTCTGTTACAGGAACTTATCCGGTCAATAGCTGGTTTCAATTTAAAATGGACATAGATCTTACTGCCAATTCATGGGAGCTGATCTTAGATGCTGTTTCGGTAGGTTCATTTACAAACAGTAATAATAAGCTGGCTTCAATAGACCTTTATCCGCTCAATGGAAGTGGTTTTTATGTAGATGATGTTTCCTATAACTATACTACCGGTTCTGGTGGAGGAGGCGGAGGAGGCGGAGGTTCTTCAACCCCTTTAAATATGCAAGAATTGGGTTATTTAGATCTTGTATCCATGCATAATTCAGATCTGTCTGATATTTGGGGATGGTCTACTGGTTCCAATGAATACGCGTTGGTAGGTGTGAATGATGGAACTTCAGTGGTTGATATTACAGATCCTACCAATCCAACAGAAATTTTTTATGAACCTGGAATGAATTCTATTTGGAGAGATATTAAAACATACAATGGTTATGCTTATGTAACTACTGAAGCTCAAAATGGTTTATTGATCATTGACCTGAATTCACTTCCTGGTAATACCAATCTTGCAACCTATTATTACACAGGTCCAGCAGGTAATGAGTGGCAATCTGCTCACAATCTTTATATAGATGAAAATGGCATCTGTTATATTTTTGGTGCCAACAGAGGTAATGGCGGATGCATTATGTTGGATTTGAATACGAATCCAACGGATCCTACAGAAATAGGTGAGATTGATAATTGGTATGTACATGACGGTGTTGCGAGGGGAGATACTTTGTATTTAGCGCATATTACAGATGGTTTTTTTACAATTTGGGATATTGCTAATGTAAGCAATATGCAAATGTTGGGTCAGCAGATTTCACCAGGAGCTTTTTGTCATAACTTGTGGTTTTCAGATGATGGAGATTATGTATATACAACTGATGAGATCAGTAATGGATATATAGGAGAATACAATATTTCAGATCCAACTAATATGGTGGAGCTAGACAGGGTCCAGAGCAGTCCTGGAATGAATGTGATTCCTCACAATGCTCATTTTATTAATGATTATATAGTAACCTCTTATTATAGAGACGGTGTAGTAATTCATGATGTTTCTAATAAGGGTAATATGATAGAGGTAGGGAATTTCGATACTTCACCAAATTTTACTGGAGATGGATTTAATGGTTGTTGGGGAGTATATCCTTGGCTTCCATCTGGTTATGTAATTGCATCTGATATTGAAAAAGGATTGTATGTTTTAGGAGTTAATTATGAGAGAGGGTGTTATTTAGAGGGGAATATTACAGATGCTTCTACTACTGCACCTATCAATAATGCTAACATTGAAATATTAGGCGTTAATATATTTGATCAATCTAGTTTGGTAGGAGATTATGCTACTGGTCATGCTAATTCAGGCACTTATGATGTGGTGTATTCTCACCCTCAATACATTAGCGATACAGCATTTGGCGTTTCTCTTTCAAATGGGGTTGTGACTATTCAGGATATGCAATTGATTCCTTTGCAAGGATTTAACCTTATAGTACATGCCAATGATTTTTCTGCTACTGCTGGAATTGCCAATGCAGAAGTGTTGATCTATAACAATGATTTCACCTTCAATGGACAAACGGATGCCAATGGAAATGTTACATTTTCTAGCTTCTACCCAGGTACATACAATATCCATGTAGGCTTATGGGGGTATGTTGAATATTGCTCAACAGGTGAATTGATCGATGGTTCCAATCTGAATTACATTGCAGACCTTGAACCTGGATATGCAGACTTTTTCAATTTAGATCTTGGATGGACTGTCAGTGGTAATGCTCCAGATGGTGTATGGGAGAGAGATGTGCCAGACGGGACTACTTATCAGGGAAATCAATGTAATCCTGGTGAAGATGCAATAGATTGTGGTGATATGGCTTATGTTACTGGTAATGCTGGAGGTAATGCTGGTTCTGATGATGTAGATCAATCTTCTACTATACTAGAATCACCTGTTATAAGTTTAAGCTCTTCAATTGGTGGTGCAATAGTAGATATGCAACTTTGGTGGTTCAATGATGGAGGTAATAGTCCTGCCAATGATACCTTAAGTGTCTACCTTTCAGATGGAAGTCAGCAAGAGCTAGTTGGTGAATTTTTAGCTTCTCAAAGTGGGATGCAATGGGCTGACACCTCTTTTCTAGTTCCAGGGAATTTGGATTGGAGTAATTTAAAATTAAAGGTTGTTACAGCAGATTGGCAAGCCGATGGTGGTCATTTAGTCGAAGCGGGTATAGATAATTTTAAAGCATATAATACACTTGCTGTTAATGATGCATCAAATTTTGAATCTGTTTCTATTTATCCAAATCCATCTAATGGTGAATTTTACATTAATACAGAGCTTCAGCTAGATGAATATGAACTTTATGATTTAGCTGGTAAGCTGGTTCAGTATTCGAAATTAACATCAACTACTTTTTCTATAAAAGATAAAGGTGTTTATCTAATCGTTTTTAGAGGAAATGGGGTTCAGTCCTCTCCTAAAAAGATCATTGTTTATTAAGTAATTACTTTTTAGCTTTCAATCGAAGAAAAGAAAAAAGCCTTTGGATGTTAGAGAATGAATTGATCATCCATTTCAGTATATCGTAATAGAGAGTGATGATGAGTAATGTGGTCATTAGCCATATTACAATAAGATTAGCATAAAATGTATCGATATAAACCCCAAATATTTTCTTTTTAGGAGCATAGAAATGAGCTTTAAAATAGTCAAAATCATATGGGTCTAGGTAGATAGGGTCTTTTTTCTGTATCACACTAAATTCATTCTCATCTGTAAAAGTCATGGTGTTAGAATTGGTAACAAAATCTTCAAGTGCTTTGTTTTTGAATTTTTGTTTGAATTGATTAAAGCTCTCATCTTTGATCCTACTCATGAGCTTCTTCATACTATTGTATTGCTTTTTATTTATGCTATTTGAAGCGAGTTTGTTATCTATTTTTTCTATAAAAGATTTAGATGGTTTGGTATAGGTTCGCTGGATCTCGTCTTTTTTCTTTTCGAATTTATTATAGGTTAGCATGTATCCCTTCTTAATGATCTTAAGGTAATTGTCTATGTTATAATAAGTGTCTGCATTAAATTTATCTAGTGTTAATTGCTCTAGTGCTTCACATAGATTAGCTTCTTTGCAGTCATCAGAAGTGTTCCTTAATTCCTTTTCTAGCTCATTTTTAAGGATAGTTAGCTGCCTTTGAACCTCTTTAGTTTTATTCTCATCTACTTCTTCATTCTTTTTTTCTGTGTACCTATTGATTACCTTTAATTTAGATTCTAGGTTGCTGATCCATTGGTCTTTTTTCCAGTTGGCAAAAGACATCTCTTTATCGAAGTCATAGAATATTTTTTCGTAATCATTGTCTTTGAACTGGGTAACGGCCATAGCCTCATATGCCCATCTAGAAGCCATTATGTTTCCAATTGTTGGCACATGTGATTTAGCAGCAAATAGAGGATTTAGCTTATCAAAAGAAACAATGATTCCACTAAAAAGTAGCTGAGGAATGATACAAATAGGAATCAGAATATAGATCACTTTTACAGAGTTAAAGCTCGCAGAAATATTCAGCCCTAATAAATTAGCAAAACAGGAAACAGAAAACAGTACCATCCAGTAGGCAATGTTCATCCCATGTATTTCAAGAATCCAGTTGCCGATTAATACATAAAATAAGGTTTGGATCAATGAGATGAAAAACAAAAGAAGGATCTTTGAGAATAGATAGCTTCCTTTACTTAGGTTCAAAAACCTTTCTCTTTTTAGGATTTTTAGGTTTCCGATAATTTCTTCTGCACTGGTAGTGAGACCTATGAAAAGCGCAACTATTACTGATATAAAAAGGTATTGAGGTAGGTTTTCACTGTCATAAAAAGTGTAATTGTTATCTCCTAAAAAGTTAGTGTCCATGTACTTCATGAAAAAAGCCAAAATAGCAGCTAATACAGGAGATTCAAACAAAGTAATAATCATGTACTGAGTATTGGTCAGCTTAGATTTAAAGTCTCTTACAAAGAAAGTGACAGCTTGCTTTATTTTATTGGGAATCTTAAAGATACTTTCAGGAATTTCTTCTTCTTCATCTTTAATCTCATTGCTCTCATGTAGGGCTTCATAATGATTGTTCCATTCTTCAGGAGATACCTTTCTGTTAGGTGTGTGATTTCCGTATTCATCCACTACCTTCATGTCTATGATGTTGAAAATCTGTTCTGGATTGACATTACCACAAACTCCACATTCACTCTCATCTGCATTTACATGGTTAACCAGTTTTTTAAAGTAGATGACAGCATCTACAGGATTGCCATTATAGATTGGATAGCCACCTACGTCTAGAATAATAAGCTTGTCAAACATTTTAAAAATATCTGACGAAGGTTGATGGATCACCACAAAGATCAACTTTCCTTTTAACGCTAAGATCTTGAGGAGGTCCATGATGTTTTCTGAATCTCTTGATGAAAGACCAGAAGTTGGTTCATCAACAAAAAGAACCGAAGGCTCACGAATAAGCTCTAAAGCAATATTCAATCTTTTTCTTTGACCTCCAGAAATTGTTTTCTCCAAAGGACTGCCTACCTTAAGGTCTTTGGCTTCATATAATCCAATAGATTTAAGAATTTCCGAAACCATTTTCATGAGCTGATGGTCATCATAATTACCAAAACAAAGCTTGGCATTGTAAAATAAATTCTGATAGACAGTCAATTCTTCAATCAATAGATCATCCTGAGGAACAAATCCAATAACACCTTCCAGCTTTTTGGATTCTTTATAGATATCAATTCCATTAATAGTAACTGATCCTTCACTAGGAGGGTAGTTGCCGTTGAGGACGTTGAGTAATGTGGATTTGCCTGCTCCAGAACCTCCCATAATACCTATGAGTTTACCCGATTCTTCTGCAAGTGAAATATCCCTTAAACCTAGGTGACCAGA
Source organism: uncultured Flavobacteriales bacterium (assembly GCA_964430245.1). GTDB lineage: Bacteria > Bacteroidota > Bacteroidia > Flavobacteriales_D > Parvicellaceae > CAYSEW01. The sequence goes on from CAYSEW010000042.1 coordinate 10,988, forward strand.
TTTAAATTTATATTGAATATTCTGTGCTTTAAAAATGATCCTGGAAGAAGTGTCATCACTTAAATATTGGCTAATGATATCACTATAATAAATTGGCTGAACTTTCGAGCTTCTAATAGAAGAACCTTGTGTTAAGATCTGAACCCTACCAGCAGGTAGAAGCTGTCCATTTAAATACAGCTCATGATCTCCATAATATTTAACAAAATAGGTATTTACTGAATTAACCTGAATAATCCTCAGATAACCAGAAATAGTTTCGGAATAAATATGCTTAGATACTTTGTCTTTTGAGGACTCTTGATTATTTACTACTAAATAATTTTCTGAGCTGATCTCATCATCGGTGCCAGCTTTCACATAATCTAGGCAGCATTTAAATTCTTCTGGGCTAATGTTAAAGGTGTCTGCTACTGTTGATGCAAATTCATATTCCTGTTCGGAAATTTCATTGTCTGCATATACGAATTCTAAGATCCTAATAAGTACTATTACTTTCTGTCTTTGTGCCAGCTCTTCATTGATCTGTGTACAGATTCTTAAGATCTTCACAGAGTTAACAGAAGTTCTTTTCCTTTTTCCGTCTTTCTTTTTTGATTTCCCCTGATGAGTTTCCAAAAACTCATCAAACAGGTCTAGGTATTCTTTTACTCTTTCTTGGTTGAGCTCTTGTTTTAAGAATAAGCTAACGATTTTTCTAGAGCCAGCATCTGAATTGATCTCATTGGTTTCCTCATTGATTTCTACTTTTGCGATGATCGCAAACAATTGCATCAATGCTTTGAGGATTCTTTCACTCATGGATCTATTTTAGCTTAATTTATTGGAGTAATAATTATTGTTGAAAACCTATCATCATAAGCATGCATCCATCTAGTGATACATCTAAATCAAGAGATGCTTCTACAATGCAATCTATGGTGTTTTCAACTTTGAAATCCCAATATGGAGCATTTTTGTATTGATTACTATTAAAAAGTGGATTTCTAGTTGTTTCAGTATCATAGAGCTTAAAAACTAGCGCACCTTGATCTGCAGTGGAGCCAGCAATTCTGTAAGTAGATCCTCCGTATAATGTTACTTTGAATTCTGCTTTTTCATCACTATTTACAAATGCTTTGTAAACCTGTCCATCAGAAATAAAAATACTTTTAGAGTTTTCATTGGTTGATTGAAGCAGCTCACTTACCAGGGGTTCGAGCTCGTCACATTTAGTTTGTGAAAATGTGCTTGTAGAAATGCACATAATCGCTATTACAAAGTAGATTTTGAGGTTCTTCATTTTATTGTGTGTATTCATTTCTTATTTCCATCAGCTTTGAAGTGATGTTGTTAATTAGTTCATCTGTTTTGTTGATCTCTCTTTTACTTTTGATGACTGTAGTTTTAGTAGAAGCGTCTGTTTCTGAAGGAATGTATTCATATACATATTCTATCTCATCAAAAATACCATAGAGCTCTTCTAGTTCAGATGAAAGGTCTATGTAATCGTCAGTAGTGCCTAGCTGACCCAGCATGTCAATTAACGATTCAAGAGCAGATTTTTGTTCAGCGATCCTATTGGCAATCAATTGATTGTTATACTCTTGAACCGATTTACAAGCGATATACATGGCTTCTAGCCATCCGCCAGCCAATACCAATGCTGCAACATCGTCCTTGTCATTTTCCTTTAAATATAGATCGGTTTCTTTGTAAGCTTCTGATACCAGCACAGTCATGGAGTCTTTTACTCCCATGTTATTGCTGAACCTTTCAAGTAGCTCATCATTGAAAGCATTTTCAAGACCAATGTAGTTGGCCATCTCCCTTACCGTTTTCATGTATTTGATGCTTAGGTCATTGTTCTCATAGATCGCAGCGTATCCAAGATCGGTTCCGTAAATACCCAGGTTAAATGCTTTTAGGAAATCAGTAGAGTAATTAGGAGCATTTTCCATTGGGTTCATTGCATCAGCATCAAATTCTGCACCAGCTTCTTTTATGTACATAGCTGTCTGGATAGGAGAGGGGATACTAAAAATAGAACCGCCTACAGCAATATCCAAGTTTTGGTGATCTTGGCTGTTGTTAGTTTCTTCATTATTAGCGTCATTATTTTCAGTTTCTTTTTCTGCTGATTCACAATTGGTAAAGCAAATAATACATGCCAGAAAATAGAGTGTGGATAGTTTAGTTAGTTTGGTCATCTCAATGATTTTCGATAATAGCTACCAAAGAAAATAATAATGAGGGTAACTTCCAAATTAGTTAGGGTAAATTAAATTAATGTTCAGAACTATTTATTTTTTTGATTATTTCATAAGTTCTTAAGTCAAATCTTCAATCTCATTGATCCTTTTTTAACTTTGTTCAACTAATCAGATCAGATGAAGAGAATTGGGGTTTTTACCAGTGGTGGTGATTCACCGGGAATGAATGCATGTATCAGGGCCGTAGTGCGTTCTGCTATAGATAGTGGTCTGGAAGTATGTGGCATTAAAAAGGGCTACAATGGGATTATTGCTGGGGATATTGAAGTGCTTAATTCTAGGAATGTGAGTAATGTTATTCAGCGTGGAGGTACTTTTTTAAAATCTGCAAGGAGTAAAGAATTCATGACTATCGAGGGACGTCAGAAAGCCCATGCTCAACTAATGGAGAAAGGAATAGAAGGGTTGGTAGCTATTGGAGGTGATGGTACTTTTACTGGAGCCATGGTTTTTGAAAAAGAATTTGGATTTCCAATGGTAGGTATTCCTGGAACGATAGACAATGACCTTTACGGGACCGATAGTACCATTGGGTATGATACTGCCTTAAATACTGTGGTTGAGGCGGTGGATAAAATTAGGGATACTGCCCATAGTCATGACAGGTTATTCATTGTTGAAGTAATGGGAAGAGATGCTGGCTTTATTGCTTTACGTAGTGGTATTGCAGTAGGTGCAGAAGCCATTCTAGTTCCTGAAACTACTACTTATATAGAACAATTATTGCATAAAATACAAACTGACTGGAAGAAGAACAAAACAAGTAGTATTGTAGTTGTTGCTGAAGGGGATGATTATGGCGGTGCTTATAAAGTAGCGGATGCTGTTCGAGAGAAATACGATCATTTCGATATTAAAGTCACCATACTCGGTCATGTGCAAAGAGGAGGTTCTCCTAGTGCATATGATAGAGTGTTGGCCAGTAGATTAGGTGTTGAAGCTGTGAGGTCATTAAAATCGGGAAAGAATGGGGTGATGATAGGTGTGCAGAACAATCAGCTTTCCTATACCCCTTTTGAAAAAGCGATCAAGTACAATAAAGAGTTGAATCAAAGCTTATTGGAGCTTGTAAGAGTACTTTCCATTTAATGGTAGCGGATCGTATTACATATTTTGCAGATGTTATTCTGCCACTTTCGGTTCCGAATTACTATTCATATAGAGTTCCGCATGAATTAAAAGATCAAATCAAACCAGGGCAAAGAGTAATTGTACCTTTTGGAAAGCATAAATTATATACTGCTATTGTTCAAAAGGTACATCAGGAAATTCCTGCATATGAAGTAAAATACATTGACCATGTTCTGGACGTACAACCCATTGTTACTCATAATCAGCTATTATTCTGGGAATGGATCGCTACTTATTACATGTGCCATATTGGAGAGGTGATGCTCGCTGCTTTGCCCAGCTCACTAAAGCTTTCGAGTGAGACCAGGATCCTGCGCAATAGCTATGCCGAGCAGGTAGCGGAAAGTGAAATTACAGATAACGAATCGCTTATCTTGGATGCGCTTGATGTGAATGGCGTACTTACATTAGAAGATATAAGTAATATCCTTGACAGAAAGACCATTTATCCTTTGGTTAAAAAGATGATCGATAAAGGATTGGTTGCTGAGGAGGAGGAGCTCAAGAGTGCTTATCGTCCTAAGCTAAAGAAGTACATAGAGCTTAGTGATCATGTTAAGCAAGAAGGTGGGCTAGAAATAGCTTTTCAACTATTAGGTAGGGCAGCTAAACAGGAAGACCTGCTCTTGCAGTTTTTGAATTTATCTAATTTTTACGAGCATTATAAAGCAGTTCATAAAAAGGAGCTGTTGGAAAAAGCAGGTTATAGTGCAGCAGTTCTTAAGGGATTGCTAGATAAAAATATTCTTTTTGAAAGAAGCTCAGAGATAGGAAGGATTGGTCCTTATTCGGGAGAGAGAACAGCCGCTAAAGAGCTGACACAAGATCAAGTAGATGCTTATGAAGCTGTAAAGGAGGGTTTTGATGAAAATAAAGCCGTGCTATTACATGGTGTTACAGGAAGTGGCAAGACTGAAATATATGTACAGCTTATTTTGGACCAGATTGCTCAGGGAAAGAAAGTATTGTATCTACTACCGGAAATCGCTTTAACTACTCAGCTGATTACAAGACTCAGGAAATACTTTGGCGATAAGGTAGGGGTGTATCATTCTAAATTTTCTCCTAATGAAAGGGTAGAGGTCTGGAGATCTGTCCTGGATGATAGTTTGCATCAATACGATTTGATTGTAGGTGCTAGAAGCTCCATTTTTTTACCATTTGATCAATTAGGATTGGTGATAGTTGATGAGGAGCACGAGTATTCGTTCAAGCAATACGATCCAGCTCCAAGGTACCATGCTAGAAATGCAGTTTTTAAGCTGGCAAATTTGCATGGCTCAAAAATATTATTAGGATCTGCCACTCCTTCTTTAGAGAGTAAATTAAATACTGAGAAAGAAGTTTTTAAATTGGTTGAGATTAAAAAGAGATATAAAGGTTTAATGCTGCCAGAAATTCAATGTGCAGATCTTAAGACAGCCATTAAAAGAAAGGAAATGCAGGGCATTTTTTCACCCATGCTGTTGAATGAAATTAAGGAAGTCATTGAAAACAAAGAGCAGGTGATCCTGTTTCAGAATCGTAGAGGATATGCTCCCAAATGGCTTTGTGAGACCTGTGGCTGGAAAACAATGTGTACTCGTTGTGATGTTAGTCTTACTTATCATAAGCAGGATCGATCCATGCATTGTCATTATTGTGGTTTTAAACAACAGGCTCCTGTAAGATGTGGTGCTTGCGGATCTGCAGAGATGAAGCTCATTGGTTTTGGTACCGAAAAAATAGAAGAGGAAATTGCTACTCATTTAGGCAATGAAATAAGGGTTCAACGCATGGACTGGGATACTACCCGTTCTAAGCAGGCTTATCATAAGATCATTGAATCTTTTGAAAATAGAGAGATCGATATTCTTGTTGGTACCCAAATGGTATCCAAGGGATTGGATTTCGATCATGTATCCCTGGTTGGGATTCTTAATGCAGATGATATGCTTTATTATCCCGACTTCAGGGCTTTTGAGCGTTCCTATCAGCTAATGTCTCAGGTGAGCGGTAGGGCAGGAAGGAAAAAGAAAAGAGGTAGAGTAATCATACAATCTTATCAACCCGATCATTGGATCATTCAGAAGGTGATGGCCCATGATTATGAGGGGATGTATCAGCAGGAAATAGCTGAAAGAAAGCATTTTCAATATCCACCATTCTATCGAATGATCAAGCTAACAGTAATGCACAAGGATAAAGAAAAGGTGGATAAGGCAGGTGATGTATTACTTGGATTATTAAAGGAAAAAATGGGTTCCCGTATTCTGGGACCCGAATATCCATCGATTCCAAGGATCAGAAACAGCTATCTAAAGATCATTGTTATGAAATTCGAAAAGATCGCTTCACCAAAGAAAGTTAAGGAGTTTTTACTGGATCAGCTGGCTCAGCTTAAAACAGATAAAGAATTAAGATCGGTTAGGGTAAAGATTGATGTAGACCCAATGTAAAATACGTTTATATTTGCCCATCAATTTCGGGATGTAGCTTAGTCCGGTTAAAGTGCGCGTCTGGGGG
>CAYSEW010000043.1:0-16512 GCA_964430245.1 uncultured Flavobacteriales bacterium
AACGTAACGATAAACGTATTACGTTTATTCTTGTTATGTGTTAACATAATTGTTTTCAATGTTAAATTACTTATTAATATTCACATAAATGTTTAGCATTTAATGGTATAGGCATTTTTAAATATTTTATAACGTATAGTTATTATAATTTGGCGCACTGTTTGGAAATATTATAATATATCCACATACATAAACTATATTTGCACGCTCAAAAAAATAGAACGTATGTTGTCAGCTCATAATATAACCTTGCAGTATGGAAAGAGAATACTGTTTGATGAAGTAAATATAAAGTTCAATGGAGAAAATTGCTACGGTGTCATTGGAGCTAATGGTGCAGGAAAATCCACATTTCTTAAGATTTTATCTGGAGAAATAGATGCCAATAAAGGTAGTGTTAGCTTGGATCCAGGGAAAAGAATGGCAGTGCTTAAGCAAAATCATTTTGAATACGATGATTTTAGAGCTATCGATACAGTTATGATGGGACATCATGAGCTTTGGAGCATAATGAAAGAGAAAGATACTATTTACGCTAAACCAGATTTTTCTGAAGAAGATGGGATAAAGGTTGCAGAATTAGAAGAACGATTTGCTGAAATGGATGGATGGAATGCAGAGCCAGATGCTGCAATGTTGCTGTCGGGGTTAGGTATAAATACTGCCGATCATGAAAAGTCCATGAAGGAATTAAATGGCAATCAAAAGGTAAGGGTTCTTTTAGCACAAGCTATTTTTGGTAATCCAGATTTTCTTATACTGGATGAGCCTACCAATGACCTGGACCTTCAAACAGTGACCTGGCTCGAAGATTTTTTATTGAATTTTAAAAATACAGTAATCGTTGTTTCACACGACAGACATTTTTTAGATACTGTTTGTACTCATATTGTAGATATAGACTTTAAGAAAGTAAAAATGTATACTGGCAATTATACATTCTGGTATGAAAGTAGTCAGCTAGCGCTTAGACAAAGGAATAATGCCAATAAAAAGGCTGAGGAGAAGAAAAAAGAGCTACAGGATTTTGTTGCTAGGTTTAGTGCGAATGCTTCCAAATCAAAACAGGCAACAAGTAGAAAAAAGTTATTAGAAAAAATTAATCTTGACGACATTGAGCCATCTAGCAGGAAATATCCAGCTATTATTCTAGCATCTGAAAGAGAAGCTGGAGATCAGGTCCTACACATCAATAACATGAGTAAATCATTGGATGGTGAAGTGCTGTTTAGTGACCTTAATTTAAATGTAACAAAGGGTGACAAAATTGCCTTGCTTTGTAAAAACGATCTAGCAACTACTGCTTTATATGAAATCTTAAATGGATTGGATCAGCCAGATAGTGGAGATTTTCATTTTGGACAAACGATTACAACAGGGTATTTGCCCAATGAGAATGAGCACTTTTTTAAAGAAGAGCAAAGCCTGATCGATTGGTTAAGAGAATTTTCAGCTAATAAGGATGAGGTTTATATCCGAGGATTTTTAGGCAAAATGCTTTTTTCAGGAGAAGAAACTTTTAAAATGGCCAATGTGCTTTCAGGTGGTGAAAAGGTGAGGTGCATGATTTCAAGAATGATGCTAAGGGGAGGAAATTTCATCATGCTTGATGAGCCAACTAATCATTTGGATCTTGAATCTATTCAAGCTTTCAATAATGCACTTATTAATTTCCCTGGAACTGTTATTTTCACTTGCCATGATCACCATTTTACTCAAACAGTTGCAACAAGAATAGTAGAATTAACACCTAATGGTTGTTTAGATAAATTAATGACTTTCGATGAGTATATTACTAGCCCAAGGGTAAAAGACCAAAAGGCAGAATTACTTCAATTGGCATAGAGGTTATTGAATTTCTTGAATTAAGAGATCTTTATTCATAAAAGAAAAGGAATCGCCAATTTTTTTATTGTAGAGGTGTTTCCCTATTGGCGAACCCAATGAAATACAATAAAAGACATTATTGTTAATGATGACTTTCCCCCAACCTATAGAAATAAAATAGTTTCCATTGTTAGTATAAACAAGTGCGCCCACATCAACAGTAGGATGATTTTTTGATAAATTTATTTTAGAAAGTTCATATTTTAAAGCATTATTCTTCTTTAATTGTAAAGAAAGGTTGTCAATTTCTGTTTGTATTATTGCCCTGCTTGTTTCATGTTTATCTCCCGCACTACTTTTTGTTTGGAGGTCTCTTGATTCAATAGTTTCTTTAATTATTTTATTTAGAGAATCTATTTTTTCATTCAATAGTGCATTTAATTGATTTAATAAATCCCCTTTCATGTTTATTTTAAATAACAGGGCAAAGATAGGTATCTTACTCAAGAGTCACCATTTCTCTTTTTGGGTATTTAACCTCATAGCTCAAATTCATGACTGCTTTTTCTTTTGAGGGAATGTTTAATTTCCAAGTTAGCTCTCCCGTTTTCTCATTGATGTTGCCATTAGAGGTCTCTATGGCTGATATATGTATATCACTTATAGCAGCGATCGGAATTTGATCGAATAGCGTTAGCTGAATAGGTTCAGACTTTTTATTTCTTACAGATAATTCAAAACCTAGACTTTCAATTTTATTGTTGCCAACATTTCTTTTTTGAGTAAAGTCTTCTTTTTTCACCCTTTCTATTACTATGTTTTTGTCTCTGCCCAATGAAATATTCAATGTGTCTTCCATTGATTTAGCATTTAATATAGACCTCCCAACAAAGGCATCTTCAAAATAAAGATTAGCTTCTCCTTCAAGGAAATGGTATTGCTCCCAGTTGATCATTCTTGCCATTAAAAAGGCATCTTTGTCCAGCTTAGGAATGGCGTAATATTCATAAATTGTTTCTATTTCGTGTTCGTTTAAAGAAATCTCAACACTCTCACCTTTTGAGTTAACACTATAAGGAACTGGAGCTTTGAACTCTACGCTTGTTTGGTTTTCAAAGGTGGTAGTTATTATCGTTTTCGCAACAGATTTTTGAATGAGAGGCGCCCTATATGAATAAAGATTATATCCTCCACTAGTACAAGCTATAGAGCTTGCAGACCTATGTGACATATCCTGAACTTCACAGACCTCAATCTCTAATAACTCTGTATTGTCTTGCATTTTTACATTTATAACAGAGCTGCCAATCGCAACCTGTTGGGTTTGACAGCCTACAAAACTAAATGTTAAATATTCAGCATTATTAGGCAGGGTTAGCTGGTATTTTCCATCAAAATCTGTTGTTGTTCCTATGGTAGTTCCTTTAACTAGAATATTCACAAAAGGAATGGGTTCATTATCTTCAGCAGAAATTACTTTTCCAGAAACCGATCTCACCATAGGATTGATGAGCTGATATTTAGGAGTGTTATAAACGGTATTTCGATGGTAGTTTAGTTTCCATGGGGTTAATAGGGGTGCAACTCCGCTTTGATTTGGGTTGGCATTAGAAAAGACAAGATCAATATTTTCCCAATCTACCCCCGTGTTTTGCCATACATTGGCTTTGTAATTTAGCAATAAAGGACTGTTAATGGAATTGACCCTTAAATCATAATTAGGATACCATCCAGCATTAGAAACTAAATAGGTAATGGTGACCTCAGCTTGTGTTTTAAACTCTGCAGATACTAAGACCTTTATGTCACTTACGGGCAGCTCTTCGTTGTTCAATACATTGGTTAACTCTGTTTCAATGTTTTCTTTTTCTTTGGTCAGTTTTTCAATAGTAGATTTTACCGATAGTTCATCCTTTTTTATTTCTGTAAGCTCATGCTCGTAGAATTCAAGTGCGCTTTTAAGCTCAGATAACGAAACTCCTGTTGCTGTTCCTCCAAGCTTTTTGTTTTCTTGTAATACTGTTTGCTTTTCTTTAAGCACCTCTAGTCTTGCGTTATTTTCTGTTATTTCTTTTTCAAGCTGAATAGATTTATTTTTTAGAGTTTCAAGTTGTTGGTTTTTCTGTAGCTTTTCAATATGGTTAAAATGATGATTCACTGATAAGATAGTAAAGTCTCCAAACCCTTTAACTTGTATGCTCTTTTCATCAATAAAAGGGGATAGTCCTTTAATTTCCAGCAATGTTTTTCCTTTAATTAAAGTTATCTCTCCTGTCCTTTTTAAATGAGCACCTTCGATAAAAACAGTAGCTTCTTTAAGGGTTGTCTTAATTTCTTTGGTAGTTGTTTTTTGAGCTGCTAGCTGACCAGCAATCAGCAATAAAAATAAAAATGATTTTTTCATGGCTTTTTTATAGTGAGATGCAAGCAATAAATAAATTCCATAAATAGTTATTTAAATAACTGTAATTAAAGTACTAATTTTGATATAGTATAGTTTAAAAATTAGAAAGCATAGAAAAGAGTATTAAAAACAATATAGACCAAAGTGAAAAGGTGAGTACTTCTCTTGGTGTTTTGTCTAAAATTTCAGATAATATTTATTTGTTAGATTATAAAGATAGATTAGAAATAGACCTTAAAAATAGCTTGGAATTTAGAAACCAATTAACGGAACTAGTTAAAGATAAAAAAATTGGCATAATACTAAATGCTATGAATATTCAGGGTAATGCATCGATAAGCTCTATGCAGTTTTTTTCAAATGATATTAAGTACAATAAAATATGTATGGCGCAAGCTATTATAACAAATAAATTAGCGCTTAAATTACTTGCTAAATTCTATACAGAGTTTTTTAAAAAGAAGTCAAAAGTTAAAGTGTTCAGCAATTTTAATGAAGGGCTTATCTGGATTGAGGAGCAAGTTAATAGTGAATTGAAAAGTTGATGACAATTAAGTAGGTACTTATAATTAAACTGCCATCGAAAGCTCCATTAATAAAATTTCTGCAGGTGACGTTATGTCTATCTTAATTTCATTTTGATCTCTAATGCCAATTCCGTCTCTATTATTTAGTTCAACACCATTGATCTTTGAGCTTCCGCTGATCATAAAAACATAAAATCCATTTCCTTGTTTATTGATTAAATGATCTACAGACATAGGTAAACTGAATTTCCCAATATAGAACCATGCATCTTGATAGATCCATACTCCTTCATCATCCGAATTAGGGGAAAGTACTTGATAAAATTTATTTTTTTTCTCTAATAGTTGTAATGACATTTGTTGGTAACGCGGTGTTACATTTTTTTGATTTGGAAACAGCCAAATTTGCAGAAGTGATGCTTTTTCACTCATGTGTTTATTATATTCGCTATGCATAACTCCAGTTCCAGCAGACATTACCTGGATTTCTCCTTTTTTAATTACTGATTCATGACCCATATTGTCTTTATGAGTAAGTGCGCCACTTAATGGAATGGAGATGATTTCCATGTTTTCGTGAGGGTGCATTCCAAAGCCATTATCAGGGTCTAATAAATCATCATTTAAAACACGTAAAACGCCAAAATGTATAGCGCTTGGATTATAGTAATTTCCAAAGCTAAAGGTATGATAGGTTTTTAGCCAACCCATATCTACATAGCCTCTTTCTTTTGATTTATAGAGAATATAGTTCATTGATTAAAGATAACAATCTGTATTATTTTTCCTTAACTCTTACTACGTACCTGAATCCCAATGTTGAATAGGATGAGCTGGGATCTGCAAAGGTTTTTGCATTTATTCCAGCAGTATTAATGCCTAGCTTATTTGAGTACCTTTCATCATACCAATTCGCTCCCATAACAAGGTGTCCATTGGTAGCATTTTTATTATTATAATACTTTTCTATTTGCAATAGTAGCTGGATGTCTTCATCTTTTATATTATTAAAAAACGTATGTCTTTTTGTGAAAATGGGTTTCCAGTTATTTGAATAGGATTCTTGTAACCATTCAGAGACATTTCCACCCATATAATAGATCTCATTTTGATCAACATTAAGGGATGAAAAACTGGATGTTTTGTCTTTTTTTTCAGGCATTACTTTTTGGGTAAAAAAACCACCGTCTATAATAAAGGCCTCTTTGTAATAGCTGTTGTTATTTATAAACCGGGTAAGCTGGTCTGCTCTAGTACTTATGTTTATAACGGAGTTGGCAGAATCTATTTTTTTATAATTATTTACATTGTTTAAAGAAAGGTCTGTTATCCAGCTATCATCACCTAGATGATAATAATAGTTATCATAAATATTGATTTGTTTATTTTCTTTATTAGCAGTAGAAACCATGTCCCACTCTGCTACTGTTGGTAAAGAATATGTTATTTCATAAGGAATATCATTGTTATTTAATGATTTTTGATGCATAGTGGTTTTCCAATGTAAAAAAGCCGTAACCTGATGGTAGTTTACGCCCACTACAGGATATTGATCATAAGCTGGATGCCAGAAATACATGTTGGTCATGTGCTCTATGAAGCTGGGGTCAAAATCATTGATCCAGCATGAGGTGTCGGGGTAAACAGGTATGTTTTTTATTAATACAGTATCATCGATTTTCATAGCATATTCATAGATAAGTTTTTTTGTGTCAATTTCTTGTCTTGGATAATACCTTTCACTTCCCTGTAAGTATAGCTCAGAAAGTAAAGGGTAATAATCACTGTATTCATGTTCTCCATATTTTGTAGGACCCCCAAATATCCTAGGATACCTAAATTCCTTATTCCAGTTCAATAGCCATTCTTCTTTAGGCAACAATTTCCCATTATTGTCATAAATAGGAATAGAAAAATCTTCTGGAAATTCATTGGCTAAAAGCCTTCTTGCAATAGAATCCTTTACCCATGTTACAAATTCACGATACTCAGCATTGCTCACTTCGTGTTTTTGAAAATAAAATGGATTCAAGTATTTCGTTTTATCTATAGTAAAGTTGCTGTCCAATTGTATGATCGCTTGATCAGGATAAGGGGATAGGTATTCTGGTTTCATATAATACCTAATAGAAAAAGGCAACACCATTTCTGGTTTAGAAATAACATCTTCACTAGAAAGTAAAAAAGTATTTCCTTCGTCATAGCTTATTGAAGGATTAAAGTAGACACAATTTTCAAGCTTAATTTTTTTAAAATAAGTATTGGTATTTTCTTTACTATTTAGATTTGAGGGTTTTGCCGAGCCGTAATGATAGGGAAGACAAAAAATATTATTTCTATAATAATAATCTAAATTTTGATTAACTACTTTAGGATTTAAATGTTCTACAACATAAACACCATCTAGAACAGTTGATTTTATTTCCGATTTTTCGAAATTAGCAGATACAGTAGTCGATTGTGCTATGATTGAATATGTTAATAAGCAACAATTAAAACAAAGAATAATTTTATTTATCATATTTATATAATACAGTATTTATTAAATGGTAAAACTTATGTTAAAAATAATTTAACACAAGCTATTATTAAAACAAAAGCAAGAAGATAGGTTAAGTTTTTTGGATTTATTTTTTTGCTTCCTAAATATCCTCCGGCAAAGCCACCAATAGCAGCTAAGGCAACTAAAATATAGGATTGTGGGGCTATTTTTACTCCTGAGCTTAGCTGACCAGCCATTGCAGCAGCGGAGTTCACCCAAATAAATAAAGCAGAAACAGCAGCAGCTTCTTTTAGATTCCCCCACTTCATTAATATAATAATAGGACTTAAGATGATTCCTCCTCCAATTCCGATTAATCCTGAAAAGAAGCCGATGCTACCTCCTGTTAATGTGCCTTCCCAAAATTTTACTTTTTTAGAAACACCCTTTTCTTTTTTAATTACTAAAAGCATTCTTATGATGGCAAAAACCAACAATACCGCCAATATTTTTTTATACATGGATTCATCAATATCCATAGAGCCCCCTAAAAAGGACAGGGGTATAGAGCTAATAGCAAATGGCATAAACACTTTTTTCTTAAAGTAACCCTGTTTCCAAAAATGATAAAAAGCAATAGCAGCTACAAATAAATTCAGCAGCAGTGCTGTTGGCTTCATAACTAGAGGAGAAAAATTAAATAACGCCATTAAAGCTAGGTATCCACTAGCTCCACCATGCCCTACAGAGGCATAGAGAAATGCAACTAAAGGTAGCAGGGTATAGAACAACCATATATAATTATTTTCTAAGTCCATAATTTGAATTTACAAAAGTAGGATTCTGAATGTGATTTTCATTAAAGAGAGATAATTAGTAGATTTACAGAAAAGGGGAATTGCATTATGTTTAGAAGAGGATTACTGTTTATAGGTTTTTTAGTTTTTATAATTACTGGGATATCTCAGAGCCTTAATCAGGAATTCAATGACGGAAAGCTTTGGTTCAGGATAAAATCTAAAAATGTACTTAATGAAAAGCAATGGGAAACCATTACTCAAAATCAAAAGAACATCCCTTTATCTGTATTTGGTTTTATAGAAGAAGCAAAAGATTTATTTGCCATTAAAAAACTATCAAGACCTTATTCAAGAGCAATTGGGTCGGATAAATTATTGAATACATTTTTAATTGAATTCAGTGCTTATGAAAAAATTGATTTACTATTAGCTAAAATAGCTACAGAACCTAGCATATCTTTAGTAGAGAAATTACCTATAAGAAAAGAATTTATCACACCTAACGATCAGTATTTTAGTTTGTGCTGGAGTTTGAATAAGATTCAAGCAGAGCAAGCGTGGGATATTACTTTAGGAGATAGTAATATAGTAGTAGCGGCTATTGAAGGAGCCATCTCCATTGAGCATGAGGATCTTGAAAATGTCCTATGGGTCAATACTGATGAAATTCCAGGTAATGGGATTGATGATGACATGAATGGTTATATAGATGACTATAATGGTTATGATGTTGGAGATAATGATCCAGACCCTAATCCAAATGTAAGTAATTGGGATCACGGGACTCACGTTTCTGGGATCATGGCGGCAGAAACTAATAATTCTATAGGAATGCCTTCAATTGGATATGGAATTAGCCTAATGGCAGTAAAATCAACACCTAATTCAATTGGAGCAGGATTTGTGACAGAAGGGTTTAATGGTATTTTTTATGCAGCACTTAACGGAGCACATGTTATCAACTGTTCATTTGGGGGCTCTAGTTCTTCACAGACCGAAGAAGAAATTATTCAATGGGCTTGGAACAATGGAAGTATTATTACAGCAGCAGCAGGTAATGGAGATCAAAATAATATTGGATTCAATATAGATGTTACTGATATTTATCCATCGAACTATCCAAATGTAATCACAGTAGCCTCTTCTAATTCTTCTGATGTAAAAGCTACATCATCTAATTTTGGAAATGTGGTAGATATTACTGCTCCAGGAGTGAGTATCGTGAGTACTGTTCCCTTTAATAATTACACTTCTAAATCTGGCACATCGATGGCGACTCCATTAGTATCAGGACTGATAGGGTTAATGATGTCGTATAATCCCAACATTTCAAGGGATCAGATCTTAAGTTGTTTGTACAACACTTGTGACAATATTAATTCAATGAACCCTGGACTTTCTAATTTCCTTGGATCTGGAAGAGTTAATGCATATGAAGCATTACTGTGTATACAAAGTTATGCAAGTGAAACACCAACTGTTGATTTTGAGGCTAATACAAATAATACATGTACAGGGGTTGTTAAATTTTCTGATTTAACTTCAAATGCACCATATGAATGGTCATGGGACATGGACGGTGATGGAGTAGAGGATCATTCAGAACAGCACCCTATTCATGTATATGATGAAAGTGGAACTTATACAGTCACTTTAACAGCTACTAACTTAGGAGGCAATGGAACTATAACAAAAACTAACTTTATTGAAGTTAATATAGCCTCTTCTCCTAATGTTCAAGGGGTGTCTATTTGTTCAGGTGAATCGGCAGAATTGATTAGTGAAAATGGTAATAATCTAGTTTGGTATAATAATGAGCATGATGCTGATCCTACTCATACAGGGGCTAATTATTTAACAAACACGCTTTTACAAACAGACACTTTTTATGTAGCTAGTGAAAGTTTTTCACCAATAGAATCTGCTGGTAAGCCAGATGATTCTGGAGGAGGATCAAACTTTGGAGGTAATCAATACTTGGTTTTTGATGTATATGAGCCTATTGAAATTGTTTCTGTAGAAGTAAGAGCATATGGAGGCGCAGAACGAACTATTGAGATTTTAAATGAAACAGGGCAAGTTGTTTTTCAAAAAATTGTAGATGTTCCTTCTACTGGTACTCATAGGGTAAATATTAATGCTCACTTAGAACCAGGGAATGATTACCAAATAGGAGTTGCTTTGAATTCATTGGTGAATTTCCATCGTAATAATAACGGAGTAAATTATCCATATACTACTCCAGGCCTGTTGTCCATTAAAAGAAGCACCGCAACTGACAATAATGGACTGGACCATTATTATTTCTATTATGATTGGGAAGTGAAAAAAGAGGAATGTGAAAGCGGAAGAAGAGAAGTAATTGTTAGAGTAGATGAATGTAATGGGTTTACGGATCTTTCTGAAATAGCTGTATATCCTAACCCAAATAATGGATCTTTTGTTATAAGGATTCCAAGGTATTCAGAAGGAACTTTAGGGGTTTATAATATTTTAGGTCAAATGATTCATGAGGAAAGCTTTTACATAGAAGCAGAATCCAAAGAAATGACTTTTTCTAATCTTTCTTATGGAGCATATCTAATTAGAATTGAAATTGGTAATGAAGTGTTAAGTAGGAGAATTATTATTTCAGAACAATAATTAATGAAAAAGGGCTACTATTTATTTTGTTTTATACTATTTCCAGTAGTTAGTTTTTCGCAATCTAATTTTGTAGTATCATCTTCAGGTACTAATTCAATGATAGACGCAGCAATCGATCATGTAGTCAATATTTGGGATGATTATTTAATCACTAATGTCCCAGTAAAACTACATATAGAATATTTAGACCTTACCAACCAGGGTCCATTGGGGATTACGCTGCCCAATGGAAGAAAAGATTTTCCTTCTTCACCTATTCAGGGTATTTGGTATGCTTCATGTTTAGCCAATGCTATTCAGGGTGTAGAATTAAATACGGGGGAGCATGACATTAATGTTTTCATGAATAGTGCTACCAATTATTATTTTGGAACAGACGGAAATCCATCTTTGAATCAATATGATTTTGTTTCTGTTCTATTACATGAAATAGCTCATGGATTGGGCGTAGTATCACTTTCTAAGGTTATTAGTAATGAAGGTTCTTTTGGAACTTTACAGGCAACAGATTTTGCACCATTAAATACGACATTTCCTTTTCCTAATCTAGAAGGCCGACCATCAGCATGGGATAATATGATCATCAATAATGGAGGGGATTACATTGTAGACACATTGCTTTTTCCTAATAATTCATTGGATTTAAAAATGGAATTCGAAAGCAACGCTTTATATTTTAATGGACCAGTTTCTACTGCTTTAAATGCAGGAATTAATCCTAGAGTTTTTGCCCCGATTACTTATGACCCTGGCTCAAGCTTAAGCCATTTAAATGAAAGCTCTTTTCCGCCATCTTCTGGAAATTGCATGATGACACCATTTATTAGCTCTGGAGAGGTCAATCATTACCCAGGCCCTTTATTTTTAGCCATCTTACAAGATATTGGATGGCAGGTAAATGCAACAGCCTATCTTTATGAACGCAACAATCAACTTCAGTTAAGCTGCTACCCAAATCCAGTAACCGATTATTTATCTATAGAACTTAAGCAGGCAACAACATTTGTTAAATTAGAATTGTTTGATTCAGAAGGGAAAATAATTAGAATTGAAAGCTTTACAGGCAATCAATTTTCGATAGATATGAATGCTTATCCGTCAGGGAGCTATTATATAAGAGTTTCTTCTAATTGTATTAAAAAGGTAGTCCCAATCATTGTTCAATAGAATTATTCAACCCTTAAATCTTTTAACTGTATTTTGTGTTTTACTTTAGTTCTTCCTGTTCTGTTTTTTATATAAAATGTTAGAGAAGGTTCTTTTTTAAGATTCAACACGATCATTCCAAAATTATTATTTCTAACTACTTTCCCGACTCTATTTTCATTAGGCTCTGTATTGGGCCATTTTTGCGTTAATCCACTAGAAGTGATATCATAAATAGGGTAAAGGCCAGCAGCATTTAATTGAGAAAGCTCTCCCCAATGAACATCACCTGAAACAAACACTATACCATTGGCTTTATTCTTTTTAATAATCGATAACAATTTGTTTCTTTCTTCGGGTACATTGGTCCAAGACTCCCATCCATTATATTCATGAGAAAATTGCGTGCTGCTTGCAATTATTCTAAGATCTGCTTTTTCAGTTAAGGTTTTATCTAACCAATCCCATTGCTCATCGCCTAAGAAAGTAGAGTCATTTCCTTTGGTTGGCATATAATCATTTTTATAGCCAGCTCTTTTATCGTTTAAAGTAAGATCACTCCTAAAAGTTCTTGTGTCAAGGAGAATTATTTGAATGACCTTATTCTTAAAGTTGTTTGTGAGCGAATGATAAATTCCTTTGTGCCGATAGCGATCAGAGTTTTTTGGTTCGTCCCAAAAATCGAGAAATATGACTTTAGACTCCTCTTTCATAGGGTAATATTTGCCAGCATCATTTTCTCCGTAATCATGATCGTCCCATACAGCCAATAGAGGCACCTGCTTTTTTAAAATCTGAAATTCAGGTTTGTTTCCAAGTAGCTCGTATTTCTTTTGCAGGGTATCCATATTTCGAGTATCACCATAGATGTTATCGCCTAGATATATAAAAAGATCTGGGTCTTCAGCAACTACTTTTTTTAATATGGGCTGAGGTTTATTTTGATGCCCACAAGATCCAAATGCAATTTTAAATTGATAATCGCTGTCAATATTTGAAGGCGTTCTTTTGAATAGAGTACAAGAGCTTATCAAAAAAAGGAATGCACCAAAGATGATTAATGGCTTGCGCATTACCTTCCTAAATGAAACGATCCTTGTATATTATACTCAACTTGATCACTACCTGTTGCAGTTATCACATAAAAATAAGTGCCTTCAGGTACTGACACACCTCCTTTTGTCCTTCCGTTCCAGCCAGTATCAATAGATTTCCAGTCATATAAAATTTCGCCCCATCTATTAGCTATGAAACCACTGAACGATTCAATGTTTTCATAGATAACTTTTAGTTCATCATTTACGCCATCACCATTAGGGGTGAATATATTAGGGATTACAAACACAGAAACTCCAGTAGTTGTAATATCAGTAGAAGTTTCATCAATACAGCCATTAATGTCTGTTACCAATAAATAGGCAGTAAATGTTCCAATAGATGTATATGTATGAGATGGGTCTTGCATTATGCTGGTTGTATTATCACCTAGATCCCATTGATAGGTTAATCCAGACCCTGTAGACATATTGTTAAACACAACATCAAGTGGAATAACGCCACTACTAGGGGATGCCGTAAAATTAGCAACAGGGTTTGAATTTATAGTCACTTTAACACTATCTACTTCACTTGTACAATTACCATTGGATTCATTAACATAAAATGTATATGTTCCACTTGTACTTATTGCTGGATTTAGTGTTGTGCCATTTCCTATTAGATTAGTCAATGCAAAATCATCATACCAGCTGATAGTTCCGCCAGTACCTGAAGCAGTGAGGTCTTCAATAACTTCTCCTTCACAGTATGAAGTGTCTGTTCCAACAGTTGGAGCTGGGGGCACGATATTAATAGTAATATTCTGTGTTGTGCTGTCTGCACAAACACCACTAGTAAGGTACATGATCGTATAGGTAGTGCCGCCAACACCGCTGGAAATTTCAGCAGTGGTAGAGTCAATGATGGCTCCATCTGAAACAGGAGGATTAAAGAAAAAGTCTCCTCCAGTTGTTACAATATTTGAAGCGCTATTAGCATCACCTTCACAAAAGTCTGTTAGAGTAAATGAAGCATCGTCACTAGGATTAACTGTTACTAATGTTGAATCTGTGGCGCTACATCCTAATCCGTCATCAACTACAACAGTAAAATAAGCAGTAGAAGAAGGGTATACTGATGAGGACATAGTAGTATCTCCATTGGACCAAGTAAGCTGGCTACCTCCAGATAAAGAATCTATTTGAATAACAACGGTGTCTCCATTACAAATCGAGGTGTCAGCAGAAGTAGTAACAAATGGTTGAGGAACAATTATAACAGTAATGGCTGAGTCTGGTCCTTCACATCCATTGAGTGTTTCGGTAACATAATAAGTATAAGACCCCGCAGTAGTAGTTGAAGGGGTAAAAGTATTACCATTACCAACAAGATTAGTAAGGGAGTTATCATCGTACCAATTAATGGTCCCACCAAAGTTAGCAGCAGCAGTTAGATCATTTATAAGCTGGCCTTCACAATAAGTTGAATCTCCATTAGGTTGAAGTATAGTTGGGATAACAGGTGCGAGCACATATACTCCAGCATCGTTGCCAACACAACCTGCAAGAGTTAGCGTAAAGGCGTCATAAGTTCCTTCATCAAGTCCATTTAGTAAGAATTCACCTGATGCATTAGTAGTAATAGATGTTGTAACAATAGGATTCCCATTAAAATTGTAATCTAGATCGTAGGTAGTATTTGGATCAAGATTGCCGATCAATATTTCGGCATCCATGGTTCCGCAACCTGAAGGATCAAGGGTACTTACAATAATAGGTGAAGGAGCATTGGGATCTGCGAGTCCAAATGACCCTGGGTCTAATGTAGAACATCCGTTCAAAGTAACGGTAATAGCAGTATAAATACCTGCATTAAGTCCAGTGATAATGATATCTCCATTAAGGTCAGAAGTATAGCTAATATTTCCTGTAGGCACACCATCATCAGTAAGATCTACATCATAAGTAGTATTTGGATCTAGCCCGCTAATTATCAGCTGACCATCTGTTCCTGCACAGACCGTTGGGTCGGTTGCAGATATGGTGAATGTAGGTAATGGGGGATCAGTTAGTAAGTAAGACCCAGCATCAGCAGTAGAGCAGTTGTTAAGGGTTACGATAATAGAAGTATATGTTCCTGCATCAAGTCCAGTAATAATGATATCTCCATTAATATCAGAAGTATAGCTAACATTTCCTGTAGGCACACCATCATCAGTAAGATCTACATCATAATTTGTATTGGGGTCTAGTCCACTAATAGTTAGCTGACCATCTGTCCCATTACAAAGAGTGGGGTCAGAAGCAGAGATACTGAAAGTAGGAGCCAAAGGATCTGAAAGTAGGTAAGGTCCTAAATCACTTGCAGGACATCCATTTAATGTTATGATAATAGAAGTATATGTTCCTGCATCAAGTCCATTAATAATGATATCTCCATTTAGGTCTGATGTAAAGCTCACATTACCTGTAGATGTTCCGTTATCTGTATAGTCTACATCGTAAGTAGTATTAGGGTCTAAACCACTAATAGTAAGCTGACCGTCTGTTCCAAGGCAGGTAGTAGGACCTGAACTTGATATTGTAAAGGATGGAGTAGTATTGATGGTTAAAGTAACAGAGCTACTGGGGCCAACACATCCATTGAGAGAATCTACTACATAATATGTTTGAGTTCCAACAGATGTTGAGGGCGTAAAGACAGGCCCGTTGGCTACATTATTAGTAAGCGCTATATCGTCAAACCAATAAAAAGTACCTGAATTAGCACTTCCTGCAGTTGCTTGTAAATCGGAGATTGGGTCACCATCACAATAGGTGTTTCCTCCTGTAAGGTTTGGTGCCGTAGGAGCAGGGTTAATGATTATTGTAACTTGAGATGAAGGGCTTTGACACCCAGCAACGGTTTCAGTAATGTAATAGGTGCTGGTGCCTAGAGTACTAGATGGAGTAAAGGTTCCTCCTCCAGATTGTACAATGTTAGTAAGTCCAGCATCATCATACCACGTAAGGTTGTTATTGTCACCACTGGCATCTGCATTAGCAGTAAGATCTGCAATAGGATCACCATCACAGTAAGTGGCGTTGGTTCCAGCAGTAGGAGCGGGAGGGATACCTGGTCCTGAGATTACCAATAGACTTCCAGTAACTTGACAATTCCCATCGTCTACAACAACCTGATAGGAGTTAACATCCAGACCTGTGAACGAACCAGTTGTATTGGTAAAGGTAGCTCCACCGTCAATAGAGAAAGTATAGGATCCAGAACCTCCAGCTGCTACAATGTCAATAGTTCCATCTGTAACCCCACAAGCTGTAACATCTGTAGCGCTTTCAGATGAAATAGTAGGCATTGCGTTAATGGTAATGGTAACAGTAGAAGCAGGGCCTTCACATCCATTGAGTGTTTCAGTAACATAATATATAATTGTACCAATAGTGTTTGAAGGAGTAATGCTATTACCTGTACCTATAACACTACTAAGTCCAGCATCATCATACCAAGTTAGGGTACCTCCTGATCCAGCAGCAAAAAGGTCTGAAATAACATCGCCATCACAATAAGTGGCATCTGACCCAGCTGTTGGCGCTACAGGCGTAGTATTGATGGTAACAGTAAAAGAGTTTTCATCTGTACAATTAG
>CAYSEW010000044.1:0-15111 GCA_964430245.1 uncultured Flavobacteriales bacterium
CCTTTGACTTGTAAATGCCGTTGATTTTCTTGTGTGTATATAACATGTCCCCCTGTTATAAATAAAGGAATAAACAAATAGATCTTTAGTAAGGAATGGCTCATTATTTTAATTATATCTAATAATGAAATTTTATAATGCTATTTTAAGAATAAATTAGATTCCTTTTTTATAAGGCACATAAAGAGAATCCACATTAATATGTGTAATACCTATATGCAGATCATTTATATAATTGATTTTGGAATCAAGATCTAAAAGAAATAATACATCAATATTTTTTTCACTTGAGTTGTTTATTTTGATATATGCAGGACTGAATTCTGGTTTTTTCTGAAATGCTGCATAACCAACTTTACAATTAGATATTGTTATTTTTTCTATTTCTAATTTTGAGTCGTCTTTAGAAGCAATAGCAATATTAGCATTATTAATATTAGCATTAATAATTTTTAAGTAAGATCTTTCTCCATTTGAAATTGCTTTGTCTTTTGCATTTTCTATAGTTACATTGTCAATAGTAACATGACTTCCTGAAAGGTCAATTGCATCGTTTCCTGCTGATTTAAAAATACAATCTTTCATATTTCCATCACAAAAGTCTGCGTCAAATGCATCCGATAAAGCATGGTTGAATGAACAATTAATAAGGGAAAAGTTAGATCTAATAACGTTCAATGCGTCTTCTGAATTATTATGATTAAATGAACAATGATTGATAGTTACATCGCTTTCATAAAAAGTGACAGCTCCAGTTAAAGTCCAGTTATTATTGGAGTTAGATTGAAGATGATTAAATGTAACATGATCCATTTTTGAAGGGAGTTCGGCATTCAAAACAATAAGTCCCATACCAGTATTGTCAGAAGATGAAATTGAAATAGGTTGTTCTTTACTTCCCTTCAAAAACACTGGAGAATAAGAAATAATTGAAGAATTATTGGTTAAATTAATCTTAGTTCCAGCTTCTATATTTAAACCCCATCCTTTTGGGATAATAATTGATTTGTTTAATAGGTGATTTCCCTTATATAAATATATTTTTTTATTAATGCTGTCAACAGTAAAATGATCTAAGTTGTTTTTATAGTCAAAATCTGCTGTATTTTTTAAATTTTTAGAGTGGTATGGCCATTGATTTATTTTAACTGAATATGTATTTTGATTGTTTAAGGGCTGTATGAATATATATTTTGAGTTTAAAGGAATTTTTATTAATAGAGATTTTTGTTCTTTTTTATATGATTTTAATTCCAGGGGATGATCAAAGAAAATTATAGAATCTATGCTCTTACTAGGGCTATATCCAATTACTTTAACTTTAGCTAGATGGTAGTTATCCAATGTGACTTCTAAATTTTCTGCGAGTTTATTTTTTAAATACGCTTTAATCCCTATCGACTTGAAATATTTATTATTAATATCAATGTCATTATAATTAACATCATAGCAATGATGATCATAGTATACATTGTATTTAGAGATTAATTTTCTAATATCCACAGCTTGTTTTTCTATGTAATCTAAGTTGAATTTGTAATTTGGGAATTCTTGTTGAATAATTTTTGTTAGTGAGTCACTTAATTCCCCATACTGATCTTTTATTTTATTAATATAATCCTTACTTGAATAGGTAATTAAGTAATTTTTATATAGTTCATTAAATTCTTTGTTGTTAAAGATTTGTTTTGATATATATTCACTGTTATAATTAGATTTATCTTTATTGCTATAGCCATAAATCACATCATTTATACCCTCTTCAATACCAGCGTAACAGTCAAAAGCTATATGTTCAAGTTTTTTAGTTATAGGGTCAATGTAAAACCTTTGATTGTGCCAATGATATGAATGTCTTATTTTACCTAGATCACAAAGTGCATAGAATTTAGCCATTTTATCCAAGTCAAATACTGTGCTTAGGTCAGAGTAAAATTCTTTGTATTTAAGCATAAGCTCATTGCCAGTAACTAAATTGTTTCTTAATGTAGGAGACTTTAATGTTCTATTTTTTTTGAATGGCATAACTTCAGCAGCTTCATAAAAAGGAAATAATGATTTGTTGTTAGGATTGTTTAAACGAGTTTCCCATAACCCTTCTTCATTAAACTTTAATATTGGTGCTTCTCTTCTTTGATTACTTTCTAGAAGCTGTTTGTCGAAATGCTCTTCACAGGCATAGATTCCTAAAGATTTGCCATTTAGCATAACAGAGATAAAGTCATATCTGGTAGTTAAAACATCTTCTTTTTTGAATATTTGATGCATAATCCATTCTTTTAAAAAGGTTCTAGTATGAGGGCTTTGAATAGAAAAACTCTTTAGCCCCTTAAATGAATGATCTCCTTTAACTTTTATTCTAAACGACCATTTGTCATCTACTAGGTGATCTGGCCAGTCTCCTTTAAACCTCATTTCAATAGGAATTTTTTCTTTTTTATAGATTAAAGTTCCTTCAATATATTTCTTAAGACTTTTGTCTATAATTCCATTTTTTAATGCAATTTCTCTGATTTTAGCTAATAATTCAAAGTCATCATCGGAAATAATCAATTGGATATCTTCATCTCCAAGATCAACTTTTCTTACTTTATCAAAAACTTCAATTTTAAGATCATCATAATAGGCTGGTTTTTGATCATCATTGTGAATGTAGAATTTTAATGAATTATAGTTAGAATCTAATACATAGCTTAATGTAATTAGAATCCATTCTTCTTTTTCTGTAATAATAGCTCTACTTTTAACTTTAAGGATGGTGCCGTCATTTTTACATAGCTTTAAATATCCCCTGCTTTGATCAGCTTTTTCCCATACTGATATAATCACTTGGTTTCCTTTTTTTAAATGCTTAATTGTATGAACTAACCCAAAAGGATTTAGTTGGTCAATTTTCGCACTATACTTGCCACTTTTAGCATAATCACTACTTTGGTTTGCAGCGTGTTTAATTTTATGATGACTATCACAGATAAAATGACCTTCATCTATGTTTTCCATATCACAAGTTAATGGGTATGTAATGATTGTTTTTTCACTGCAGCCTATTAAAATGAATGAAATCAATAGAATAATAATGGTTTTAATACTGCTCAATGTAGTTTTGAATAAATAATGATTATTTTCAAGGATATGATTCCTTTATAAGGTATATTTTTTTATGTTTTAATTAAGGCTTCCAAAAATAATCAATGCATCTCGAATATTTTCATTATCAACTGAATTTAAAATCTCCCTTTAGATTGTCAGCAGGTGTAAGAGATCATACCGACATAGTAATTATTAAGCTGTCCTATGAACATCATGTAGGATATGGGGAAGCAAGTTTACCCCCTTATTTTGATGAAAATATTAGAACTGTAATTTCATTTTTTAAAAAAATTGATGTTAGAAGATTAAGAGTTGATTTGCCCATCAATGAAATTCTTCAATATGTAGATGGAATTGATAAAGGTAATAATGCAGCAAAAGCTGCCATTGACATTGCTCTGCATGATCTAAAAGGAAAGATAGAAAAAAAGAGTATTTATGAGTTATATGGTTTAAATAGACCTATAGACATATCCACTTCATTAACAATTGGAATAAGCTCTTTAGATGAATTAGAAAAAAAAATAATAGATGCAGAAGGAGTGGAGTTAATCAAATTAAAACTAGGTGGTAATAATGACAAGGCTCTTATTCAAGATTATCTATCAATTTGTCATAAACCATTCTGTGTTGATGTTAACCAGGGCTGGAATGATAAAGAAGAAGCATTGGAGTTGGTCAATTGGTTACATGAAAAAGGGGCAATTTTTGTAGAACAGCCGCTTAAAAAAGAAAAATGGAAAGAGATGGAATGGTTGTTTAAAAGATCTCCTTTACCTTTAATCGCAGATGAATCAGTAAAAAGGTTAGAAGATGTTGACAAAGTGATAGGTCGCTTTCATGGCGTTAATATTAAATTGATGAAAAGCACAGGCATTTATGAGGCCAATAGAATGATAAGTCGTGCAAGGAAATTAGACCTAAAAGTGCTTATTGGATGTATGGCTGAATCCTCCTGTGCAGTTGCTGCTGCTTGGCAGCTTTCTTCTTTGGTAGACTGGCGAGACTTGGATGCACCCTTGTTAACCTTAAACGATCCTTTTAATGGTATTAATTATAAAAATGGAAAAATTGATGTTGTAGGGTCAGTTGGTTTAGGTGTTACTATAGAAGAAGGTATTTAATAGAAATTATTTTTTTAGTGTTAATTTTTATTTTAATGATATCTTTCACTTTTTAAATTTTTATGGAACAATTAAAATCAAGAAAACCTACTTTATCAATAGCATTAATTCCAATAGTATGTTTAATAGGGCTATTAAGTATAAATGTTTGGATTTATGGGGACAATACCTTGTCTGGTTCTAATCAGCTCACTCTATTGTTATCTGCAGCAATTGCAGCATTTATTGGTTATTTAATTAAAGTGCCATGGAAAGAAATGTTGGATGGTGCCATTAAAAGTATTTCTTCCGCCATGGGAGCTTTGATCATCTTATTACTTATAGGTTCCTTAGCGGGGACCTGGATGCTGAGTGGTATAGTTCCTGCAATGATCTATTATGGCTTGGATATATTAAGTCCTCAGATCTTTTTATTTGCTGCTTGCTTGATCTGTGCCATTGTTTCTTTAGGAACCGGTAGTAGCTGGTCTACTGTGGCAACCATTGGAATAGCGATGCTCGGAATAGGTTCTGCATTAGGAATTCATGAAGGATTGATTGGAGGTGCTATTATTTCAGGCGCATATTTTGGTGATAAAATGTCTCCATTATCTGATACTACTAATTTGGCACCTGCTATGGCTGGAACAGACCTGATCAGTCATATTAAATACATGATGTGGACGACCATTCCATCTATAATAATTGCACTCATCGCTTTTTTATTGATTGGTTTTTTTTCAGATTACAATATAGATGCAGATAGCAACAAGGTTAGCTTAATGCAAGAAGCAATAGCAAGTAAATATTACATAACCCCATGGTTGTTTTTAGTTCCTGTAGGTGTAATTGTTATGATTGTAAAAAAGGTACCGCCAATTCCAGCATTATTGATTGGAACTCTAGCGGGGGGTGCTTTTGCAATGATTTTTCAAACTGATGTTATTAAAGAGGAAGGTTCAGCTACAAGTGCTAAAATTTTAATCGATGAAATACCTGAAAACTGTATCATAACTATAATGCCTGAAGACATTGGTCAAGATGATTTGTCATCAGATAAAAATGAAATTCAATATAATATTTATTTAATAGATACAATTGAAAAAGATATTGAAGGGATTCGTCCAGGTAATTATATAATTAAAATAGAAAATACACTTACAGGTTTTGTTGAAATGTCAGAATTCACAATTGATGATTATACTTCTAATGAATATTATTGGAAAAGATCAGGGACTTTATCAAATGGAATGGATAGTTTAAATTATAAAATCCATATTGGAAGAACTGAAAGTTATATTAAATCCTCTTATGTTGCTATTATGAATGCAATGACTGTTAAAGTTGCTCTAAACACTGGGAATAAAGAAGTTAATGAGTTGATTGAAACTAAAGGAATGGTTGGAATGTTAAATACTATTTGGTTAATAATTTGTGCTATGAGCTTTGGGGGAGTAATGGAAGCAACTGGTTTATTAAAGCGTATAACTGAAAGCATTATAAATTTTGTTAAATCTAGAAAATCATTAGTGCTTACTACATCAGGGACCTGTTTATTTTTCAATGTTACTGCGTCAGATCAATATTTGGCAATAGTGGTGCCTGGAAGAATGTTTGCAAGTACCTATAAGAAATATAATTTGGATCCTAAGAATTTAAGTAGAACATTAGAAGATTCAGCAACAGTAACATCTGTATTAATACCTTGGAATACTTGTGGGGCTACTCAGTCAGGAGTGTTGGGAGTGGCAACAATTACTTATTTACCTTATTGCTTTTTTAATCTCATTAGTCCATTAATGACCATCTTTTTTGCTTATGCAAGTATTAAGATTGCTAAATTGAAAAAGGAAGATTAGTTATTGTTAATGAATTTGGTAATTAAAGAATGGAAATGATGAATTCCTTTTTCCATTTTAGGTGAATATCTTCCATGTTTGTAAAATCTAGAGCTTACACCTTTTTGTACTTTTTCGACAATGTCTTCATCTTCTCTTTCTACTTTGTCTAGAATAGAACCTGCTCCATGCTCTAGCTTGGATTCATCCCAAATATAGGTTCTGAATTCAACTTTTGTAAGAGAAGGATTTAAAGGTTTCACAATATTTAAAGACAATCCCCAAGGATAAAAGTTGAACATCATATTTGGGAATATCCAGTAATAATAGGCAGCTATTTCTTTTCCATAATCTGGTGAGCTTTCAGGTAGATTAAAACAGTGCTCGCCACCAGAAGCAATACCTAATTGCAGGTTTGAATACTGGTATATTTCAGTTTGGTATTTGGAATAATCCAATGTTTTTGCTAATTCTTTGTGAATAAATGGAATATGAAACCCTTCTAGGTAATTATCGCAATACAATGCCCAATTGGCTTTTACCAAATAATCTCTTGATGCATTTGGATCAAATATAAAATCTTCTATAGGCATCCAGCCGACTCGATCATTCATTTCTTTTATAAGCTCATCGAGTTCTATTTTAGGGTCTAAAGAAGTAAATAGGAATTGTTTCCATTTTTTTAGTGGTACATTGGTTAGGTTGTCATCTTCTGTAGGAAAATTCTCCATTCCTTGTGTTTCAGGCATTGAAACAAATTCCCCGCAAGTGTTAAATCTTCTGCCATGGTATTTACAAGTAATGTCTTTATTTATTGAGCATGGATTTTCAATCAATATATTACCTCTATGGGTGCAAACATTAGACAAACAATTGATCTCATTTTCTTTGTTTTTTACTAAAACTAGTGGTTCTTCGATAAAGCCATCCATGAATAAAAATGGCCATGCATTATTAGACAAAGGGACTTTAGCTTCTTCGCAAATTAATTGCCAGGTTTTACTGAATATTAAATCTTTACAATTATTTAAAGAGCTTTCAGTTTTATAGAACTCACCTTTTAAAGTATTGGCTTTATTAATGTCTTTATTGATAGGATCCATAATTTAATTTTGTTCGTCAAAGATAATAATAGTGATGATGAAATTAATTTTTTTATCGATAAATGACTAAAAATATTAATAAAATATATATTAAGTATTCATCTATTTATTAAAATATTATTTTATAAAAATGTTTTTTGATTAGGTATTTTGAAATAATATTAATAATTTGTTCTCCCTTAATTATTCCACATGAAATATATTTTCAGCTCTATAATTCTAATACTGTATACTTTGTTCACAATAAATTATTATTCTCAAACTACGGGTGAGGAGTTTATTATTTCAACAGCTGGTGAAGATGCTATTATGTCAAATGGCAATCAAGTTTCTTGGACTATTGGGGAATTGGTCACTGTTACTGCAGAAATGCCTGAAAAACATTTTACTCAAGGGTTTCATCAGCCCTATATTAATGTAACAGATGTAATTGATCATCAACCTAGTTTCATGGTAAATATTTTTCCAAACCCTGCAACAGATTATCTCTTTATAAAACTTGAAACTATTAGAAAAGGAGATCGCTATCAATTATTAGATGTTAAAGGAAAACTTTTACACAATGAGCCAATAGTAAATACTGAGATTACTCTTCCTTTTAATTCCTATTCTACTGGTGTTTATTTTCTAGTATTTATTAATAATGAAAATGAGAAATTAAAAACATATAAAATTCAAAAATCCCATTAATTATGATAAAAAAGCTACTATTAATTGTTTTTACCCTTTCGATTATTTATTCAAATAACATCTTTGCTCAGGCACCAGAAGGATTTAATTATCAATGTGTGATAAGAGATAATTCAGGACAAGCCATTGCTAATCAGGCTGTAGGTGTGCAGTTTAATATATTGCAAGGTTCAATTACTGGTTCATCTGTATATACGGAGTCACATTCAACTACTACTAATGGGTATGGTTTGATTACTTTAACAATTGGTGCTGGTACTACAACAGATGATCTTTCAACTGTTGATTGGGGTAATGGTCCATATTACATACATGTAGAAGCAGATGCAAATGGAGGAACTAATTATTCTGATGTTAGTACTACTCAAATGATGAGTGTACCTTATGCATTATATGCTAAATATGGGGAAGATGCAGATACAGATGCATCTAATGAAATACAAGATATTTCTTTAACAGGAACAGATCTTTCGATTAGTTCTGGATCTACAGTTGACTTATCAAGTTTACAAGATGGTACTGGAACAGATGATCAAAATATAGCTGGATCTGGGTTAAATGGAACTACATTAACTATTGGAATTGAAAATGGAACTAGTGAAGCAGTTGACCTTTCCTCCTTACAAGATGGCACAGGTACTGATGATCAGGGTTTGACTGGTGCAACATTAACAGGGACAACTTTACAGATAGATATTGAGAGTGGAACATCAGCAACTGTTGATTTGGTGGGCTTGCAAGATGGAGTAGATGATGCAGATAATGATCCTGTTAATGAATTAAATACTGGTGTAACTTTAAATGGAACTTCATTAGAGGTTACTGATGCAGGAGGAACTTTATCTGCAGATCTTTCACCCTTACAAGATGGAACAGGTACAGATGATCAGGATTTAACTGGCGCAACTTTAACTGGAACAACTTTACAGATAGATATTGAGAGTGGAGCATCAGCATCTGTTGATTTGGTGGGTTTACAAGATGGAGTAGATGATGCAGATAATGATCCTGCTAATGAATTTAATACAAGTACAGTATTAAATGGTACTGATCTTGAAATTACTGATGGTGGTGGTACTTTAACTACAGATTTATCATCACTTACTGATGATGGAGATTGGGTTGTTGGGTCAGGTGTTGTCTATAATACATCAGATAATATTGGAATAGGAACTGCTAATCCTACAAGTGGAAGCCTTGTTGTAAATGGTACAGGTTCAAATGCATTATATGTATCTAATTTAAGTGCAAATAGAGGCGCATACATAGAATCTCTTACTGGAACAGGTGCAGATATTGTAAGTGGAAGTGGGGATGCAGTTATTGGAACTACAAGTAGTGGAGTTGCAATAACTGGTTTTAGCAATACTGGAACTGCTGGGTCTTTTACTTTGTCAGCTTCAGGAACTTCAATAATTAGTGCATTTGATGGCACTACAGAAGTATTTACTGTAGATGATGGTGGTAATGTAGGAATTGGGATAACAGCTCCTCTATATGATTTAGATATTGCAGGAGATGCACATTTATCTGGTCAGTTAATAGATTATTTAGGTAATTCTGGTATGTCTGGACAAATTTTGGCTTCAAGTGCTGGTGGTAATGTGTTTTGGGCAGATGCCTCATTGATAAATACAGATGATCAGGATTTAACTGGCGCAACTTTAACTGGAACAACTTTACAGATAGATATTGAGAGTGGAGCATCAGCATCTGTTGATTTGGTGGGTTTACAAGATGGAGTAGATGATGCAGATAATGATCCTGCTAATGAATTTAATACAAGTACAGTATTAAATGGTACTGATCTTGAAATTACTGATGGTGGTGGTACTTTAACTACAGATTTATCATCACTTACTGATGATGGAGATTGGGTTGTTGGGTCAGGTGTTGTCTATAATACATCAGATAATATTGGAATAGGAACTGCTAATCCTACAAGTGGAAGCCTTGTTGTAAATGGTACAGGTTCAAATGCATTATATGTATCTAATTTAAGTGCAAATAGAGGCGCATACATAGAATCTCTTACTGGAACAGGTGCAGATATTGTAAGTGGAAGTGGGGATGCAGTTATTGGAACTACAAGTAGTGGAGTTGCAATAACTGGTTTTAGCAATACTGGAACTGCTGGGTCTTTTACTTTGTCAGCTTCAGGAACTTCAATAATTAGTGCATTTGATGGCACTACAGAAGTATTTACTGTAGATGATGGTGGCAATGTAGGAATTGGCTCATCATCACCTATTGGTAAATTATATCTAGAATCAGCAGGCTCAACAGGAAGTGTTTCGGATATGGGAGTATTTAAGAATAATAGCACTTCTGGTTCTAGTGCTTTGACATATTTAAATAATGATGTTTCTTCTCAACTTTCTGTTGGAGTCAATGGAACTACTCATTCAAGTGCATCAAATGGTTTTATATGGATGTATAATGATCATGACATAAGAATTGGCACGAATTCTACAGAAAGAATGATCATTAAGAATGATGGATTAGTCGGAATTGGAACTACTTCACCTAGTGAACTTTTACATGTGAATGGTGTGGCTAAAGTAGGTACGTCTACATATGCAACTGGAATGATCTATTCAGGATATATAGAAGCTGCTTCAACAAGTGATGGAAATCGGATATTCCCAATGGTTAATACATCTACCACTGGGGCTGGTTGGGGTTATATAGGAGATAATGACACCTATTGGTACTATGTGTATTCTCAAAACCTTATAGATCCTTCTAGAAGAGAATTGAAGAAAAATATAATACCAATAGATAATAATATTTATGAGTTGGTTATGGCTGATATTGATAAAATTCACCCTACATTCTATAGATATAAGAACGAAACGGAAGAGCTTGAAAGTGGTAATGAATCAAAATTTCGCCCTAATATGCATTTAGGTGTAATCCTTGATGAATCTCCTGATTATATTCAAGATAATGCTTTTTCAGGTATAGATGTTTATGCTATAAGTACATTGTCATTAGCTGGAGTAAAGCACAATAGACTTAGAATAAATAATAACGAAAATATTGTTAAAGAATTAATAGATGCTAAAGATTTTGGTGTAGTAAACATGAATACTTATTCTAAAAAAGTTAAATTTTCAAATGAGTTTAAAAACATGGCAGATCAAGTTGAAAATAATCCTGTTATAATGCTAACTCCAATGTCACCTAATACTAATGTTTATGTTACTGATGTTTCTAAATCTGGTTTTACAATAGTGAGTGAAAATGGAATAGGAATGGATGTGAGTTGGATGGCTTTTACTAAGGTGATTATGCCTGATATTAATAAAGGAAATATTAATAATATTCCATCTTCATTAATGAGATCACTTAAGGTTGATGAGTCACAAAAGAGTATTATTAAAAACTATGAGGAAAAAGTTAGGCAAGAACAGTTAAATAGTATTAAAAAATAATAATTCTATTTTTATTACCGATTACAATTAAAATCACGTTTAAGCGTGAAGCTTATTATTCTATGTATATGTATTATTGTAAATAATTGTATGGAAAAGCAACCATACTGTGTTTATATAGTCTTATTTTGTACCAAAATATAGATTAATATATTTAAATAATATTTTTTCACATTACTTAGACTGATTTATCAATAGAATGCTATCCCGAATAACACCAATTTTCAACCTATTTTTTTTCATTTTCTTTTTAGGGTTTACTCTACATGGTCAATATACTGCTGATCAATATATATTATCAACTTCAGGTAGTTTTGGCTCATTTACAAATAATAATACACTTTCCTGGACAATTGGTGAAGTAATTATAGAAACTGGTAATCAAAATAATTATCAATTTACTCAAGGATTTCATCAACCGACACCTACATGTAATTTAGTTTTCGATTTTAGTGATTCATTGACATATTGTGGTCTTGATTCTGTTTTAATTGATATTGGCTCATTCGAATCCTATATGTGGTCTAGTGGAGATACTACTCAAACCTTAATGGCTAACACAAATGGAAATTATACAATTCAAGTAACCGATAGCCTAGGTTGTTCTGCAATCGATTCTTTCCAGCTTTTTTTACATGATATTCCATTCATTACTGCTAATGTTTTTGAATATATAGATGGGACTGGTGGAGATGTAGATCTTGATGTTTTTCAAGGCAATCCTCCATATTATTATGATTGGTCTATGGATGGCACAGGAGATTTTGATGATCTTGAAGATCAATTTAACCTTTCTCCAGGCACTTATCAAGTAATAGTAATTGATGAAAATGGATGTAAAGACACTATTGATGTTTTTATTACAGACGAAATGGCCATTTTTATTCCGACAGGTATTTCACCTAATGCAGATGGTGTAAATGATACTTGGGATATTCAAGGTATAGATTTATTAAATGATTATGAGGTTAAGGTTTTAAATCGTTGGGGACATGTGCTGTATTCTGCTAAAAATAATTTTTCTCCATGGGATGCAACTTATAAAGGAGCTTTAGTTCCTACATCTGATTATTATTATGTGATAGAATTTATATCTCTTAAAAAGGTATATACCGGAACATTAACTGTAAAATATTGAAAATGGGTAGTTGGATTAAGAGTATAGCTTTTGTTTTCATATTATTTTTTACATATAATGGAATCTCTCAACAAGTTGCTTTAAATAGTCAGTTTTATTATTTTGATTTCATATTAAATCCATCACTTTCAGGATCTAAAGATTATAATCCAATTTATTTGTCTTATCGAAATCAATGGACTGGGTTTAATGGAAGTCCAGAAACTATTCATTTTGGTGGAAATATGGCATTGGATGCTTTTAATGGTTTAGGGATACAATTTTTTCAGGACAATCATGGTGGTGCATATAAGCAAAATGGGATGCATTTAAATTATGCTAGACATTTTATTATAAAAGAAAAAAAATATTTTAGTATAGGTGGAGGGATGTTAATTGACCAATTTTCTGGAAATTTCAATAATTTAGAATTGGTAAATCCAACTGATAATGTTTTTCTTATAGGTCAAGAAAGTAAGTTATTAGCTGACGCATCTATAGGATTTAATTTTCATTTAAATAAATTTAATATAGGGATTTCTTCTTTTAATTTGTTGCAATCCAGGGTTAGTAATAATTCTATACAGAGTAATAACAATAATCTAAAAAGACAATATCAATTACTATGTAGTTATTCCTTACCAATCGATAGTTCTATAGTTTTAGAACCTAAAATCCTTGTTAGGGGATTGGAATCAGGTATATATCATGGTGATTTACTTATGTTAGGAAAGTTTAAAGAAATTTATATTCTTGGATTTTCACATCGAATAGGCGCTGCATGGTCTTTTATTGCAGGTATTGAGTACAATAATTCAGTGATTTCTTATAGTTACGATCTATCAACTTCTGGATTACAGAACTATACTGGAGCTACTCATGAAGTTATTCTTGGTTATAAATTTAAGGGTAAAGGAGGTGAATTAAATAATGACCTAGATTTTGATGGCATTAAAGATAATAAAGATGATTGCCCTAATATACCTGGTCCTATTGAAAATAAAGGTTGCCCTTATGGAGACTTAGATGAAGATGGTATTTTAGATAATATTGATAAATGTCCTGAAATACCTGGTATTATTGAATTAGATGGTTGCCCTGAAGAAATTGAAGAAGTTATTGACTCATCAAATTTTAATCTTGACACTTTAGAAGAAGGTGATATAAATTTAATTATAGATCCAGATGAAAAGGGAGATATAGATTTTGCTATTGACACTAATGATATGATTGAAATCCCTACATCAAAAGAGGAGGCAGAAATCAACATAATTTTTGAAAATCTAGAATTTGAATTCGATAAATCTTCTATAAATCCAAAGTTTTATCTTGAACTTGATCGTTTGGTAGAGTTATTAAAAACTAATTCAGAATGGAAACTAATTATAAATGGACATACTGATGCAAAAAGAGATATTCAATTAGCTAAGAAAATTTTAAAAAGAAAAGGAATTCCATATTCTAAAGAAACTCACGATGAATTAAGTATGAAATACAATGTTAATTTATCTCAAAAAAGAGTACAGTCAGTTGTTGAATATTTAATTAAAAAGGGTATTTCAGAAAGTCGTTTACAAGCAATTGGTCATGGAGAAGAAAATCCTATAGCAACAAATAAAACTGAAGAAGGAAGACGAAAAAATAGAAGAGTTGAAGTAGAAATTATTAAATAAATATATTTTATGAAAAGATTAGTATTATTATCCTTTTTAAGCCTTATTATAAATTTAGGCTTTTCTCAATCACCCGAAGGATTTACATACCAAAGTATCCTTAGAGATTCAAATGGTGATGTAGTTCCTTTACAAAATGTTGATATACGATTTAGTATTTTACAAGGTTCTTCATCAGGTCCATCTATTTATACTGAAACGCATACTACAGTTACAAATGATTATGGTCTGATTAATTTATTTATTGGTCAAGGTACTACTTCAGATGACCTTTCGTTAATTATATGGAATAATGGGCCTTATTTTGCATTTGTTGAAGCTGATCCTGATGGATCTGGATATCAAGTTGTAAGCACTACTCAAATGATGAGTGTTCCATTTGCATTATATGCTAAATATGGAGAAGATGCAGATATAGACCCAACCAATGAATACAATACAGGTGCTGTATTAAATGGAACAGATTTAGAGATCATAGATGCAGGCGGAACACAGACGGTAGATCTTTCTTCATTACAGGATGGAGTAGACGATGCTGATAACGATCCAACCAATGAATACAATACAGGAGCTGTATTGAGTGGAACGGATTTAGAGATCACAGACGCAGGTGGAACACAGACGGTAGATCTTTCTTCATTACAGGATGGAGTAGACGATGCAGATAATGATCCAACCAATGAGTACAATACAGGAGCGGTATTAAATGGAACAGATTTAGAGATCACAGATGCAGGAGGAACACAGACAGTGGATCTTTCTTCATTACAGGATGGAGTAGACGATGCAGATAATGATCCAACCAATGAGTACAATACAGGAGCGGTATTAAATGGAACAGATTTAGAGATCACAGATGCAGGAGGAACACAGACAGTGGATCTTTCTTCATTACAGGATGGAGTAGACGATGCAGATAACGATCCAACCAATGAATACAATACAGGAGCTGTATTGAGTGGAACGGATTTAGAGATCACAGACGCAGGTGGAACACAGACGGTAGATCTTTCTTCATTACAGGATGGAGTAGACGATGCAGATAACGATCCAACCAATG
>CAYSEW010000045.1:0-14090 GCA_964430245.1 uncultured Flavobacteriales bacterium
AATAAGTATAAAATTATTGATCAGGTCAGGGTCAATGAAGTTGCTAGATCAATATTAAAGGAGGAGAATTGTAATGTCTTATACTATAAATCCACTCAGCATGCTTGATAGAAAAAAAGCACCATATACAAGCCAGGTAAGTGATCTTAGTATTCAATACCCTAAGTGTCAAAAATTAGATAATGGCATTGAGGTTACGTTATTAAAAATGGGGACACAGGAGGTAGTTCATGTAGAATTTATATTTAAAATAGGAATGTCTCAGTCTGATAATTTTGTTATTCCTACACTGGCTACAGACTTGATAAGTACAGCGTCTAAAAAGTTTTCTTCTGGAGAAATAGCCGAAAAAGTTGATTATTATGGGGCGTTCCTAGATTCAAGTGTAAGTATGGATTTTATTACCTTTTCAGTTTTCAGCTTAACTAAATATTTAGAAGAAGTGCTTATGATTTTTAAGGAGGCACTAGTTCATGTTGTATATGAAGAAGTGGATGTTGAGCTTTTACTAAAAAATAATAAGGAAAAATTAAAAACAGATCTTGAAAAAGTTCAATTTTTGTGTTTACAGGAATTTAATAAATTAATTTTTAAAGGTCATCCATATGGTAACTTTATTGAGTTTAAGGATTTCTCAGGTGTAAATTATAAAATGTTAGAAAAATTCCATGCTAAATCTTTCAATTCAGACTTGCTAAATATTATTGTGTCAGGAAATTTTGATAATAATATATATGAGCTAATAAATAGT
The DNA here is from genome assembly GCA_964430245.1 of uncultured Flavobacteriales bacterium. Classification (GTDB taxonomy): domain Bacteria; phylum Bacteroidota; class Bacteroidia; order Flavobacteriales_D; family Parvicellaceae; genus CAYSEW01. The sequence goes on from CAYSEW010000045.1 coordinate 752, forward strand.
TTATTTGGAAATTGGAATGGAGTTACTCATTTAAATGAGCATGTTAAACTTGATAGCTCTAACCCGAAAAAGGTATATATTACTAAAAAGAATGCAGTTCAATCTGCATTAAGAATTGGAAAAGTAATAGATATTGAATATGGTTCATATGAATATGTTGTTTTTAAAGTTTTAAATACAGTTTTAGGAGGGTATTTTGGTTCTAGGTTAATGTCAAATTTAAGGGAAGAAAAGGGATATACATATGGAATAAATTCTTCTGTTATTTCTTATGATCTGGCTACTTTTTTTGTTATTTCTTCTGAAATTAAAGGAGATGCTGAAAGAGAAGCTTTAAATGAAATTTATAAAGAAATAACAACTTTAAGAGAAACCCTTCTTTCAGATGAAGAGTTAAATACAGTTAAGAATTACATGTTAGGTAGTTTGCTTAAATCAATTGATGGACCATTTTTAGTTGCTGAGCAGCTAAAGTTGTTTAAATTAAAAGGATTAGAGCTAGATTATTTAAATAAGTTTTACGAAATGATCCAGAATGTTACTGTAGCTCAATTATTGGATTGTGCTATTAAATATTTAGATGTAAATTCTTTATCTGAAGTTGTCGTTGGAAATGGAGGCAACAAATAGAAAGGATATTCGTTTTTTCTAAAAATGCATAAAGATTTTAAATATCAATTAGTTAGGTTAAAATCCAACATACTTCATTATGTAATGTTGTGCTTAATTATTTTGACTTCTATTACTATAAATGCAAATCATATTGTTGGAGGAAACCTAACATGGGCATGTCTGGGTACTGGAGAATATGTTTTTCAAGTAAAATTAACTATTGATTGTAATGCTAATGTTGGACAACCTGGAGTAAATCAGATAAAGGTTTGGAATCACCCTACTATTTCATCCATTAATGTATCTTATGTAAGTGAAACAGACCTCTCTCCCAATTGTAATGTTGTATCAGGTGGCCCTCTAGCTTTATCCTGTAATACCCCCTTGCCTGGAACATTAAAAGAATTTTTATATCAGAGTGCCCCAATTTCAATTACAGGGGTACCTCCAGTCCAGGGTTTTCATTTTACTTATAGTAATTTTTCAAGAGGAAATGCTATAGATAATATTACGAACCCTACTTCAACTGGAATAACTTTACATGCTTCAATGTATGCATACAATGGGCTGGATGCTTCTCCATGTTTTGATTCTTCTCCTGATTTTTTAACAGATCCACTTAATACTGTTTGTCAAGGAAGTGAATTGGATTTTTCTTTAGGAGCTATTGATGTAGACAGTGATTCATTGGTTTATTCATTAACGGACCCTTTAAATGATGACCTAGTTTCTAACTATAATCCACCTGTTGAACCTTCATTGATTCCATGGGGTGCAGGATATAATTCCAATAACCCTTTGCCAGGTATAGCTCTAAATCCTAATAATTTTGGTCCAGCTGTTGATCCCTTAACTGGATTGGTTTCTTTTGAAATACATACGCTAGGTTATTTTTTATTGACTGTTAAGGTAGAATCTTATAGGTGTGGGCAGAAAATTTCAGTTGTTAATCAGGAAATGGTAGTTAATATAATGAACTGTTCCTTTGCAAATACGAGTCCAAGTATTTCTGTTAATGGTATTACTGGGAATACAGTTACTGTAAATGCAGGAGATCTTGTAACGTTTTCTGTTGATGCAACAGATGGTGGACTTCTTCAGGATGGTTCGGCTCAAAATATAACTGTTTCTGCAGCGGGTGATATGTTTGGTGCTGGTTTTAGTAGTACAGTTACTGGCTGTGATAGGCCGCCTTGTGCAGTTATTAGCGGTGGACTACCTCAAAATGGGACTGGGAATCTTATAGCTGATTTTTCATGGCAAACTTCATGTGATCATGTTGCTTTTAATTGTGATGAACCACAACATACTTATTATTTTAACTTTACTGCAACAGATGATGTTTGTGAGATTCCAATGTATGGTGCAACTACAGTGGAAGTAAAAGTCTTAAATTTACCACCTACAGATGAACCTGAATTGAGATGTCTTTCAGTTGACCCATTTGGCAATGTAGATGTGACCTGGATTCCTGTAGATGATCCTTTGGGGTCTTTTTTAGAGTATAGGATATATGCTTCATCAGGCGGTTCATTTAATCTTATTGGTACAGAATCGAATAGATTAAATACTGTATTTACTCATACTGGAGCTAATGCACAATTAGGCCCTGTTAGTTATGTTGTTTCTTCAATTTCTGACTGCAGTGGAGCAACAGAGAAATTTTCTTTAGACACTTTGAATACAATATTTTTAGATGTTGTTAACCCATCTAATGGTACTGCTGTTTTACAATGGAACCATATGTCTAATCCAATCCTTTCTACAGCTAACAATTATTATTATATCTACATGGAATATCCAACAGGGAGTTGGCAATTAATCGATTCAGTAGAAACATCAATTTCATCTTATTTAGATACTATTGATATTTGTGATGCATTTATCAATTATCAAATAACTTTAACCGACCAATCTGGATGTGTTAACCATTCTAATATTAATGGTGATCAATTTCAGGATGTACTACCACCAGATATTCCTGTTATTACTTATGTTAGTGTTGATACGATCAGTAATAATGCTTATGTCGAATGGAACCCAACAAATTCTCAAGATACTTATGCTTATATTATATCACAGAATATTAATGGATTTTGGCAGATAATTGATACTGTTTATGGCTATAATAATACAAGCTATTTAAATACAAATACTTCAAATGTTAATGCTCAAATAGACATGTATGGTATTGCAGCTTTTGATAGTTGTATTAGTGTTAATCCTAATACAAGTCCTGTTGGAATTCCTCATAGAACTATTTTATTGGAGACAGCATTGAATATTTGCGATCTTTCTGTTGATCTTAATTGGAATACTTATTCTAATTGGATCAATGGTGTTGATTTCTATAATTTGTATTATTCAGAAAATGGTGGAAATTGGAATATGTTAGCTCAATTAAATGCTAATGATAGTGTTTATCAGCATTTAAATGTAAATCCTCAGTCTACTTATAGCTATATAGTAGAAGCTATTGAAAATGGAAGTGAAAAATCTATTTCGAATATTGCCAACAGGTTTATTCATCAGCCACCACTGCCTTCTTTTTCTTATTTACAGTCGGTAACTGTTGTAAATGATGAAGATATAGAAGTAAGGTATCATGCAGATGAGAATGTAGATGTTTCTGGTTATAAATTATTCAGATCTGATGATGAAGGTGCTAATTTTGATTTTATTGAATTTACTTCTAATATCACTAATCCAATACTGTTTTTTGATCAGGATGTAGAACCTGATATGAAGCATTACTTTTATAAGGTTAGTGTAGTAGATAGTTGTCAACGAACAATAAGTACTTCTAATATTGGGAAGTCAATTTTATTAAAAGCAGAAAGTGAAACAGGTACATTGATAAATCAGCTAGATTGGACCAATTATATGCAATGGGATGGAGCTGTAGATAGATATGATATTTATAGGAAAGTAAATGGCGTTTATGAACTTTCTCCTATAGCAAATGTTTCTGCAGGGATTTTAGAATACAATGATGATGTGGATCCATTTATTGGTACAGATGCAGATGGACATTTTTGTTATAAAATAATAGCTCATGAACAATTAAATAGCTATGGAATTATGGAATCCAGTGAATCCAATGAAGTATGTACAGATCAGGATCCTATTATTTTTGTTCCTAATGCAATCTATATAGATGGAATTAATAATACCTGGAAACCAGTAGTGAATTTAATGGACTTTACTGACTATCATGTTTATGTGTACAACAGATTAAATCATTTGGTTTATGAAACTACCGATAAGTTTGAGTCATGGGATGGAACTTATTCAGATAAAAATACGCTAGTGCCGTTAGGTGTTTATGTCTATTTTGTTGAGTTTAAAAATGGAAGAGGAGATTTTTTTAGAAAACAGGGACATATAACTGTTATAAGATAAATCAGGTCTTTTGTTTTTTCTTTTTAGCTGCGGGGAAAAGTATATTATTAAGTATTAGTCTATATCCTGGAGAATTTGGATATAAATTAAGGTCGGTAGGAGGGTCATTGACAAAATGCTTATAGTCTTCAGGGTCATGACCACCATAAAAAGTCCATTGTCCTTTTCCAAATTCACCATGTATGTACCTTGCAGTTCCTAAGGCTTTGTTCTCACCCATTATAAGTACATTAGATTTTATATGGTTTTTTTTAAAGTCAGTAGTTTGACCCATAAACCCTTTGATGATTTTAGTATGATTTTGACACAGCATAGTAGGTACGATGTCCCATTTAGCTGAGAATTCAAAAAGTGAAAATTTATCTTGAGATTCAGGAATCCTATGAAGCTCTGTTCCGTCTATTGATGAGAATTCATATTCTAAAGGGTTGTTAATTAGCTTAAAATTCTTGAATGCAAATGTTTTATTGTAATCTAATTTATTTTGGGCGCCTGGATCAGATGGATCTCCGTCATACATATGGTCACAGATATCAATACCTTCTGCGGATAGAGCAATGTCATATGAGTCTGTTCCAGAACACATGGTAAACAAGAAACCTCCACCAACTGTAAAGTTTTTGATCTTCGTGGCTACTCCAAGTTTTAATTGTGAGGCTTTATCAAATCCAAGTTCAATAGCCATTTGCTCTGTTTCTCTTTGTTGCTGAATATACCATTGAGCGTTTCTGTAATTCCTGTAAAATTTGCCATATTGACCAGTAAAATCTTCATGATGAAGGTGAAGCCAGTCGTATTTCATTAATTCATCATTGATGACTTCTCTGTCATAGACTTTATCATAGGGAATTTCAGCATATGTTAATACCAATGTAACAGCATCATCCCAAGGTTGTTTTCCATCAGGGGTATATACTGCTATTTTTGGTGCTTTTTGTAATTTAACTACTTCTTGATTGACTTCAGGGTCAGCAATTTCCATTTTAATTTGAGAAGCTTGAACATCGGCTATAATTTCATAGGATACACCCCTTATAATACACTCTTCCTCAATAGTTTGGTAATGAGATATCATAAAGCTTCCTCCTCGATAGTTTAAAAGCCACTCTACTTCAATGTCATTTTGTAGTACCCAATAAGCAATCCCATATGCTTTTAAATGATTTTTTTGGGAATTTTCATCCATGGGGATTATTATTTTATTTCCCCATGTGCATAATGAGATAAGGCTGAAAATTAAACAAAGAAAAATATTTTTCATATTGAAAAAGGTGCAATAACTATGCTAAAGATACAATAAATGGTATTTCTTAGAAAGGACCATCATCATCATCAATAGAATCATCTATTAGATCGTCATTCATTTTAGATTGAACTGTATAGGTTCCGCCTGCTGATTCACTAAAATCTTCATTAGGCTGAAGAGATCCACCTGTGACAAAATCATCCTGATCAAAGCTGTCAAGATTACTGAATTTAGCATATTTACCAATGAATCTTAATCGAATATCTTTAAGGGATCCATTCCGATGTTTAGCTACAATCATTTCTCCCTGACTGTTGCAAGGAGTTCCATCTGGCCATTCGGTAAGCCCATAATATTCTGGACGATAAATAAAAGTAACAATATCTGCATCCTGTTCAATCGCTCCAGAATCACGGAGATCTGAAAGCATTGGTCTTTTGTCGCCTCCTCTATTTTCTACAGATCTGCTTAACTGAGATAATGCAATTATAGGTACATCTAATTCTTTTGCTATTTCTTTAATTGATCTTGAAATATTACTAATCTCTTGCTCTCTATTTCCACCTTTTCCTCCAGATGACATTAATTGTAAGTAATCAATGATGATTAATTGAATATTATGCTGCTGCTTTAACCTTCTGCACTTTGCACGTAATTCAAAGATGGATAGTGCAGGGGTGTCATCAATAAATAACGGGGCTTCTTGTAATTTTTTGGTTCGTTGAAAAAATTGCTCAAATTCTTTTTTGGTGAATTTTCCTCTTCTTATGTCTTCTGCAGGAATTTCAGCTTCACCCGAAATAAGACGATTAACTAATTGCACAGAGCTCATCTCAAGTGAAAATATAGCTACAGGATGCTGGTAATCAACTGCAACATTTCTTGCCATGGATAATACAAATGCTGTTTTACCCATACCTGGTCTAGCAGCAATCACTACCATGTCAGATCTTTGCCATCCTGATGTAATCCTGTCTAATTCTGAAAAGCCCGTTGCAATTCCATTGATGCCATCCTCTCTGTTCATGGCACCTTCAATTTCTTTTTTAGCTTTTAGAATAAGACTGGTCATATTCTGATAATCCTTTCTAATATTTCCTTCTGCAACTGCAAATAATTCACTTTCTGCTTCATCAAGCAGGTTAAATACATCTGTAGTTTCGTCATAGGCTTGCTGAATCACTTTACCAGAGATTCTTATTAGCTCACGCATAATATATTTTTGCACAATAATTCTTGCGTGGGCTTCAGTATGTGCAGATGATGCTACTCTATTAGTTAGCTGAGAAATGTAAAAAGGACCTCCTATGTTGTCCAATTCTCCTTTGGTTCTTAATCTTTGAGTAACAGTAAGGATGTCAATACTTTCTGATTCAGAAAATAATTCTTGAATTGCTTCATATATTTTCTTATGGGCATCTTTATAAAAAATATCTGGTCTATGGAGTATGTCTATCACATCATTTAATGGACCTTTTTCAAGCATTAGGGCACCAAGAATTGCTTCTTCAAGATCTACTGCTTGGGGTGGTAATTTACCAGCTCCAACAATATTTGAATCCATTGGTTTGATAATCTTCCTTATGGATTTAGGATCATTTTTAATATGCTCTAATGATTTTGACATACACCAAAAGTACAGCTAAAAGAATGATTCATGAAGCTATTTGACACTAAAAAGTTATTAAATATTTTTATTAACAAATGTTAGTAATTTTATATGGTAAAAATGAAAAATATAATTACTTACATTTTTGTTTTGATTCTTATTTCATGTCAAAAGAAGGATAAGGATCCGCCTGAATTGCTTGTGAATAATCCATTAGCAATGACAAATTATTCTGTTTTAGATCATATATCTATTGAAGGTAATGTAAGTGATGAAAGAAATATAGAATGGATCCAGATACAATTATTGAATTCAAATTTAAATTCTGTAGCTGAAGAGATTGTTATTAATACAAATGAGCTTAATTATGTTTTTTCAGAATCAATTCATATAAATGATATTCACTTAAGTACTGGTAAATACTACATAAAGGTTTCAGTAAGTGACGGAGATAATGAGGTTTCTCAGTTTGTGGAAGTTAATATTTCTGAAATTCCACTTGAATTAAAAGATACTTATGTGCTAACTACTAGTAATCAGGATTTTGATCTTTATAGAATCAATGGAAATACGACTGTTTTTCATCAAAGTTTCAATGGGAATTTTCAATCAGGTATTTCTAATTCTTATCATCAACATTTGTTTCTAGCAGGGGATCAAGGAGGGTTTGGATTTGATCCTACCTATCAATATAATTTATGGACTATAGCTGATCAACCAGGAAACTACAACTATTTTTTAAGAGGAATTTATAGTAATGACGATCAGCTTAATTATATCTCTCATGGAAATGGAACTATTAAAGGTTATAATAAATATGGCAATGTTGTTTATAGTGTATTAATGGGTTCAAATGAAGTTCCTGAAGATCTATTGGTCCATAATAATTTGATCTATGCGGAAGTGTTCTCTTCATTGATGAATAGGGACCTTGTTGTTTTCTTTAAAGGTTCAGGAATGGAGAATAAAAGAATGTCAATTGATCAGGATATAATATCCTTAATTCCAAGGAATGAAGATGAAATATACTTATTTGCCAATGAAAATAATCAGGGATATTTTGATCTATACTATACAAATTCTAATTTGAAATCAGCATTACATTCAATTCCAACAGGTCTAATTTATGATGCTGTAGCAATTTCTTCTGATTTATTATTAATTGCCCATGAATCAGGACTATTAAGGTATACATATAGTAATAATAGTCTTGTTAATGTAGTTCCTGGAGAACAATTCTCAAAACTGAGATATGATGATTTGAATGGAGTTGTTTTAGCTTCTATCGGGAACCAGTTAAGATATTATAGTTCATTAGGAGATCCATTGGGAGTTGTTACCCATTCAGGTAATATCGATGATTTTTATTTATATTATAATAAATGAAAAATAGGGTTAAGTATTTTTATAAACACCCATGTCACAGAATTTTTTAATTCTTTTATCAATTCTTTCCTGATTTTCTAATTCATTTAGTGAGTTAATATTTTTTTTGATTTCTGATTTCAGCTTTTTATACATTTTTTCAGGAAAAGTATGAGCGCCTCCTAAAGGTTCTTTTATAATGCCATCTATTAATTTGTTTTTTAACATGTCTTTCCCAGAGAGTTTTAAAGCTTCTGCTGCTTGTTCTTTATAATCCCAGCTTTTCCATAAAATGGAAGAACATGATTCGGGTGAAATCACTGAATACCACGTATTTTCTAGCATTAGAACACGGTCGCCAATCCCAATTCCTAATGCACCTCCAGAAGCACCTTCGCCAATGATTATACAAATAACGGGAACTTTAAGTAGCATCATTTCATAAAGATTCCTTGCAATAGCTTCACCTTGACCTCTTTCTTCTGCTTCAAGGCCTGGAAATGCACCAGGGGTATCAATTAAAGTTACAATAGGTTTGTTGAACTTTTCTGCTAATTTCATTAATCTAAGTGCCTTTCTATAGCCCTCAGGATTTGCCATTCCAAAGTTTCTGTAATTTCTTTGTTTGGTATTCCTTCCTTTTTGCTGACCAATGAACATTAGGGTTTTTCCATCAACAGACCCAAAACCTCCTATCATTGCTTTGTCGTCTTTTACATTTCTGTCTCCGTGTAACTCTAGAAAATCTCCATTTGTTAACGCTTTTATGTAATCAAGTGTATATGGTCTATCTGGATGTCTACTTAGCTGAACTCGTTGCCATGGAGTTAAATTGTTGTAGATTGACTTAGTAGTCTCTTCCAGTTTGCCTTCAAGTTCCTTTATGGTTGAAGAAATGTTAACACTACCCTTGTCTCCAATTTCTTTGGTTTTTTGGATTTGTTCATTTAGAACTTCAATAGGTTTTTCAAAATCAAGGTATGTATTCATACGTGATAAAATTTGAATGACCAAAATTACGAATTAAAACTAGTATAGATTAATGATTTTTAAATATCTTATGATAAAAATCTCTTTTTTTAGTTCACTTTTGTTTTGCTAATTTTGAATTATGGGGCGAAAAAATATTCAAAAAATCAGGTACAAGGATCCATTAATAAAAGAAAAGTATATTCTTAAATTACTAGTGTATTTTCAAGAAAATGGAGTTAGAAATTTTTCAATGTCTCAATTGGCCAATGATTTTAATGTAAGCAAAACTACTTTATATAACCATTTTGAGTCAAAAGAAGAAATGGTAGAAAAAGCGCTCGATTATAAGCTTAGTGTAATTGGTGAATATGAAAGTGTACTTGAAAACATAACTCTTCCTTATAAAGAAAGGTATAGAAAAGCAATGCTTTTCTTTTGTGTGCAATCTTACGATGTAAGTAGCAGGTTGTTAAATGAGATCAGATTTTATTATCCGGAGCTTTGGAAAAAGGTAGTTGTTTTTCAAAAAAATGTATTATTAAATCTACAGAGCTTTTTCAAGATTGGAATAGATATAGGGGAATTTAAAAAAGAAGTAAATCCATTATTGTTAAGTTTAGAGGACCAGCAATTTTTTGAGTTACTATCTAATCACGAAATTTTAGAAAGAAATGACATAGATGTATTGACAGCATTTAATCATCATTTTCAAACAAAGTTTTACGGAATTACTATTTAATCGATCACTTTTTGGGGTAAATAAATTTCATCTAATTCTCAATTAAGCAATAATTGAATAAGGATTTAAGTTATTAATATAAAACCTTAAAGATGAAAAATTTAATTGTCCTATTAATTCTATTTGTAAGCTATAACTCTTATTCTCAAGATGTTTTGCATTTGAAATCTGGTTTTGATGTACAGGTTAAGGTACATGAAATTGGAAATAAAGAAATAAAATATAAGAAGTATAATAATATTGAAGGACCTCTTTATATAGCGGATATAAAGGAGATTAAAAGTATTACATTTAAAAATGGTGAAGTAGAATCTTTTGAAGGTGAAAAAATAAAAAAATCATTTGAAATCTTACCTAATGCTATGTCTGTAAATTATGGCGAATTGGTAATGGGTAGAGTAGGGTTGGCATATACTAGAATTTTTAAGTCTAAGAATATAGGAATTAAAGTGCCAATCTCCTTGAGTTTTTTAAATAACAACTATTATTATAGAAATACTATTAAAAATTATATAGGACTTGACCTAAATTTTTATCCATTAGGTCAGAAAAAGCTAACTTATTATACTGGTTTAGGAGTAAGAGCAGGCACGATGTTAAATCAGTATTATTATCCATATTATGATATGATAAATTATCCAAATCAGGTATGGTATCCCCATTATAGTCAGGAGAGTTTGTTTATTGGTGGTTATGTTAATAATGGGTTAACTTTGAATTTGACATCTCATTTCTCCATTTCTGGTATGATTGGTATTGGAATGAGAGATCTTGAAGGGTATTCTTGGGGTGAACCTTCTGCTATTGGAGAGCTAAATATGTCAATTAGATTTTAGACTAAACTGTAAGTTGTTTAAGTTTTCATAGACACCATTTTTGGATATCAATTCTTCATGTTTTCCAGATTCAATAATTTTTCCATCTTGCATTACAAGTATTTTGTCAGCATTTCTAATTGTTGACAATCGATGTGCTATTATTATTGATGTTCTGTCTTTCATTAATTTATCTAATGCAACTTGAACTGTTTTTTCACTTTCTGAGTCTAAAGAGCTAGTGGCTTCATCTAAAATAAGAATTTTAGGATCCTTTAATATAGCTCTGGCAATTGCTATTCTTTGTTTTTGTCCTCCAGATAATTGGATGCCTCTGTCACCTACAATCGTGTCAAAACCATCTGGAAATTTTTGAATAAATTCCATGGTATTTGCTTTTTCTGCGGCTGTTTTTACTTCTTTAAAAGTTGCATTAGGATTTCCATAAGAAATATTTTCAAAAATAGAACCTCCAAATAGAAACACTTCTTGATGAACAACAGCCATTTGATTTCTTATTGTAGAAAGGTCAAAAGAATTGTATTCCTGATCATCTAAATATATTGTCCCGTCATTGGGTTCGTAAAATCTAAGCAATAAACTAGCTATGGTAGATTTTCCAGATCCACTTGCTCCAACAATTGCTGTTTGTTTTCCAGGTTCTATATCAAAACAAATATTATTTAAGACTTCAACTTCAGGTCTAGTTTCATAAGTGAAACTTACATTTTTAAAGCTGACTTTGCCATTGAATTTAGCGTAATCATTGTTGGATTTTGTTAAAATATTTTCAGTAGATAGCCCTAATATTTCAACAATTCTTTCAGTTGCTCCTAATGCTTTTTGAATATTACCTAATAAACTTGAAATCCCTCCAAATGAGGCACCTATCATAATTGTATATAAAATGAATTGAAAAAATTCTTGTTCTTCCATTTCACCCATATTAACCATGTTCATTCCATTCCATATCACAAATACTATAGAACCGAACATTGCCAATATAATGAATGAAGCAAAAAAGCCTCTCCATATTGACCCTTTAATTCCTAGATTTTGGATTTTAAGGATAGAGCTAGCATATTTTTTAATTTCAAAGAATTCATTTACAAATGTTTTAACATTTTTTATTCCTGATAAAGCTTCTAATAAAGTATTATTTGAATCAGCAGCAGCATCTTGTGCTCTTTTAGATACTTTTTTAATAAACTTCCCAAAAATAACAGCAGAAATAGCTATTAATGGAACTATAGCTAGCATTATTAAAGATAGTTTCCATGATATTAATCCAATAAATGTAATTCCAAATACAATAGTGAATATTTGCCTTAGAAACTCTGCAAGTGTTGTGTTAAATGTTTCATTTAATAAAACAATATCAGAAGAAATTCTGCTTTGTAAAATCCCAACTTTGTTTTTATCATAGTAGGAAATAGGAAATGATATTAGTTTTTGGAAAGTAGTATTTCTTATATCATGCAAGGTTTTTTCAGTAACAACCCCAAATAAATAGATTCTGAAAAAACTAAAAAGTGCTTGAGCTGCAAATAAGATCATTAACATAAGGAAAAGTGCATTGATGTTGTTTGGGTCTGTTAAATGAAATTCGTTTTGTTGTTGTTCAATATCTGCACCTAGTAAATTCCCTAATAGATAAGGAAAGATCATAGCTGTTAAGCTAGAGACTAATAAACAAATAAGCCCTATTCCATATATGTATTTATAGGGTTTTAAAAAATTAAAAATAGGGGTGGACCTTTTCCAATTTTTTAAATTAACCTTTTTGTCTTTTTTTCCCATTATCATTAATCAATTCAGATAATGTTCAAAATTAGTGTTAATGATGTTATTGATGTAATTTTCTAAGATATATTTATAAATATTTATAGATTTAAATGGATATATTTTGTGATTGTTAAAAAAGCATTATTTTTGCCAACCGATTTGAATTAAAGAAGTAAATTTAGAGAGATGACCAAAAGAACATTTCAGCCGTCTAACAGGAAAAGAAAGAACAAACATGGATTTCGTTCCAGAATGGCAACGAAGAATGGTAGAAAAGTGTTGAATGCCAGAAGAAGAAAAGGTAGGAAAAAAATATCTGTTTCTGATGAAGCACGCCCAAAAAGATAATTTAAGATTATTATAGATACAAAAAAAGCCTTTCAACGAAAGGCTTTTTTTTATAGCAAAACTATGATTATTGAACCCAATTTTGTTTCGATATCATTAAAGCTTCTTGTACTGTAATACGTTCATTATTATTATATGCAGTAACAAAAGGGCCAGGGAAGTTGTATTTTTTTAATTTTTCTCTTTTGTTTCTTGCTTCCTTGTATTGTTTAAATTCTCCTGTAGTATACTTGACCCACCCTTCATGATTCTCTAAGTCAAATTCATCTGAATAGTTGAAGTAATAGTTGAAATATTTTTTTCCTGCAGTTTTATGAGCAGCTAATATTTGCACTTTATAATTAATGGATGTGTTAATATTCATTGAATTATTTTCAAGTTTAATTTCAGAAGTAGTTTCTTCGTTAGTAGTTTCTTCGTTAGTAGTTTCTTCGTTAGTAGTTTCT
>CAYSEW010000046.1:0-12395 GCA_964430245.1 uncultured Flavobacteriales bacterium
ATTATCGCATATTATCGTGTGCTAAATGGGAGTATAAACAAAGGAGATCAGGTCAAGTTCTTTAATACAGGAAGAATTTATAATGCTGATGAAATAGGCGTTTTGAAATTGGATTTATACCCCAAAAAACAAGTAAATACAGGAGATGTAGGGTATATAATTAGCGGAGTAAAGAAAGCCAATGAAGTAAAAGTTGGTGATACGATTACCAGTGTTGCTAACCCTTGTTCTGAAGCTGTATTGGGTTTTGAGGATGTGAAGCCAATGGTTTTTGCTGGAATATATCCAGTTGATACTGATGATTATGAAGAATTGAGAGCTTCCATGGAAAAATTGCAATTAAATGATGCTTCATTAGTTTTTGAACCAGAATCTTCTGTAGCACTTGGGTTTGGTTTTAGATGTGGTTTCTTAGGGATGCTTCATATGGAGATTATTCAAGAAAGACTAGAAAGAGAATTTAACATGGTAGTAATTACTACCGTACCTAATGTATCCTACAAGGTTTACATGAAAAAAGAATTAGAAGAGGTTATTGTAAACAATCCTTCTGAGTTGCCAGACCCATCTAAAACGGAATGGATAGAGGAGCCTTATATTTCAGCCCAGATTATCACAAAATCTGAATTTGTAGGAACAGTAATGAATTTATGTATTGAAAAAAGGGGGGACCTTAAGAATCAGGTTTATTTAACTCAGGATAGAGTTGAGTTAAGTTTTAATATGCCTTTGTCTGAAATTGTTTTTGATTTTTATGACCGTTTAAAAACGGTAAGTAGGGGTTATGCGTCATTTGATTATTCTCCAACAGGGTATCAAAAATCTGATCTTATTAAATTGGATTTATTATTGAATGCAGAACCAGTTGATGCATTATCTGCATTAGTACATAGGAGTAATGCTTTCAATTTAGGTAAAAAGATCTGCTTGAAATTAAAAGAATTAATCCCAAGACAACAATTTGAAATTCCAATACAGGCAGCTATTGGAGCAAAAATAATTGCTCGTGAAACCATAAAGGCTTTAAGAAAGGATGTTACTGCTAAATGTTATGGTGGAGATATTACTAGGAAAAGAAAATTATTGGAAAAACAAAAAGCAGGTAAAAAAAGAATGAGACAGGTAGGAAAGGTAGAAGTTCCTCAGGAAGCTTTTTTAGCAGTTTTAAAATTAGATTGATCAGAAAAAAGCTCGAATCTGTACTCCCCCAGAATGTATTGTTGAGGTATCGTAAGATTTTCTCCCATTATAATTAAATGTTAGCTGTAAGTTATTGGCTAAGGTCCTTTGATAAGAAATAGTCCAGGTAGCATTGTTTCCAGGCTGAAGTGACTCTAGCATTTCAAAAGCAATGGAGGTATTGGTTTGACCATTGAACTTTATGTATATATATTTAATATTGGCTGAAAAACTTCCTTTTTTTAATTGATTGTATCTCAGGTCCAACCCAAGATCAGTAAGATAGGCTTGTTCAGTTCCAGATTCAGGACTGTTGATCTTTTCAGAGTAGCTTGTATTAATGGAAATTCGAAATTTGGTATTGGGTTGATAGGATAATTTTGATTCTATTTTTTCAATTTCAATTTCATAATTTCTAGAAGGGGCATAGTCGGATTGATTTGTTTTGATACCCTGCTCAGTATTGATTAATACACTTATAAGCCTCGTGATATTCCACCTTAACTTAATTTCATTAAAACTTCGTGACCTTGTATCAAATCCATTTAATAATAATAATTTATTCCTATAGTCTTGAAACGTGTATTCAAGGCCAAATTTTGGGTTGGAACGATTAAAAAAGAGGCTATTCCTGAATGAATTGGTAATTCCTTGTAATAATGTGTCAGAAAGGTTATTGGAAAAAGGATTGATAAAATCATTTAAATCTAATGAAGATGTTTTCTTTTCAGATCTTAAGGCAGTTTGTGAATTGAATCGATTGATAAATTTCGCCAATTTAGATTTAGATTTAAAGTAATACCTTGGGTTGATATTCAATACCTGGCTTAATTGATAGCTATATACTTTTATGTAGGTGTTGGAAGGAGTAAATATTCTAATATAAGAAGCTTGATCCTGATATTGTGCAATTTCAAACTCATTAAGGTCTTTAACGCCATCATCATTATAATCTATCCATGTATATACTCCTTGACCTGCAGGAACTTCAAAATAAACAAATTCTTTTCTTAACTCTAAGCCAGATCCAATTTCATAATAGGTCTTAGAATTGATCATGCCTTTTAATATTCTTAATTGGTAATCCACTCTGCTAGTAATTGAGTTTTCAGGTTGAATATTGGTTAGTGAAGTGTCAAGAATAGACAACATTCGATAAGTAGCTCCAGCCTGAAATCTATGTTTGGGGTTATTTAAGAGTGAAAAGTTGATTCCAGGGCTTCTTGCATATGTAGCCCTTTTGAGATTTTGCTCATTTTTGAACCAATCATACCTTTCCTGATAAAACAATTTAAAATTATTTTTAGAGGAGTCACCTTGTTGTAAATATACCTTCCAATCATAAAACCGATATGAGTTTGTGCTTAAGGTGTCTTGTGTTATAAAGATATTTTCTTCATGGATATCTTCAAATCCAATCCTAATTGAATTAAATGATTTATAAATATTGGATTGATGTCTTAAAAATGAGGTTTCTCTAATACCATTACTTACTAAATAGCTGGCATCAACATCTGCATTTATCCCTTCAGACCAGTTGATTTTTAGGTCATTTTTATACCCAGAATATGCAGTGTCTATATGATAAGTATTGAATTGGTAAGAAATTTTATCTTTTTTGTTTTTAAGAAGATTTATTTTTCCAATACCTGTATATTGATTTCCTGAAATATCTTGAAATTGTATATTCCAATTTCTTTCAAACTCTACTTCTCTGAATCTTTCAATTCTTTTGAAATTATCAGAAATACCTTCAAAGTCAATCGAGGTAGAAATGTCCCACTTTTTGTTGCTTTTCATATTGTGAACCCATGTGTATCTACCAGCATATCCTAAATTATTGTTATTATCAATACTTGAAAAAGTATTTAGGTCTTCGTTAGAAAGAGCTAATTCAATTTTTGAAAAGGATTTGTTGCCATATTTTTTTTCCACACCTGCAGTTACCATTTGTCTTTTTTTAGGCGTTATGAGCATTCTTATTGGAGCATAGGAGCCATTATGAATAATGTTTCCATTAACTGTATCTGGTGCTGTCCATTGATAGACCCTTCCAAAGGCATTGTAATCGGATAGTATGTAGTCTCCATTTCCTTGACCTACTGAACTAAATACAAGCTGATAATAGGCGCTGTCAGAAGAAGTTGAATAAACATATACTTCATAACCTAAGCTGTCAATTTTTTTATATAATGTCATTTCATTGTTGAAGCCGACACTGTCTATACTTGGAGCAATAGCCGAATCTAGCTGATCACCAACACTGGAAAGAAGGTCTCTGTCTACTTGATTTAGTTCTTGTTGGAGTGATTGGTTTTTACTATCCTGTTCTGCGTATACGTTTAAGAAATAAGACCAATTATTTTTAGAGTATTCATTGCTGTTCTGCAATAAAGACCTTGCGTAATTTTTGTCACTATACTGGAATTCGACATAAATTCTTTTGTCTTTTGTTATTAGATGATTGGTAGTAAATGTTAATTCAGCGGTATTGTAATCAATGACATAATCGTACTGTTGTCCCCTTTGAAGTTGCTTTCCGTCAATATAGACCCTTTCAGTACCACTTAAAATTATAATAAAGGGCTCATTTTCTTCACCCGTTAGTCTATAGGGGCCTTGATTTCCTTCAATACCCATTAAAACATTTCTTGCAAATTTCCCTTTACTTATAGCAGCGCTAAATTGTGTTTTAAATACCCCGTCATTATTTTGTTTAGAATATTCATAGGTAGCTCCTTGGCCTCTTTTTTGATAAGTTAAAAAGTAACCTTTAGGTTTTTTAAGCCAAAAATCACCGGCAATTAATTTCCAGTCGTCAGAAAATAATTGGATATATACTTGGTCAAAATCCTGTAATTGTTGGGTGTTGCCTTGAGGTTGTATTGGAATGTTATCATCGGTAATTGAAGCAAGAATCTCTATGTCTTGAGAAATTTTACCTGCTAGTTGTAGATTTAGATTAGAATTTAACGATAGATTTTGATTGTTTCCAAAGAATGCTCCCCTTGAAATACTCCCAGATTTATTCAATCCTTTCATTCCTAAGAGATCTCTATTTTCCGGTAGAGCAGAAAACCTAATTGGTTTAAATTGTACACTTTCGTCTAGAATCATAATATTGGAATCTCGTAATTGAAATACTTTATTAAAATCAAAGTATAATATTCTGTATTGGAATATTAAAGTGTCATTTATAGGAACAATTGGAGTAAACAGGGCATTGCTTCCATCTATAAAATAATGGCCAGTATTTAAAGTGTCGCCATTTTTATATGTTACAACTACATGATCGGCTAAAACAGAAACACTATCAATTTGTAATTGATTATCTGATACATAAAGTGTTTTTGTCCTATAATTATTTGTAAGTGATTGTGAATAATAAGACGAGCCTATTATTAATAATAAACAAATTATATAGTATTGAAATTTGAAAAACATATAAGTTTTACAGAAAGATAACAACATTAAAATAACGTATAGTAATATAAAATGTTATAAGTGTTTTATATTCTAAGATGAAATATTTAATAGATATATTATATTTACATTTATATCTAACTGTTTAAAGGTTCAATGATAAATAATAAAGAATGAAAAAAGTACTGATCATCCTATTTTCAATCATTTTAGTTACTTCATGTAATGTTGAAGAAAAGAACACGGATCCTCCATTAAAGAAAGCTAATGGGTATTGGATAAGTCCAGGGGGTTTAAAATACAAGCTATATTCTGGTGGAATCTTTAAGATTAATGAAATAAATAATTTTAAAAGTCTATTCCCTCATAGCATTGTAGATGCAGTTTCAGCTAGGATTGGCTCACAAATCTATCAAGGACTTTTTAAGTTAGACCAGAGAACACTTGAGGTCAAAAAGTGTTTAGCTTCTTCTTATGAAGAGAATGACGATGGCACCGTGATCACCATTAAAATACATGATAATGTTTTTTTCCATGATAACCCTTGTTTTAAGGGTTCAAAAGGAAGAAATATGACGGCACATGATGCTAAATATGCATTTGATATGCTTTGTGAAAAAAGGGGAGATAATTCTTTGTTTAGTTTGTTTGTAGATAGAGTGAAAGGAGCAAGAGATTATTATGAATCTACAGTAGCTAAGGACCCATTGGTTGGAGGAGTTCCTGGAATAACTGTTTTGGATGATTATACTATTAAAATAGAATTAGAAAAACCTTGTTCGTTTTTCAAAAAAGTATTGACTCATAATGGTTGCTGGATTTTCCCTAGAGAGGCGTATGATAAATATGGAGAAGAAATGAGAGTTAAATGTGTAGGAACAGGTCCTTTTGTAGCTAAAGATATTAAGGATGGTTCTTATGTGAGATTAGTGAAAAATAAAACTTATTGGGAGAAGGATGTTCATGGCAATCAATTGCCTTATTTAGATGTTGTGAAAATCACCTTTTCTAAAGACAAAAAAACTGAATTAGCAAATTTCAGGAAAGGTAATCTAGATATGGTATGGGTATTACCAGTTGAAGATATGCAAGATGCAGTGGCTAATTTTGCTGAAGTAGAAAGAGGTAATTCAACAGAGTTTGAATATCAACAGAAAAATGGACTAACTATTCAATATTATAGTTTTCTAACAACTTCAAATATTTTTAGTGATAAAAGAATTCGTATGGCATTTAATTATGCAATTGATAGAGAAGCGCTAGTTAAATATACCCTCCAAGGAGAAGGTGAACCTGCATTACATGGATTAATTCCAAAATTCAAGGAATATGATAATTCAGTTATTGATGGTTTTACTTTTGATAAAGATAAAGCTAAGAAGCTTTTAAAGGAAGCAGGGTACCCTAATGGAAATTCATTTCCTGCTATCTCTCTACATGTTAATCAGGATGGGACCAATAATATTGTTATTGCCGAGGCCATCCAACATATGCTTAAAGAGAATTTAGGAATAGATCTAAAGATAGAAGCGCTTGCCTCTAATAATCTCCTTATAGAGAGATTTCAATATGGTAAAACAGATTTTTTCAGAACTGCATGGGTAGCAGATTATCCAGATCCTGAGAATTTTTTAAAGTTATTTTATAGTAAAACAATTCCTGATAATCCAAACGAAAGGTCATTTCCAAATACTTCAAGGTTTAGCAATGCAGATTTTGATAATTCATTTGAGATTGCAACTACATCAATGGATAGTTTAACAAGAATAATTAATTATCAAAAATGTGATAGTATACTTATAGCAGAGGCTGCTTTTATGCCATTGTATTACGAACAATACATAAGAATGCTTCAAAAGAATATTATGGCATTTCCAATTAATGGAATGGAATACAGAGATCTATCAAGGGTCTTTATTTCTAAAGATGAATAGAACGTTTATCTACTGCTTTTAATAGTAGGGTGTTTATAAATAATCACATTTATTTTCTATATAAATAATATTGGTGGCAAATTTGTAGTTATAATAATTTACTACAAAATGATCTACAGAATATTTCCAATATTACTATTAGCTATTTTGATTTCCTGTGTGCCTGCAAGGAAGTTTGAAGAAATTTCAGCTAAACAAAAGTTATGCGCTGAAGAGCTAGAAAGCTTAAAAAAAATGTCCATTGACCTTGAAACATTAAATACTGAGCTACAATCAGGTTTTGATCAAATGAAAGATAAGGTGTCAAGACTTGAATCGGATACAACGTTATTGGGAAAAGCACTTAGAATTAAGGAAAAACAATATGATAAAATAGACGATCTGAATCAAAGAATTCAAAACCAATTAGAATCATTACAACAAGGGACTAGGTATGAATTAGAAAAAAGAGAAGCTGAATTAGAAGCTACTAGGTTAGAACTTCAAAAAAGAGAAGATGAATTAAGAGCGCTGGAAATTGAATTGAATAAAAAGAAATCAGACCTTGAGTCATTGTCAATGGAATTGAAATCAAGAGAGAGAAGAGTAAAAGAATTAGAGGAATTGATTGCTAAAAAGGATGCTGCGGTAAAAGCATTAAAAGAAAAGGTGGCCAATGCCTTATTAGGATTTAAAGACAAAGGGCTAACTGTTGAGCAAAAAAATGGTAAGGTATATATTAGTATGGAAGCAAAATTACTTTTTGCTTCAGCCAGTACTAAGGTAGATGATGAAGGAAAAAAAGCATTAATAGAATTAGCTAAAATTCTTCAGGAACAAAATGACCTTGAGGTATTGGTGGAAGGACATACTGATACGGATAAAATGAGAGCATCTGGTCATCCAAGTGATAATTGGGAGTTAAGTGTCCTTAGAGCAACATCAGTAGTTAAAATAATGTTAGAAAACAGCTCTATGGATCCTGCTACAGTTACTGCTGCAGGAAGAAGTGAATTCTTGCCATTGGATGAGAATGATAAAGCAAAAAATAGAAGAATTGAAGTGATTTTGATCCCTAAATTGGATGAGTTATTCGAGATTATTTCTAATGAATAAATTAATCAGTGTCTAAAGAGAGTCTGGTTAATCCTCTTAACTGTTTAGCAAGTTTATTAAAGTAAAAAGACAAAGAGGTTTCCTCTAATGGTATATCTACAGGTATGCTTAGTTCAATTGGAATTGTTGCGTCAACAGCCATTGCCTCGTCAAAAGTAATTAACGCAGAAGATTTTAAAGGAATTTTTATAGGCACCTTTAGATCTACAGGTATTTTCATTGCTAATCCAACAGGTAATGTGTCAATAATCAACATGTCAATTGGAACTACACTATGGACGGGCAATAATTCTTCAAACCCAACTTTTAGATTTTGATTAACGGGTATCTTACCCCTTATAGGGAAGTTCATACCTTTTCCTCCAAATATGGACATGTTCATTTTTTGGTCTAAAGGGATGGTGTCATCAACTAGAATATTTACATAATCCGTCACCTTTATGGTTGTATCTAATTTTATATAATCATGTACTCCAATCTTAAATGGGATCAGAAGATGCTGATCAACTGGAATTTCTGCTCTAAATGGAATTTCTGTTTCTAATAGCATATTAATATTAACTTTTAACTCATCCTTAACTGTAATATCAGAGTTTAATGGAATGTTTTCGTTAATTGTTACATTGGTAATAATATGCTGAATTGCCATCTCTTCCATTGTTTTGCCAATGTTATCTAATCTTTTATCAGATACGCCTAAGGCAATATATAGAATTACTATAATGACAATTGAAGTCATTAAAGCAATTGAAAGAAATGTAATTATTAATTTATTTTTCACTTATTGTTAAAAACTGAAAAGTAATAATTTTTTCAATAGAATTATTCATCAGAATTTTTTAGATATTTTAGCACGCTTAATATATATGTTAAATAGTTATAAAAATTAAATCAATGAAGAGGTTAAGGTCTTTCACGTTATTTGTAGTAATGATTTTAATTGTTACATCTTGTAGTTTAGAAAATAGTTTTGTGCAAAAGAGAAAATATCAAAAGGGTTATTATGTTTCAATTGCAAAAAAAAATAAGAGTAATAGCCTGAATAAAGCATCTTCAAAAAAGATGGATGATTTAAAAGAATTAAATAATTTACCTGCAATTTCAGAAACAGAAAATAGTTTTTCTCAAAAAAATGAACATGTTACAAAACAGAACAGGGTATTAAAAAATGAAGTTGATTCAAAATTAAATAGTAAAGAAAAAAGGCCTAATGAGGTGAATGAAGGATTTGAAATAAACAAAACACTAGCTAATAAATTGAAAGGGGTTAAGAATTTAAATAGAAAAACAAATAATAATACATCTGCAAAACCATATAAAAGTATGGATGATGATCTTATTAATTTAATTTTAGCAATTGTTTTAGTAATAGCAATTATTATGTTGCTAGCTTTTTTAGATGGTCTATTGGGTGGTCTTTTAAGCTTAATCTTACTTATTGTAATAGTAGTATTGTTGTTAAGCTATTTCGGAATAATATAAATTTTAAGGAGAATCTATATTATAGATATTCCCATTTATATCGACAGTTATTTCAGAATCACATTCTCCTTCTCCAAAATCAATATTTCTTGTATAAAGATTAGCTGGTTGTAATTCTATACTCCCTTTTTTTATCCATTTACATGACATTGAGAACCTTAATGGTGATGTTATGGTTGAAGTGTAATCACGCCCATTTCTGTTAATTCCAGAAGATGTTCCTGTAATATCATATTCGTCATCTAAGAATCCAAGTGGACCTTGAGTGTCTTCCCCTATTACCCATTCTATAATTCTATTACTTTCATATTTAGCTTGGTCACCACTAGGATAGGTGATATTTCCATTAACAATATTCGAAATAAAGTAGGAATGCCCTTCATTATTAAGCCCTTCATTGGTTAATGTTTTAGTGCCTTCAACCTTATGATTGTTTAGGTAGAATTCATTGGTATTTATTGAAATGGTTGTTCCCGCATCCCTATATCTTCCATCCATAATAACAATAAGTTTACCTCTTCTATCAACGCCAAAAACATCAGTGCAGTTTACAGAACCAAAATCAATAGTAATTGTTTTTGGGAAGCTAGTATCAGGTAATGAGGGATGAATGGTGATGGCAGCACAACTGTTTAAAATAGAGTTACTGCTTTTTTCTAGCTCTTCATTGATAATAACGTCCTCAGTTACTTTCAATAGGTCATTGAAAGCAATTACTGCAATTGTATTATCCTGACTAGAGGTAGTAGATCTATTGAGTTTGTTTTTTTGACAGGAAATAAAAATGAATAAAATGATATTAAATAATATATATTTTCTCATCGCAAATAACTTTAACTCTTTTATTTCTAAAAGGTTGCAATTACTTTTCGTAAAAATGCATTTCTTTCACATATTTTGCGACATTACTTGTAAGGAGATAAGTGACATCTTTCTTTTCTTTAATTGCTTTTCTTATAAAACTAGAAGATATTTTCATAATGGGAGCGTCACAATAAATCACTTTTTCATGTGAGCTTAGGTAATTTCCTGACTGATCTTCTGGTGTTTCATTTTTTTCTTGTTCTGTCAGAATTCTTGGGTAAACATATAGGAAATGTTCATTGATAATTTGATCATGATTTTTCCATTTATGAAACGTTCTTAGATTGTCTTCACCCATGATTAATCCGAATTGATGTGTTGGGTGTTTCTCTTTAAGATAAGTTAATGTGTTAATAGTGTAAGAAGGAATCGGGAGATCGAATTCAATATTTGATGCTTTCAATTTGGGATTTTCTTCCACAGCCACTCTTACTAAGGACAACCTGTGATAATCATTAAGCATAGAAGCTTTTTCTTTGAATGGGTTTTGAGGCGAAACTATTAACCAAACTTCATCTAAATTGGTATAATAAGCCATATAATTAGCAATAACTAAGTGCCCAACATGAATCGGATTAAATGTCCCAAAGTATAACCCTATATTTTTCATCCTTTATTTAAGAAATTTCTAATTAAACTAGCGGCTTCTTTACATGCATTGTCAAGTATGTCATTCATGATTACCTTGTCAAATTCATTCATGTATTCTAATTCCTTTTTAGCTTTATTAATTCTTTTGTTAAGGTCATTTTCATTTTCAGAATCTCTTAAAACTAATCTTTGTCTAAGTTCTTCAATTGAAGGTGGGCTTATGAAAATAGATAATGCTTTATCCTTGAAATGGGTTTTTAAATTAATGCCGCCTTCTACATCAACATCAAAAAGAACATGATTTTTATTATTCCAAATTCTTTGGATCTCATTTTTCATTGTGCCATAATAGTTGTTGTTGTAGACTTCTTCCCATTCAATAAATTCATTTGCGATTATTTTTTTTTTAAAATTATCGACAGAAATAAAATAATAATCTTTTCCATGAATTTCATTATTTCTTTTGTTTCTAGTGCAAGCAGAAATAGAAAACTCTAGATTCATGTTTCTTTTTAAAAGAGAATGCACGATAGAAGTTTTGCCTGCACCAGATGGAGCACTAAATATAATTACCTTTCCTGAAAAATCTTTAGTGTTCATTATAGTGCATTTAAGACCTGTTCTTTGATTTTTTCTAAATGATCCTTCATTAATACAACTAGCTTTTGAATTTCTGTATGATTGGCTTTGGATCCTAAAGTATTTATTTCTCTACCTAACTCTTGAGTAATAAACCCAAGCTTTTTTCCATTTGGAGCACCTTCATTCATGGTTTCTAAAAAATGATCTAAATGGTTTGAAAGTCGTACTTTTTCTTCTGAAATATCATACTTCTCCATATAATAAATCAATTCTTGTTCAAACCTATTGTTATCGTAATTTTCTTTGTCCGCAAGAGATTCAAGGTTTTTTTTAATCCTTGTTTTTACAATTGATATTCTTTCGCTTTCAAATGATGATACTTTTTCAAGTAATACATTAATCGATTGTATCTGCTTTAGAAGGTCCTTCTCTAGGGAAGATCCTTCACTAATTCTGAATTTTGACAATTCAGATATTGAATTTCTGATTAGCTTTTCAATTACTCCCCATTCTTTACTTGATAATTCTTTTTTCTCTGTTTTTAGAACATCAGGCATTCTCATAATCAATTGTAAAAAATCAATTTGTTCAGCATTCTTAATAGAGTTGTCCTCAATAATTTTTTGAAATGTTTGGTAATGATTTTTTACAGCATTTAAATTAATATGTTGATTTGCCTCAGATTCAGTTAAATCATAATGTATTGTCATCTCAATTTTACCCCTTAATAAGCCCTCAGTAATAATAGTCCTCATAGTCATATCCTTTGACTTATAGATTTGGGGGAGCTTTAAGCTGATATCTATGAATTTACTGTTAAGGGATCTTATCTCTACAACTATTTTTTTATTGTCTATTAAGGCTTCAGCTTTGCCGAACCCTGTCATGGATTGCATCATTCTTAATTTTTTTTCAAAAGTATAAAAATTAGGTACTTCTTAAAGAAGGTATGCTTACCAAATATACACCCATAAAAATTGCGGAGCTGCTTATGATCATATTTATATCAAGAGATTCGTCATTTGCTAAAAGGGCAAAAATAGCTGTTAAAATGGGCTGAAGATAAATATACGAGCTTACAACAGTAGGGCTAACTCGTTTAATTCCATATATATTTAGTAGATAACAGAAAAAAGTAGTAAATACGATTACAAGAGTAATTTTAAAAATAATATTATCTGGCATATTTAGATCGATACTGCCTATTTGAGGTATGCCAAATGGTATTACAAATAAAAGTCCAAA
>CAYSEW010000047.1:0-9734 GCA_964430245.1 uncultured Flavobacteriales bacterium
CTTGACTGGCAGTCAAGAGGTCGTGGGTTCGAATCCCATCTTCTCCACTAATGAATCAACCTACAAAAAATAAATTGATAAGAGCATTTATTTCTAATAAACTAGCCTTAATATTTAACTAGCTTCAGGGTACTTCTTTTATCATCAAAAATAACTTCGATTAGATATACCCCATTGTTTAGTGTTCCATCTATAACTATATTTTGAGCATCAAAATATTGAATGGAGTTTATTAATTTACCCTGAATATCAAATAAAGAAAGTTCAATATTATTATAAGTAGAATCAAAAGCAATTGTAGTATTGCTATTTGTGGGATTTGGGTATAATGATACATTGTTTTCAAATATAGGAGGTAAGACAAACACAGTGTCTAAAATATCAAGTCTAAAGTTTTCTATTACAGAACGCATTAAGTTCTTCTGGCCTATTGTAAATGAGTTTTGACAATCACCTGTAGAGTAATCCATGTAGTTTTCCACCATGTCCGGTAGGTTTTGTCCATTAATGGTGTCAACACAAGAATTTTTAAAATGATTGCAAGTATATTGACTTGAATTGGTTGCAAGAGGAGTGTCATCTATGAAATCATCATAATTACAATTACCATCCCCCCAAATATGCCTTAATCCTAGAAAATGTCCAGCTTCATGTACAAGTGACTTGCCAGTATTTGCTATTCCGTTGTAATTAGAATAAGGAGCAGGAAAATTAGTAGGATTATTAGGGCCTATACACACATAATGAACAAGCACGCCTTGCTCAAATTCAGCCATTAATTCTAAAGTAGACATTGACCAAGTATTGGTATCATATGGTGGAGAGGCCAATGCAAAATATACAAGCTCTTCAAAATTATTAAAATAAGGCTCATATATCCTAAGATCACCAATCCAAACATTTAGATATTCGCTGGGATTCCATGCATTTATACCTCCTAAGCTATCTTTAGTAAGTCTGAAAAAATTATAGAATAAACTGTCATTTACCCAATCAGTTATTTCTTGTGATTGACTAGAATTATAGGGAAGAATACCACCAAAATTTTCAATATCGGTAGGTGTTCTAGTTATGCCATTAGAAGGATTTCCATTCGGGTCTATTTCTGGAAGAATAAATTCAATTTTGGTGTCACTCACAAGAGATAAAAATTCTGTTCTAGTGTCAACTGTATCCGTATTCTTTCTTCTAAAACAAGCATTAAGAAGATCAACTTGGTTATAGATAACAGAGTCAGGAATATTTTCGGAATTATTGTTGTAAACTACATGAAAAACAATGGGTATCTTATAAACATTAGTTGATGTTGCTTTTGGGTGACTTTTCTGACTGGAAATAATGTTATTGACCCGCAATAATAATTGATCTGATAGTTCAATAAACCCTTTGTTTTTTGAGTCTATGGAACGAATAAAGTCATGACTTCCACAGTAATTATTAATTCTTGTTAAATGTTTTTTATTTTGGACATCCTTAATAACCCCTTGAGAAAACAAGGGCGAGTAAGTGGTGCTAATGAGTAAAAAAGAGAATAATTTAATGATAGATATATTCATCAAAAAGTTTATATAATAATTGCTATTTTACTTAGTATGCATGATAAAACTACATAAATAATTTATATTTTTCTTTTATCGATCGAACAACTATTCAACTAATCAAGCGTCATTAAATGGAATAGAATTTCTCTGATATAACTATAAGAGTCATAAAATTTCATAACTTAATGAAAAATGAAAATTATCACATGTTTCACCTTAGCTTAAGGTTTGTTTTTAGACGATTCAAGAAAATTTAAATTAAATAAGATGAATAGAATATACTTAATGTTGTCCATTTTAGTGCTCTCATTTTGTGGGGTTTCTCAAGTAACTAATTTAGGGTCTCCCCTTGGATGGAATGGGAAATTAGACACCAAAAACATACCTACCGAAAGAATGCAAGGATACGATCAAACTATTATTGATGCAGAAGATGCTATCAATGATTTAAGTAAGGATCGACCATGGCGTTTTGGTTATAAGTACAATGTAAATTTTTCATTACAAAATTCAGGTAATTGGACTTCTCTTCCTAATGGAGATAAAGTATGGCAATTAATCCTTGAAAGTAAGGATGCTATTACTATCAATCTTTTATTGGATGATTATAATTTACCAGAAGGGGCGTATCTTTATTTATATGATGAAAACCATACTAATAGGGTAGGTGCATATACAAAAAGAAATAATCGATTAGATGGAGAGCTTGGAACAGAGCTTGTACATGGAGAAAAGATTATTGTAGAATATGTAGAGCCTTCTAATGTTGCTGGACAGGGGCGATTTACAATAACTAATGTTATACATGGTTATAGAAGCTTAGACCCTATTCAGAGAGATTTAGCAAAAGCATTAAATTCTTCAGGAGATTGTAATATTGACGTCAATTGTCCATTAGGAAATGGATGGGATAACGAGATAAGGTCAGTTGCCATGATCGTAGTTGGAGGAAGTGGTATTTGTACCGGAGCTTTAATCAACAATACTTGTGATGATGGTACTGCTTATTTTTTAACAGCTAATCATTGTACAGGAGGAAGTACTGGTAATTGGGCATTTAGGTTTAATTGGCAGAGCCCTCCTGGAACAGAGTCTTGTGCAACAACATCTAATTCTGTAGATCCAGGTCCTCCATATGATCAAACCGCAAATGGAGCTACTGTTTTAGTAAGTGGCACAGCGGCAGATCATGCATTATTAGAAATTGACAACATGACATTAACAGATGCTCAGACTTGGAATTGCTATTATGCAGGTTGGGACGCAACAGACGCTACAACGGTAACAGAAGCAACTGGAATTCACCATCCATCTGGCGATGTAAAGAAGATCTGTAGAGAGAATAACTCTCCTTACCATGCTAATGCAGGAGGAGCAGCTGTATGGTACATTGATGCCTGGGAAGAAGGAGTAACTGAGCCAGGCTCTTCAGGCTCACCTTTATTCGATCAGAATCATAGAATTATAGGGCAGCTTTACGGAGGGGCAGCTGCTTGTTCAGGGACCAATAATAACGGAGCTTATGATTATTATGGGAGATTAGGAGTTTCTTGGAACAATGGAATTGATGCTTATTTGGCACCTAATTCATGTGGTGTTACTTCTACTAATGACGGATGGGACCCCAATACACCAACACTCGCAGATGATGCTGGTATATCTGGTGTCGCATCACCAACGGGTGCTTATTGTGTAGATAATTTTGATCCTGAAGTTACTCTTAGAAACTATGGCACCAATAACTTAACTACTGCAACCATTAATTATGATATAGATGGAGCACCTAATAACACATATAGCTGGACTGGAAATTTAGCACCAGGTGCTACGGCAATAATTACATTACCTAACATGATTACAACATCAGGGGCACATACCTTTAATGCATATACTACTTTACCAAATGGTAACCCCGATAGTAATCCAGGTAATGATATAACAACTTCTAATTTCACAGCTACCATTGGAGGGCAGGACATTTTAATTGAGCTTAATACAGATTGTTGGGGGTCTGAAATTACATGGACCATAGAGGATGCTAGCTCAAATGTATTGGCTAGTGGCGGTCCTTATGCCGATGTGACTGGCGGAGAATATATATCCGTCACCACATGTTTAGCTGTAGATTGTTATGATTTTATTATTAATGATAGCTATGGAGATGGAATGTATGGATCACAATGGGGGTCTTGTTCTGTTGATGGAGATTATACAATTACAGATGTCGCAACAGGCACTGTGTTGGCATCAATATTAGCAGCAAATTCAGATTTCGGTAATCAGGAAATCAATAACTTTTGTGTATCAACACCTTGCTCTTGGTCTTTAAACTCTTCTACTATAGAAGAAACCTGTAACGGAGATAACAATGGGACTGTTTCAGTAACTGTAGCAGGAGGAACAGGTTCTTTTACATACGACATTGGCAATGGGCCTCAAAGTTCAGGTTCTTTCACTAATTTGGCTCAAGGAAGCTATACGGTAATTGTTGATGATGGAACTTGCATTTCATCAATTCCAGTGGTGTTGTCTGGACCTAATCCGGTTACTGGAAATGTATCTACAACAGACATTTCATGTAATGGATTAGCTGATGGTACAATGACTGTAATAGGTGCAGGTGGAGACAGCACCTATTTATTTGATTTTGGCGCTGGGTTTGGAGCAAGTGGTTCGGTAACAGGATTAGGTGCTGGAGTTCAAACAGTAACTATTCAGGATGGCAATGGCTGTACAGGTACTGCTAGCGGAACTGTTAACCAGCCAACTGCCATTAATGCTAATTCAGCTGTCACTGATGAGACCTTTGGCTTGGATGGAGAAATTGATTTAACAGTAACGGGAGGAGTTGCCCCTTATTCCTATTCCTGGTCTGGGCCAGCTGGATTTACAGCTACTAGTGAAGATATAATGGGGCTTGCAAGCGGATTGTATTCTGTTACAATTACAGATGTGAATGGTTGTGTAATAACAGTAACAGATATTCTGGTTGACTCTTTCATTGGGTTATTGGAAAATGGAGAATTTTCATTTGCAGTCTATCCTAACCCATCTGATGGATTATTTAATATTAACTTCAACGGGAAGACAGCTGAATCTGCAATAGTTCGTATTTATGACTTAGCAGGTAGAATTATTTACCTTACAGAAATTGATAATATAGGAGATATGATCATTGATATTTCCAATAAAGCAAACGGAACATATATTTTAGAAATTCTTGTAGATAAAACTGCTCAAAAGAAACGAATTATAAAAAGCAGATAAAATATTTTCTATCCCATAAAGACCCTTCTTAAATAGAGGGGTCTTTTTTGTTGTTTACCATTTTGTATTTTTAAATGTCTTTTATTGAAATATGATGAAAAGTACATTAGTTTTAGGGGCAAGCATAAACCCTGATCGATATTCTAACAAAGCAATCTTAATGTTAAAAGAAAGAGGGTATCAAGTTATTGCAGTTGGTAATAGAACGGGAATCGCACATGGTGTTAAGATAGAAAAGGAAGTTAAAATTGATAATGTAGATACAGTTACTATGTATTTAGGGAAATCAAATCAAGTTCCTTATTATGATGTCATTTTAAAGTTAAATCCAAGAAGAATTATTTTTAATCCAGGCACAAAAAATGTTGAATTAGAACAATTGGTTATTAAAAATGGTATTGAAGTAATAGAAGCATGTACGCTAGTAATGTTATCCATTGGGGAATATTAACGTAACGCCTAAAGGTAGTTGTAAATTAGCTTTATTTAGCCAATTAGAGCATTAGTTTTTTAAGGTTTCCAATTCTTATAAACGATATGGGCAGGTTTAGTTGAGTTTCTTGATTCTTTACTTTCAATTCGTTCTGCCAGCCATTGCACCCACTCACCATAGTTATCATCATTATTGATTTTCCTGGTTTCTATGAAATAACCTTTCATAGAATTCCAAAAAAGCAAAATAGGCCCTCTCATAAACTCACTAACTAGCGTTAGTTTTATTTCCTTTTTAAAAACCAGT
This sequence comes from uncultured Flavobacteriales bacterium, assembly GCA_964430245.1. Taxonomy (GTDB): domain Bacteria; phylum Bacteroidota; class Bacteroidia; order Flavobacteriales_D; family Parvicellaceae; genus CAYSEW01. The sequence continues at coordinate 5,548 of CAYSEW010000047.1, forward strand.
ATACCTATACTTTCAAGTTGCATGTGCATGACCATAACTTTTGGTAATTTGTCTCCTAAATACTTCTCGATTTCTTTTTTTTTTAAATCTATTGGTAGCCCATAGACGATATTCATTGCCTCTATGAATTCAGGAGTTTGAACTGAATTTAATAATTGTAATGCTGATTCTCTAGACCTTTGTTTTCGTATATGAACTAACTGAATTGCAGCAAATATTCCAGCCGCGATAATTGCAGATTTACTTAGGATATCAATAATCGTGTATGTGTTGAACTCCATTTTTGAATACAATTTTTAATTAATGTTATGTTCTGGTTAAAATAACGTACTAGGATGAGGTTGGTTGGGTATATACTCAGCTCTTGTTAGCAAAAGTTTTCATCTGTAATTTCAATTTCAGAAAATACCCCGTTGATATTATTAAGTTCTAATCTATATCTATACCAACAAACACAAGAGCAAATCTCTTTATTAACTTGTTAAAATTTAAATTTCACAAATGAAAAAGACTTAAAAATTCATTGTTAGTTGATAAATAAAAAGATAAAAAAGAAATAGATAAACCAATTATACCCAACATAATATTTAGAAATCTAATTGATTTGTCAAATCCATTAATTTTATGAGAATATAATCCATATCCTAGAGGAATTAAAGCCGCAATTAAGCTTACTATTCCAATGATATTTAAAATGTATGAAACCAAGATCTTCTAGTTATAAAATATAAATCTTCTTAAACCAACTCCAAAATTCAAATAATTAAAGTGACCGATAAGTATGTTCTCTTTCAAGTTGATTGATATTATTAATATTAAGAGGTAATTTTTTTTATCCAAATTTCTCTTTATAATTAAACTTAACGGTGCGTGTAAACTGCGTTTTAATGCAGTTTATATATTGTTGACAAACATTAAATTTAACTATTTCATCTTCTTTTCATTGATCAACCGCATATAATTACCTAAAACTTCAATTCAGTATATCTTGTTAAGGAAGTAACTTTATATTTAATTATAACGTTTATTTAGTTCAATTAAAATTCAACTATAATGAAAAAATTAATATTCTTATTATTACCAATATTAGTCTTTGTTTCTTCATGTAACAAAGAAAAGAAAACACTTAAAAGAATTGCTGGGCAATGGAATGTAAGCTCATATGTTTTTCACAATTCTAGTGGAGGTACAACCGATATTTTGGGTCAAAATAATATCGTTTTTGATTTTCAGTCATGTGACCCAGGGGCTTCTTGTAATGTTTCTACTACTTATAGTGGATCTTTCAGCCTTGTTGAAACAAGTACTTATATGGTATCTGAAAACTCAGGAGCATCAACCGGTTTTTCGATTACTATAGACACACTAGAATTTGCCATTAACACATTAACAAAATCTGAAATGACTTTAATGTATCCTGTAGGTAGTTCACAGTCTGGAGGAGCTTCAGTTCAAGGAGCTGGTACCGAGATGACAATTATTACGCTTGATAAATTGTAATTTATTCTACAATCAATTTATTTGTCTGATTTCCTGCTTTAACAAAATACATTCCTTTGCTTAAACTTGATAGGTCTAATTGATGAATTTTATTTTTGACTAGATCATTTGAAATGATTTTACCATTCAGGTCAAAAAAGGTTAGTTCATAAGGAACTTTAGTAGATGAAATCGTTAGTTGTTCAAAAGCAGGATTAGGGAACATTTGTATAAAGTTTTGAAAAGTTGCAGATTGAACATTTACAAATGAATTATTTCCAGAGCAACTCCAGCTAGCCTCCCATCCATCAGCAGTAGTTGCTATGTCTGATGTGAATTTAAATGTAATGCTATTCCCACTAGAGATAAGGTCTTGAGGAATTGAATTACCACTGAAAGGCGATCCTGGAAATTGTGGAGCATAAATAGAAGGTCCATCATAAGCATAGAGATAATCATATCCACTTTCTACATCAAATGCTTGAAAACTAACAGTAATGGTATCTAGCGCATTAATTGTATATTCCCAGTCTTCGTAATGTAGGTACACTCCTTCAGAACCTCCAGAGTCGTTAAATTTCCCATTACAAGAATTGATTGAGAATGCCCCATTTTGTATTGGAGTTTCAACCATACCTCCAGTATATGCAGAGGTATCATTGTTACAAATTGCTGCAACACCCCAATAGATTTCCGAATTGCTTGGAAGTCCTGTAATTTGATGGTTGTTTGAGTTTGTATAAACATAGGTCCAAGGGTTGTATGTTTGATCTTTATATCTAAAAACATATTCGCTAGCAGTGCTTATCCAGCTACAATTTACAGAAGACATGGTAATGTTAGATTCTGTGAGGTTATAAGGTGTTTCGCAATTACTAGAATTATTATTAGAAGTGTAGTTTGCAGACCAGCCTTGATCAATAGTTGCACAATCGGAACGAAATTCAAGTAATATTTTTCCAGACTTTCCGGTAATTGTACCAGGACCATTTGTTCCAGTATATTTACCAATAAGTTCATCATGTACGCTATTACCATCATATATATATAGATAATCCCAGTTTAACTCTATTTCAAACTCTGTAAAGTTTAAGATTACTTCATTAGCTCCCGTAGGCTGAATCAACCAGAATGATCTTTCGTCATTTCCATAATTAGAAGTTGGTCCTCCAGAATCATAAATGTTTCCTGATGCAGAGCTATATACTATAGGGCTATTGGTTGAGGATTCATTTATAAGACGATAGAAATATTCCCAATCCCAATTCAGTCCAGGGTCTCTATGGTTGCTGTTTTGATAATGCTGATGTCCTTTTATTTTAATACATGAACCAAGTGTATTAATTTGATATTGTGGTGGCCCATCATAGGTTCTTATTATATCTATTGGATGAGACTGTGACAAATCAACACATATGTCAGCAGATGTTTTAAACATTGTATTTGTATACCATCCCTGGTAGTCTGCTAAACCTTCATGTTCAATACCTATAGTATATGCATTCTCAGTACCTACATGCCAGGCCTTATCGGCTTCACATACCATTTGTGTTACCTGCCCATCTATTGACCTCATGTTGTAATGAGCAGATACATTTGCAGAAGGGTTTTGAAACCATGAGATTGCTCCTGCATAGGTGCCTTCAATATCGTGAATAGTTATTGCTGTAATTGAAGCCCCGTTTCTAGAAGAATAATTAGAAGGGTCTGCAGCTACCCATAATGCACCAGGATATTCTTCACAGGGTCCAGACATTTTTTCATATAATACATTGTTATCTCCTTTAATTCCATTACTGTTTATAACAATTTTACTTGAAGATAGTATTTTGTAATTGTCCTCCCCAAAAATAGAAGGCATATCAATATGATGATCGGAAAAATCAAAAGCTACTTGAAATTCATGTTTACTCATGAACCAAAACATAACATACAGCTGACTGTTTAATGCAAAATCTTGATTGACTGTATAATTTGGCAGTTCACTTAAAGTTCTTAAAATTTCGGTTATTTTTTTAAAGTCATTCTTACGAACATTATGTTTTTCCATAAGACTATTAAGGGCTGCAGCATAAGCCAAAATTCCTATGTGCGCATCATTTAAAATGTCAGTTTTATTAAATCCAGATAATTCTGCAACATAAGAAAGATTGTTTTTAAAATAACCCTTTCCATTTTTTGTTAAACCCATTACTCCGTATGTTCTCGGAAGACCTGTACAGCTAATAGGAGACTGATCATTGTAGGTGTGATTTTGAATTCTGGTATAGCTAAAAGCAACAGCTTCTAAAATACCTTTTGGGAGTCGAGGGTAAAGGGAGTAGCTTTTAGAAAAAGTGGGTTTATATAAAATAGATTCTTTGGTGATTAAAGTTTGATCAAAAGCAAGAGCATGCCCTGTAAAGATTAGAAGTGTAACTAGTGTAAATAGTTTCTGTTTCATGTAAAAATTATTAAAAAGGCAAAAAGCATCTATAGAAGACTTGATGAAATCATTAAATCAACATCAAAACCAATAATAGTTTTGCTTAATACTGTTCTTAAAAAAGTTGTTGTGGCTTCAATTGATTAGAGAGGGTCAATTTCAAGGGTGATCACAGAAAACTTGTATAACGCAACTAAAATAGAAATTTATTATTAATTATAAAAGTCTAACGTTGCGTCTAAACTGCGTTTTAATGCGGTTTAGGTTTTGTTATGCACTTTTA
>CAYSEW010000048.1:0-3989 GCA_964430245.1 uncultured Flavobacteriales bacterium
TCTTCACATAGAGGAGTCCAGCAATATCTCATAAGTATATTCCCCTCTCCTTCATAAACCAATAAACCATTGATTGTTAAACTATCAAAATGATTCATTGTACCAGTATTTCCAGAAATACCCATCCAATCAGAGTAAGTGAACACATTACCAGATTGATTAGGTGCAATATAAGTTCCAACCAAATCAAAATCAGATGAAACTACATTTAAATATATCGTATCTGTTCCATCAGCATCTTCAACAGCCATATCAATACAGATTGAATCATTAACATAAACAGATACTGAATCATCAAGGTTTATAACTGGAGGAGAATCAATTGTACAACCAAGGGATTTATATTGTATATCTCTTAATACTTCACCTAATTTTACACCATTTCTCCACTCTTCAACTTTAACAGCAAAAACAAATACACCTATTACTTCTGGATAACAAGTGATAACTCCAGTCTGAGGGTCAATTGACATAGGTGGATTCACATTATTACCCAACATATTGGTAGCACTATAAGCTCCTGGAGCCCAATTACAAGTACTCCAGCCATAAGGGAAACTAGAACTAGAAGATGGTTTACCAGAGCACAATGTTTCATCCAAAGGAGCAACTAATGAAAAAACCAAAGAATCGCCATCTGCATCTGTCACATTAAAATCAATATCCTGATTGAAATTCAAACATAAATAACCGCTAGTTGGATAACCACCAAAATCTGGAGTGCAATTACCATTGGTACCATTCACAGTTGTTGTACTCCATAGAGCTGGGTCAGGTATTTGAATATAATAAGTCATACCATCAGAACCTGGATTAGACAAATTAGTGATAATTCCATTTCTACAACAATCATCCCAAGTCATATAATAACCAGCTGCATTATTATTCAAAAGTATAGTTGTTTGAAAAATGTACTCTTCTACACATATCCCAGTTGGGGTATAACAAGAATCACCTAAAGTAAGTACTTGTTGACTGATAAGGTTATTGTTCATGCTAAATGTCAATACATTAGCGTTAGTACCCGCATCAAAAACACATATTGAGGTAGGTGAGATCAAAGTAGAATTACCAGGATTACAATCTCTGTATACTCTTAATGTAACTTCAAAAGTATTAGCTCCAGTTTGACATACTGCAAAATTTCCTCCCACAAAGTGAGTTGCATAGCAAATAGTTAAAGAGAAAATAAAAATAGGGATGAGTAAAAACCTTTTCAACATTACATTTTGTTTAGAATATAACTTGTTGACGCAAATTTACCAAAATGAGTTGCACTCACAAAATATTTAATTGATTAGAAAATTTATAAATCGATTGCTTACTTTTGACAACCTTAATAAATTTAATGGAAACTTGTATTGAAAGTATGATCAAATTTGATCGAAATAACCTTAATAACGAAAAGCTAATTCAGCTATACAGATCAATCTTATTACCTAGACTAATAGAAGATAAGATGTTAATCTTATTGCGTCAGGGGAAAATAACTAAATGGTTCTCTGGAATGGGACAAGAAGCTATTTCAGTTGGTGCTACTTTAGCAATGGAAAAAGATGAATTTATTCTTCCTATGCACAGAAACTTAGGTGTATTTACTTCTAGAGGGATCGATCTCTATCGTTTATTTTCTCAATTTCAAGGTAAAGCAGACGGTTTCACTAAAGGTCGTGACAGGTCCTTTCATTTTGGAACTAAAGAGCATCATTTAGTTGGAATGATATCACATTTAGGACCTCAATTAGGGATAGCAGACGGAATTGCATTAGCAGAAAAACTAGATAAAAGTGGAAAATCAACTTTAGTCTTTAGTGGAGATGGAGGTGCAAGTGAAGGTGACTTCCATGAAGCTTTAAATGTAGCTGCTGTATGGGACCTTCCTGTAATTTTCATCATCGAAAATAACCAATGGGGGCTTTCAACACCATCAACTGAACAATTCAAATGCAAACAATTCATTGACAAAGGAATAGGATATGGAATGGAAGCTAAACAAGTAGATGGCAATAACATTCTTGAAGTTTATCATGCAGTACAAGACATAAAAAATAAACAGAAAAAACAAGCTAAACCTTATTTATTGGAAGTAATGACCTTTAGAATGAGAGGTCACGAAGAAGCATCAGGAACAAAATATTACCCAGAAGGATTACAAGATGAATGGGCTGTAAAAGATCCTGTTAAGAATTATGAAGAATACCTTTTATCTGAAAGCATTATTTCCGAACAACAAATAGAAGAGATTAGATTTGAGATTAATGAAAAGATCAACACCAACTGGAAAAAATCTTTTGAAAACCCCACAATAAAAGCTGATCCAGCAATTGAGCTAAATGATGTTTACAAAAACGTCAATTTTAATATTACACCACCAGATTTATCAAAAACTAAAGAAATTAGGTTTATTGATGCCATCTCACAAGGACTTTTTCAATCTATGGAAAAGCACCCAAACTCTGTGATTATGGGACAGGATATTGCAAAATATGGAGGCGTATTTAAAGTGACAGAAGGATTTATGGAGAAGTTTGGAGCTGAAAGAGTAAGAAATACCCCTTTATGTGAATCTGCAATTGTAGGTGCTGCTTTAGGATTATCCATAAAAGGCAGGAAAGCCATCATGGAAATGCAATTTGCCGATTTTGTAACAGTAGGTTTTAATCAGATTGTAAATAATTTAGCCAAATTACACTATAGATGGAATGAAAATGCAGATGTAGTCATAAGAATGCCAACAGGAGCTGGAGTTGGAGCAGGTCCTTTTCATTCTCAGAGTAATGAGGCCTGGTTCTTTCACACCCCTGGTTTAAAGATTGTTTACCCTTCTAGTCCTGAGGATGCCAAAGGTTTAATGACTGCTGCTATTGAAGACCCTAATCCTGTTATGTTCTTTGAACATAAAGCTCTATATAGAAGCATTTCAGGAGCAGTTCCAGAAGAATATTACAATACAGAGATAGGAAAAGCCCATTTAATTAATGAAGGAGAGCAAGTAAGCATCATTACCTATGGAATGGGAGTACATTGGGCCAAGGAAGCTATCAACAAACTCAAGATCAATGCAGACCTGCTTGACCTAAGAACTTTATTACCCTTAGACAAAGAGGCTATTTTTAGATCAGTCAACAAAACAGGCAGGGCAATTATCCTACATGAGGATTCAATTACTGGAGGCATAGGGGGAGAAATAGCTGCTTTGATCAATGAAAATTGTTTCGAAAATTTAGACGCACCTGTTCTTAGATGTGCAAGTATGGATACTCCTGTACCTTTTGCAGCAGATCTAGAAAAAAGTTTTTTGGCCAACAACCAGCTTGAAGAAAAACTTCTAAACTTATTAGCTTATTGAACATGAAAAAAACACTTCTCGTTTTTATTTTAACGCCTCTACTCTATTTTAGTCAGGGAAATGACAATAAATTAGTCCTTGGTGTAAATATTGGTGGATATGCTGCCAATAAAAATACAGCTGGACTATATAAAGGAGATGTGACTACCTACAATATTTTTACCATTTTTAATAATGTCATTTATCAGCCTGTTTTCGATAACTATTTCCAATACCCCTACTCTATTGTTGAAACACCTCTTAATTCTCATTATAGAATAGGCCTAGAAGTAGGTGGCCATATTGGTATAAAAGGAGAATCAGGTGAGCTATTTGCAGAAATTAATTTTGCTGACATATCTGTTCAAGAATATTTCATTGTTGCCATTGAAGATCCTAATAACCTTTCTCCAGACCCTACCTATGAACCCATACCTATTTTTGGAGAAGAAAAAAGAACCAATATTAATTTTGGTTATAGCTATGACCTATACAATGAAAATGGAATAATAATTGGTTTTCCTTTTTTCGCACAAATCAACAATGCTAGATTACAACGAAATTATTTTGTAGTTAATAATCAACAATACAACATTTACCATGGAGTGGCTGGTCAAACCAATACGAATCCTGGTGGAACAGCCATTGGTGGTGGAGCTGG
>CAYSEW010000048.1:4089-9469 GCA_964430245.1 uncultured Flavobacteriales bacterium
ATTTTCATTTTCTTTAACACTTACCAAACCAGTTCCTGTTTCACCAGCGATAACGGCTGTATTTGGTGTTGCATCATAGGCATAATCTTTAATGGACAAAACACCTCCAGAAGTATATTCGATTCTTGCCCATCCATAATGAATATTATTATTAATCTTAAACCTCAAACCTAAAATTGCTTCTTGATCCATTTGAAAATTTCCAATTGTATCACTGTAATTATATACAGGAACTCCATTGTATAAAACAGATTGCTGTAGGACAGCTGCTAAAGGATAACCAAAGGAACTATTACTAGATTCAAAACTCCCTGAACTACCAACCATAGCTCCTTGTGCTAAAGCTGCTGGATAAGAGTTAGATTGAAGCCAACCGTTTGATGATGCACCTGGATTTATTGTGGCAGCGTCAACATTAATATTATAAGTTACAACATTTGAATAAGAAGTAGAAACATAGTTAATTAATGTATCTAGATTCATAAGCATGAAATCAGGACTGGCATCATTATTTAGGTCTAAAGGATATACAGACAAATTGCCACTTAAAAGGTAATCTGGATTGACATCTGTATAAACAACTTGCGCATTTGCACCAGAAACTACTGTAGTAATACCTCCAGCCAGCGCTAAATATTTTTTGATCTTTGAATCTATTTTCTTTGTATCCATAACTTAATTATTTATGTAAACTTTTTTAATGAACTCATTATTTTCAGTAACAACTTTTAATAAATATATACCTGACTTTACTTCATCTACCTTCACCACATTATTATTTATTAATCTTTTTTCAACAACTTTTTTTCCAATTAGATTATAAACCAACAAATGAGCCTCACCATTTATATCATTAATGATAAATTCATTATTGATTTGTTGTATAGTAATTTTTGAGAAATCATTCAATAGTTCAATTCCAACAAATCCATTACCCATATCTCCAGCTAAGATCCCTACAAAAGGAGTTGATTCATATGCAAAATCTTTAACTGTACAACTGGTCCCATCTAAAGATGGAGTAACCCTAATCCAGCCATAGTGAGTAGATCCACTAATATAGAATTGAACACCTATATAACCATCCTCATCTCCTTCAAACTCACCAATTGTTGTGGCGAATGCACCACTTGACAACACTCTTAACCCTATACCTGAAAATACAGATGGAGTCGATGTATTTATATAATTAGCAGAGCCATCAATCATCTGTCCAGAAGATATGGTATCTACAATCAGTACATTTTCAGTACCTAATGTTAGAATCTTTCCAATTACCTCATTAGAATAAAATGGAGACAATGCAGAGCCAGTAAAAGAAATAGGAAACCCGCTTAAATTAGTATCTAGTTGAGTTTCATAGATCAAAATATCTAATGTAAGGTCATTGTTAAAATCAACAGCGTATGAATCACTAGAAGAAGATTGTAAGATCTGATCAGGGTCTACATCCGTATAAACTACTTGTGAAAAACAGGTAATTGAAAGAAGTAAAATAAAAGGTGTAATAAATTTTTTCATGCTTAAAATTAAGTATTTTAAAATATAAACATCCTTAAAATTTACAAGTTGCCTGAAATAAAAAAAGCCGTCACAGACGGCTTTTTAATATAATAAATGAATTTTATCTGATATATATTTTTTTGTTGACCATTCCTTGATCAGAATTTACAGAAACTACATATATCCCTTTAGAAAAATCATTCAGCTCAATCATTTCAATAGTATTATTGATAGCTTGATTAATTACTTCCTGTCCTGTAATTGAAGTAACGATTGCTATGCAATTAGTTAGTTCGTCATTTAATTCAATCATTAACTGATTATTAAAATTCTGAATTTTAATATTATTTTCAACAGATTCAATACCAACTGGACCACTACCAGTTTCACCCGCAACAATTGCAGTATTTGGAGTTGCATCGTATGCATAATCCTTTACAGAAAGAATCGTCCCATCAGCTGTTACCTCTACTCGAACCCATCCATAATGGGTATTTCCACCAATTTGAAATTTCAATCCTGCAAAACCTTCCTGTGCAAGAAAAGGCCCATAAGGATAAGTAACTGAATACCCCAAAAGAGGAATAGATATATCCATAATAGCTCCTAAAGCAGAACCATCGGTCGCAAAGAAATCACTAGATCCAATGGAAGAACCTACAGGTACACTAGCAATAGTAGTGTCACTTGAATTAGCCATCCAGGAATTACCACTACCTGGGTAAATAAGACCTGCTTTATAGTTAATGTTATATGTAATTGGAATTCCACCAGTAGTAAAGCTACCACTAAATGACCCTACTAGGGTAGATAAAGAAAAATCAGGTGTATTATCGTTATTTAAATCCAATAAATAAGTATCTAAATTACCTGTAACTAAATGGTCTGGATTAATATCTGTATATATTACCTGCGCATTAGTTACACCTGCAACAGCTGTAATTCCAGTTGCTAGAGCTGCATATTTTTTGAGCTTGGAGTCTAGTGTAGTATTCTCATTCATATAATTAAATTTTTGGATTTATATCTGCTACAATATACGAAATTTTTCATTTTCTGTTCCTATAAAGACTTTCATCAATAACATTATTTACTTTTTTTGCATCAATATCTAATCCTAAAAATGCTGATATCGCCTCAACTTCTTCAGTTGGTTGATCAATAACATCTTTATAATTTACATTTAAAACATCTATATTAGGTTGAGATTCTATCCATGTTTCAACCCTGCTTAATTGTTTTAGAAAAGCGTCATTTAATCCAGTTGGAAAAGCTTTCTTACTTACATCTTTTTCTTTTCCTAGCATGATCTGCTGGCTTTTTAGCACCTCACCCATCTCTCTTCTCATAAAAATTACCTTATAATCATAATTAGAAGGTAGATAAGGCAATAGTTGTGCAATTACTTTTACAACTTTACCTTTTGCATTTGGCAACCATGATTTATCTACCATCAGCTTTTTTACGGGGTCATATTCGTAATATCCTTTAGGATTATTTTCATCTGCTTTTCTATTTTGATCTGTTAATATATCCATCCCTGCAGCATCCAAGATCTGCATCATCATAGAAGTGCCTGAACGAGGAAGACCAGAAACTATCACGACCTCCCCTTTTATATTTTTTTCTAAAAACTCAAGGTGCTCTTTTGCTTTTAAAGGTTCATTTAGCTCATTTTGATATAGATCCGCTAACCACCTATGTGCTTTTGTCATTCCAGGAGCCAAGGAAATAGCTGCTTTAAAAGCTTGCTCTGACTCTTTTATTTTGCCCAATTTCATAAGTGTTTCACCTATATGATAATGTGTGTTAGGGAAAGCATAGTTCGTTTCTAAAGACAAGAAAAATTCATCTAAAGCACTTTCATATTGATCTCTTCTTAAAAAAGTAAGACCTAAACCATGATGAGCAATTGAATTAGTTTCATCTATAGCTAAACAATTAATAAAAGCACCTTCTGCTTCTACCCATTTTTGTTTATGTAAAAATGCTTTTCCAATATTAAGATGTACTTCTAAATTATTTGGAACTTTTTCTATTACTTCTCTAAATAGCTGAATAGCTTTATTCAACTTATTCACTTTCATGAAAAGTAATCCTTCTACAAAAAGTAAATAGTTAGGAAGCTCTGTTTCTCTTATAAACCCTTTCTTTCTTTTATTCAATTCCTCTTCAGACATGCCAGCTTCTTCCTTTTCTATCTCTTCTTGAATCACCTTTAGCTGATCGATTAATTTTCTGCATTTCTTAAACCTATTGGTATTTAAATAACAGAATGCTAATCGCTGGCCATACCTCACCTCTTTAGAATTATTCTCTACCAACAATTCTAGCACTTCAATAGCTTGATCATATTTTGATCCATCAATAAAATTCCTGGCTAAATAATATTGAGATTCATTTTTAGAAGATTCAATTCTAGTGGCAATATTTTCATCTGGCGCATCTATATAACCTAATTCAATTAGCTGTTGCATGGCTTCTTGTGCTGCCCATGGATCTTCCTGTACATCCTGATGATGCATCCCAAAATCACCTTCTTCTTTTTCCCAGTCTTTAATTTTATCTGGCATTATTGGCTCTTCAAGTACTTGAACCAATGCCTTTCCTTCCATATTTTCACCAATTGGCAAACCATATAATGATAACAATGTAGGAGTAACATCCAAAACAGATGCCCCATGAATAACCTCACCTTTTTTAATTCCTGGGCCTTTCATACAAATAATACCAAAAGGGCTATGTTCCTGAGCTGGAGCAGCAGGTTCTTTTAATAAATATTTAGGTCTGAGATGATCAGAATGAAAACCATGATCCGATACTATCATAACAACAGTTTCATCATCTACCATTGACAAAGTCCTCTCCAGCATCATATCATGAAACATATATCCAGCATTCACCACCTCTTTATAATTATCAAATATTTCTTGAGGAATTCCTTTTCTTATTGGAGGATGAAACTTCATAGCAATATGACAAAAGTGATCAATTGCATCGTGATAAACTGCCATAAAATCCCATTCTGTTTCTCTTTGTAAATAAGTAGAAGCAGCATGAATTGAAGCTGCATTTGCAAGAGTTTTGGCTACACCCATTATTCTTTTATCTTTTTCCTGATCTATTTTTTTAAGATTTGGGATAAAAGGCGTTAAATGATTCCCTGTCAATTCCTGAGGGTGAACCCTAAATTCTTTGAGTTTCTCAGCTAATTCGGAAGGATGAACAGTACCATCCGGCATATCCCATTTTTCCTTAATTGCTTTATTGGCTTGCTGATATAAATTTGAAACCATTACTCCATTGATAGGTTCAGCAGGATTACTTGGCCACCAACCAACAACATTGGAACGCATTCCCTGACTATGTAGTATATTCCATATAGCTCTTACCTTCCTGGTTGTAGAAGTAACAGGCCTTATTCCACTATTATCTGCCAATGGCTCTATAAATCCCAAGACTCCATGCTTATCAGCCCTATAACCAGTAGCCATTGAGGTCCAAAGCATGGGAGATAAAGGAGGATCTAATGTTTTAATTTTCCCATGAACACCTTCTGAAATGAATTTGGCAAGCGTAGGCATCTTTCCATCTTTGATCAATGGCATAATAACTTTCCAGTCAGCAGCATCCCAACCAATTAAAAGTACTTTTTTAGCAATTCTTTTACTCATCCTTTTTAGATTTCTTTGCTTTCTTTTTTTTGGCTCTCATCAATTCTCTCTTTTCTCGCCATTTAATCAACCCTACATCACCTAAAGCCAATAACCCTAAAGAACCGCCTTCAGGTATTTCATATTTTTTTGTTTCGGATTTCATTGAATTCTTTTCACACAAAATAAACGATTTTGCATATATGAAAATAGAAAAACTAAAA
>CAYSEW010000049.1:0-8474 GCA_964430245.1 uncultured Flavobacteriales bacterium
GGGGTTTTTATGTTGAGCTAAATGAAAACAAATGTGAAGGGCTAGTTCATATGAGATCATTAGAAGACGATCATTATTATTACGACCATTCATCACAAAAGATCATAGGTCAAAACACTTCTGAATCATTTCATCTTGGAATGGAAGTAACAGTGGTAGTCAAAAAGGCCGACATCTTAAAAAGACAAGTTGATTTGGCTTTAAGAAAGTTTAATTAATGTTGTTATTAATAGAATGATGTTCATATATTTATCTTATTAATAATAACATTCATCGACACTGTAGTTACTTTTAAGTAATTAATATTACTGCTCCTAAACAATGGAAGATAAAATCAATATCATCTTCTTCACAGATCCTATATGTTCTACATGTTGGGGTATTGAACCTCATATTAACAAATTCAGGTTAGAGTATGGGCACCTAATTGATATAGATTACAGGATGGGAGGATTATTACCCTACTGGGAAAAATATAGTTCTGTTACAGTTAATAATCCAAGTGATGTTAAAAAGCATTGGGACGAAAAAAGTAGTGAATATGAAATGCCTATTGATGGCGATTTATGGAGTGAAGATCCTCTTGATTCATCATATCCTCCATCAATAGCATTTAAAGCTGTTGAAATACAAGACAAAGAAAAGGCAATCAAATATTTGAGAAGATTAAGGGAAATGGTGTTCACTGAAAAAAGGAACATCACAAAATGGGAGCACCTGTCAAAAGCAGCAATAGAATTTGGTTTAGACCTCAAACAATTTAAAAAGGATTTTAATGGAAAAGCCAAAGAACTTTTTCATCAAGACTTACAATTGGCTAAGCAAAATAGCGTAAAGATATTTCCCACTTTAATAATGAAAAACTCACTAGGAGACATAAAAAAAATTAAAGGATACAACCCATACAATCTTTATGAAGAGGAGTTGATGAAAATATACTTTAAGACCAAGAAAAGATATTATGACAAAGAAGGATTAGATATATTTAATATTTATCCAACTTTAACAACTAAGGAATTTGCAGAATTAAAAGGTGTAAATTACAAGGAAGCCGAGCTTTTATTACATAAATATGAAAATAAGAACAAGATTAAATCTTATAGAGTAAAAAATGGTAGTATTTGGACAAAAAACAAATTAACAATAATTGGAGGCGGTATTGCCGGCCTTGCGTTGGCTAATTTTTTAGAACAAAAGAAACAAGATTACCAGATATTTGAAAAAAACCTAAAGCTTTCAAAAAGAGGACATGGGTTTATTATCCCTCCAAAAGGAATAGAGATATTGTCGGAGATATTTCCTGTAACTGATTTTTTTAATTCCGGCAACAAGCTTGAATTTTACTCTGCCTATGATCATTTAGGAAAAATGATAACAAAGATCAATATGGACAGTACTTTTGTAATTTCCAGAAATTCATTGATCGACCTTCTTCTTAAGGCAATACCGAGTCATAAAATTCAATACGGAAAGGAATTTAAGGAGCTCCATTTAAAAGATTCCTTAGTCAATGAAATTGTGTTTAATGGAATAGGTAAAAGTAAAGTTAATCCAGAGATAGTTGTAGCTGCTGATGGGGTAAACAGCAAGGTAAGGAAAAAATTATTTCCTGAAAACAAGCTAAATCCAGTTCCGGAAAATGAAATAGTAAGTATTATTAAAGATGAAGAATTAGCAGAATCCTTAGGTGCCCATTTTAATAAGTATATTTTTAGAGGAGGAGGATTAGCAGTTGGAATGATGAGGCTTAATAGAGAGGAAATAATATGGTTTGTTCAATTTGATACTGAAAAGTACAACCCAGTTCTTGACACGCCTACTCAAAAAAGAAATTTCATATATGATCATTTTAGCAATTGGTGTGACCCAATCCCAGAGTTAATAGAAACAACAAATTTCAATCATTC
This sequence comes from uncultured Flavobacteriales bacterium, assembly GCA_964430245.1. Taxonomy (GTDB): domain Bacteria; phylum Bacteroidota; class Bacteroidia; order Flavobacteriales_D; family Parvicellaceae; genus CAYSEW01. Next base: position 1,908 of record CAYSEW010000049.1, read on the forward strand.
TCATTTATGGAGAGTTCATGAATTAAATGATTTTAAATTAACCAATAAAAACAATACTTTATTATTGGGTGACGCTGCTCAACCATTGATTCCTTTGACTAGTAAGGGGGTTACTCAAGCACTAAAGGACGCTAAGCTATTTTCAGATCTATTGGATGTTAACTCATTAGAGCAAAAAGCAGATGTAGACTATCTTTTTAAGCAATATCATGAAATTAGACAGAAAGAGACAGAAAGTAATAATAAGACAGGAAGTGAGATGCTACAAAATTTTAAGCTTCCTTTGGAAAAGCAATCTGAACCTGACATTCCTATTGCATTAGATTGATCAATGAGCTTTAAAAATTCAAGTATTAACTTAAAAGCACTAAAGAAAAAAGCCTTTAATAACAGGTGGGCTGATTCTTACGATGGTGTTATACCTTTAACAGCAGCTGATCCAGATTTTCCAGTTGCTCCCGAAATAATAGATGGGATTGCTGATTATATTAATGATGGATATTTAAATTATGGACCATTTACTGGGCTAACTGAATTTAAAGAGATCGCAGCAAGCTATTTTAATAACAAGCATGGCTGTGAATTTTCTACTGAAGATGTGTTGCCAGTGAATAGCGCTGCAAAAGGGATGCAGTTAGTGGCTAAATTCTTGTTAGATCCTGGAGATGAGGCTATCATATTTGATCCTGTGGATTTTTTATTTCAAAGCACAATTAAATCTATAGGCGCTTCTCCTGTCCCTATTAAACTAAATATGAATGGGGAAGTAGATTTTAATTTACTTGAGCAAATGATTACGTCTAAAACAAAAATGATTTGTTTATGTAATCCTCATAATCCTTTAGGGAAAGTATATAGCATAGAAACATTGAAAAAAATAGCAGACTTAGCCATTGCTCATAACATTTGGGTAATGAGCGATGAAATTTGGAGTGATATTATTTATGATAAGAAAAAACATATTAGTTATTCTACTATTTCTAAAAATGCGGCATTAAAATCATTTACTATATATGGATTTTCTAAATCTTATGGGTTAGCAGGACTAAGAGTTGGAGCTGTGTTTTGTTCAAACAAGGAAAAAATGAATGATTTTATAAAGGAGTCAGATTATTATACTACAATTGAAGGGGTGTCAACCATATCTCAGATTGCAGCCATAGTTGCTATTAAGAAAGCCCAATATTGGCTAGAGGATTTTAAAAGACAGTTACATTCTAAACGAAGTCTTGTGGTTGGTTTAATTAATCAAACGGAAATATTAGAAGCAAAGCTACCTGAATCAACCTATGTGATTTTTCCTAAAATTAAAAACGGCATGTCAAGTAATCAATTTGTAAATCAGCTTCTTGAAAAAGGAAAAGTGAAAGTAGTACCAGGAACCACAAGGTGGTTTGGTAATGAAGCGAAAGGACATATACGCATTTGTTTTTCGACTTCAGAAGAGATATTAAAAGAAGCATTTGAAAGAATGGCAATAGCATTTTAAATAGTTATAAAAAACACTGCAAAGAAAAACGGCTTCAAAATATTTTTCATGGTAAAAAAATATGCGTATCTTAATAAGTTAGTAGAAACAAAATATAATGAATAGTAACCTGTTTTTTTTACTTATAGATGATGATAATCTAGCAAATGCACTTTCTGCAAAATTAATTGAGAAAGTATTTATAAATGCCAATATAAACATGGTAAATAAATCAGATGCTACCATTAAGCTATTAAAAGAAGAAAAGTATGCAGACCCAGATTTAATTTTTCTTGACATCAACCTTGGAAATGAAAATGGCTGGAACCTCTTGGAAGATATTAATAAAATTTTTATAGAGAGGAGTAATACTTTACCAAAAGTAATCATATTAACGAGTTCAATTTTTGAAGAAGATAGATTAAGAACAAAAAAATATAGTAATGTTATAAAGTACATCAGTAAACCGATGTCCGTTACTGAATTAAAAGAGATATCCAATGAATATTTTACCCCAGCTTAATAAATTATACAGATGAATTTTTTATTAGTAGATGATGATAGCACAGCTAACTTTATTGCAAAAAAATTAATTGAAAGGGCTTTTAAAAGTTCAAGGATTAATGTTGCTAAAAATTCAAAGGAAACATTAGGTAATTTAAAAAGTGAAAAAGGAGAATTCCCCAATGCAATCTTTTTAGATATTAATTTAGGCATTGAAAATGGATGGGAAATTTTAGAAAAGATCTTGAGATTAAAGGAGAAGGGGAGTATTAAAAAAATTCCAAACATCATAATATTATCATCTTCTATCTATGATGGAGATAAGGAAAAAGCTAAGGACCATGATAATGTGGTTAGCTTTATTTCAAAACCGTTAAGTATAGATAAACTTGAAAATATTAAGATTCTATTAAATTGAAAACACAATCTGAGCATTTAATTTGGCTAAGAAAAACCCCATCAACAATTATTGAAATAAGTGATGGTTGGGGGAAGCTTTTTGGGTGTACAAAAGAAGCGGCTATTCTTATTTTACAAGAAGAATATGATGAAATTAGGTCAAAAAACCTCAATAAAAAAGAACTTATTATAGGTGGAATAAAAGTTCAAATAAATGGCTCTGCTGATAAAAAAGAAAGACTTTGGATAGCTAGTAATAAAGATTATATCACTCAATTAGAAATAAAATTAGAAGAACAAAGAAACTTTTTTGATTGCATCTTCCTAAATATAATTACAGACATTGTAATCTTTGACTCTAATCATCGATATCTATATGTTAATAGTAAAGCTATTAAAGACAATAAAATTAGGGAATGGATAATTGGCAAAACAGATATGGATTACTGCCGATATAAAAAACTTTCATTAGACCTTGCTAAAAAGAGAAGAAAAAGTTTTTTAAATGTCATTAAGTCAAGAAGTAGCTCTGAATTTATAGACAAACACATTGATAAACAAGGTAATGAAGTTTATGTCCATAGAAAAATGCATCCAATTATTATGGATCAAAATATAAAATATGTTCTTGGAATAGGTTATGATATTACTGACATTAAAATTCTTGAGCAAAGTTTAGAACACTCCAAAAAAGAATATAAAACTTTGTTTGAAGAAAATGTTGCAGGAATATTTTTAACTAGAATGAATGGAGAATTTGTAAGATGGAATAAAGCATTTGAGAATATTTTTGGATATAAAGCTACAGAGTTTAAAAAATTAAATGCAGAAGCATTATATGAAAACAAAGCATTCAGAAAAAAATACATTAAAGAGTTAAAAGCCAATGGTACTTTGCTGAATTATATACTACCTACAGTTAATAAAGAGGGGTTAAGAATTTTATTGAATGCTAATATCTCATTGATCAATTTAAATGGTGAAGAGTTTCTTCAAGGAACAGTATTTGATATTACAGAGAAAAAGAGAATAGAAGATGAAATAGTTGGGATTAATAAGGAATTAACTTTAAAAAATCAGGACCTTCTTGAGTTTAATTATATGATATCTCATAACGTAAGAAGTCCTTTGTCAAATATAATAGGCCTAATTTCATTATTAGAGATGGATCAAGAAATTAAAGACCATGTAGGGTATGACCTGTTTAGCGAAATAAAAATCTCCGCTAAGAGGTTAGACGACACTCTCCATGACCTTAATTCAATATTAGATTTAAGAAAACATGAGAAATCGCCATTTAAAGCTGTTTATTTAAGAGAGGTACTCGAGACTGTCCTTTTAGGGTTTAATTATAAGAAAGCGGATTTTAAAATAAATGTCCAGCAAAAGGGAGATGATCAACTACTAACCAATAGTGTATATTTAAAAAACATCTATTATAATTTAATCTCCAATAGTATTAAATATAGGTCAAGCAAAAGAAGGTTAAAAATCAATATTTCATTGATCAATGAAGAAAATGTTTTCACACTTAAGGTGGAAGACAATGGTATTGGCTTTAATCAGAAAAAATACAAAGACCTTATTTTTAAATCATTTAAACAAATTAATGACACAGCTGAAGGCAAGGGCCTTGGGTTAAGTCTAATTGACACACAGGTGAAAATGCTAGGAGGAAAAATTAATGTAGAGAGCAAGGTTGATAAGGGAACATCTTTTACCATTCAATTACCAAAAACCCCAGGAAATTAATCTAGAGCTTTTCAATTTTTACAAATTTGTTTTGATTTAAAAACTGAATATTAATTAGGTAAATTCCTTTTGCCCAATTTTCAGAATTAAGCGAGATGCTTTTTGAATTAAGGTTCTTTTTAACAGCGACTATTCTGCCGTAAATATCATAAACTTTTAAAGAATAAAAAGGTGCATCAGACTTAATGTTAAGGAGATTATTTATAGGGTTTGGAAATAGATTAACAGAAGGGTTCGTGTCGTTTATAGATAACACCGAAGCAGAAAAAATATTAATATCATCTATGTAGAGGTTGTTTCCCCCATCAGAATGAAAAGCGAATTTAAATCTAAAATCAGAGACACAATATGAAGAGACAATACTTGTCACATAAACTTCCTGCCATTGGTTTGAAGAGGGGGTAAACACTCCACCTTGATTAGGAGCTGTAGGCAAATATTGATTAGATATTATTTTTCTAACAGACCAGGTCTCTCCACAGTCTTTAGAAGCTAATACATGTAAATGATCATTATTGCTGCTATTTTTATCAGCATAGGCATATTTAAACGTGATCACAGCTTCTGTTTCACCTGAAAGGTCGATTGTATTACTAATCAACTCTTGAATGCCTCCATTGGTAATTTGATGATTGTTCAGTTGAGCTGAAAAGGCTCCGTTACTATATGCATTTGATGTTACCTCCCAATTGTCATTATTCACTGTCCAATCATTATTTGGTAGTATTGTGTTTTCATAACCTTCATTATAAGGTATTGGAAGACCACTTGATGGAAGCACTGTTATGTAATCAATTTTTGATTCAGTAAGCGAGGATAGTCCATCTGAGGCAACAAGAGAAACTTCGTAATTCCCTGGATTATTATATGTTATTATTGGATTTTGATCAGTAGAGTTAAAAGGAGTACCTCCATTAAAAGACCAATTCCAACTAAGTACATTATGAAAAGAATTATCGGTAAAATAAATAGAATCTCCAGTACAAATGGTTAGTCTGTTAGCATTAAAGTCTGCTTTACAAAAAGGAGCAGGGCCATCGGTTCCTGTAGCTACAAGATTACTGGATTGCCATAAATTATTCCTTCCTCCTATTGAAGAAGTAATAGCAGTTCTCATTCTTGTTGCTTGTCCGGGAGTAAACATTTTTCTACAGCTAGATGCATAGTTCATATAATTTTCCACATTTGCAATAGGGCCACATGCAGTATCATTATAATTACACCAATAGGACCCAATAGTATTAGGTGTGTCAGCCACACCATCATCTGAATTACAATTTGAGGGCAACCCTGGTTCATTAGTGCTTCCCCAAGTATGAGGTAAATTAAGCCAATGGCCTGCCTCATGGGCCAACACCCTGCTTTTTGTTGGATTACTCGTGCCTATACTTCCCATGTAATTATATTTCATCCAAATACCATTTCCCATACTAGTCCCAAAAAAGTTGGATGGATAATGAGTGTAGCCAGCGACACCATCGCTTGGGTTCCCGCATATAACCACATTTAAATAGTTATGACCAGACCAATTACCTTGATAGACATCATTTTCAGAAATTATTGCATTAATTTGATCGGAGCCTTCACTAAAATCTGAAACATAACTCAAAGGAGATTGAGTTCTTGTTATACCGCTAAAACAGGAGCCATCAGGCGCTTTTGTAGCAAGGACAAATTCAATTTCAATATCTGCAGGAACACCCTGAAACTGAGGAGCTACGGTTGCTGTGTCTGCATTTAACTTCCTAAAATCTCTATTAAGGACTTCAAGAGCATCTAATATTTGTGCATTTGAAATATTTTCTATTCCTCCATTATGAATTATATGAAAAACAATAGGAACTTTATAAATAGTGCCTTTAGTGTTTTTTGAGGAGATAAGACTCTTCTCTTCAATAACAAACTGTGCCTGTTCTTCAATGTGTAGCTGAAGTCTTTTAGGGTTTTCAAGTAGACGCTTTAAAAGGATATGTTGACCACAATCATTGTGTTCATGAGCTTGAGAAGAACATGGGGTTTTGAAAAAAATTACAAATAATAATAGCAAGTAACGTATCATTTTAATTTAATTAGCTGTTAAATTAAACATTAATTTTTAAGCAGAGTTGCCTTTGTTTAGAGCTTAAAAGATTATTAAAGGAATAATTCCTAGGTAGATATTATAAAAGCATCTTCTATTAATGGCTCTCCTCTATATTTTCTAAAAAGCTGAATAGTTGCGATTACATCTTTTTCACAATAGAGAATTATTCTCTCTAGGTCGTTGTCCTCAAAAAACACTTTAGCTACTTGACTCCCGTCCATATCATCTTTAGGAGTAGGAATGTCAAAAATGTGGGTTAGAAGTTCTAAAGAAGTATAATGCTTATAGTCCCCAAATTTCCACAAGTCTAAAGTGTCTAGGTTATTAATTTCCCATGGTTTTTTCCCATGATTATCTAATA
>CAYSEW010000050.1:0-7891 GCA_964430245.1 uncultured Flavobacteriales bacterium
GTAAATAGAATTTGAACGGTCTTTTGTTAAAATATAGATAGCCCATTTGTTGCAGAAAACACAATTGCCATCAAATAATACTATGTTTTGATTTATAGAAATAAAAATATATTAAAAAGGATCTTCTTCACTTAGATCAATGACAAAATGTTGTTCACCTTTCCTGCTTTCAATTACAGCATGTGCTCCACCTGAACGAATAGTGTCGTCAATAGCATGATTTACAAAAAAATAGTAATCACCTCTTTTTAAATCTTCAAAAACAGCCAATCCTTTTTGATCTGCAATTATTGAAGCATCACCTGTGGAAGATTCTCCAGGAAATGAGTTGCCTCCATAATTAACATAAACAGAAGATTCAGGGACGTTTGTGTTTCCGTTAATTACATGAACGTTAATATTTGCTTTTCCACCTGGTCCAGGTTGTTTAGAGCAAGATGTGATAGTAAATAAAATAGATAAGAAAAATAGAGAATTATGGAGCATTACTTGTTTTTATAATTTGATAATTGAAGTTAGTGAAATTTGTTTCAATTTTCAAAATATATAAACCATTACTTAAGTCCTGAATTTTAATATTCTTTTTGTTAGCACCAAATTTAACGAGTCTTCCAAATGTATCGTAGATTTTAAATTCAAAATTTGAATCTATGTCAATTGTAATAACATCTATTGAAGGATTTGGATAAATATTTATTTTTTGAGGATTAGTTATTGGTTGTAAGCTAGTTAAGGTGTCGTTAGTCCCATAAAATAATGTGACTCCACCTCTTTCGTTACCAAGGATTAAGTCAGGAAGCGTATCATTGTTTAAAAAGCCAATAGTTGGAGCAGCATTTGGACCGATATTTATATTGCTTACTAAAGTGTCTATATTATTGAAATTTCCAGTTAAATTATTTTCAATATCTCCATAATGGAAAATAGCTCCTTGTTCTGAACCTACAAATAAATGAAGCTCATTTTGCTGATCCCTAAAAAAATGAGGAATACTATTGCCAATATTTGTCCACCATTCACTAACGTCAACATTCCCGAAATTATCAGATTGAAATCTAAAAGAAAAATTAGAGGAAGTTCCGATGTTCTCATAATAATTTAAATTTCCATTTTCTTCACCTATAACAAGATCAAGATCATTGTCATTGTCAAGATCTATTAGTGACGGTTTAGCAGCATAGCCAACGTCAATTACATCTCCATCATGATTTTCTATTTGTGGATTTAATAAAATAAAATTCATAATTCCAGGGTCTGAAGATGTATTCATAAAATAATGAAGATATCCTGCGTGATCTCCTATTATCATATCTATATCATTGTCATTATCTAAATCACCAAAACATGGATATAGCCCTTTTTCAATATTTAATGAACTTAAGTTATGAAAATCATCAGTAATTAAAATAAAAGAAGGTTCTGACGAAGAGCCAATGTTTTCAAAAAGCATGATTGAACTTATATAATGGTCATTTACAGAAAGATCAAATCTCCCAAAATTAGCAACAAATAAATCTTGTAGTCCATCATTGTTGTAGTCAAATAATACAGGGAAAGCAGACTTTCCAGTTTCTATCATTTCCGATTGAAATTTATTTTTTGAAATTAAATTAAAAGAAGGGTTGTTGTCGGTTCCAAAGTTCTGATAGTACCATACACTTTCTTTGTTTTCAGTTTCATTGTCTGTATTAGGACTTACAATGAGATCTTTTACGCCATCAAGATTGATGTCTTCATAAAAGGCCCCAGGAAATAAAAATAGATCAACAGGGACAGTATTAGAAGGGAATATTGTGTCCTGACTAACAAAAGAGGTGTTCATGTTAATTCCTGTATTGTCATTTTCTAAAGCTACAAGGTTGCTAAATGAAACATCACCAAGTATAACATCTTTTACATTATCGTTATTAAGGTCAAGAGAAAGTACAGTTGAGCCTGAATGTTTTGGGTGGGTAGAGCTATGTGGGTTAGCTACATTTGAAGAGCAAGTGTCAAATAGAATACATGTATTGGTATTAAATCCTGTTTCTATAAAATGACCCCAGCAAGCATTTTTCATTTCAAAATCTAGGCTGTCCCATCCATATCCTTTTTCTACTGAAAAGTTCTGATGATATTCAAGTCTCGATCCAATGACGCCAAAAGTTAATACGTCTAAATCTCCATCATCATCAATGTCATTAATGTCGGGAATATCAACTTTACTAACATAAAGATTTGACATGTTCCCAAATTGAGATGAGTAAACATAAGGAGAGGTTACTTTATCAAAAGTATTAGTTCCGGAACTGCTTTTGTTTTTCCAAACACCTATACCTCCAGAAACATAAGAAAAAATATCTTTTTTGCCATCCAGATCATAGTCTCTTAAAAGCGCCCAATATTCTAAAGCTGGAAAAATATTTTCGAATTCTGGTTGATAATCATATTCATTTCCATTGTTTATATAGGTGAGTATTTTATTTCCCGTTCTATCAAAAATAAATAGATCTTCATTTCCATCATGATCGAGGTCTATAGTAGAAAATTGAGCAGAATTGATTCCTCCCGCCCAAGGAGATTTAAGGGGGCTTCCTTGTACTTCAACTGCTATACTGTCAACTCTTTTAAAGAAAATATTCTGAGCTTCAATTATGGAGCTAAAACCTAAAAACAGTATAAATAAGTATAGACTTTTCATTGATAATAAATTAACTGCTAAACTTCATTAAAGACGTAATATATAATATATAAGTTGTCTAAACAGTAGTAATATAAATGTCTAATTTACATGATGTTAAATTAATGTTGTTTATTAAGAGATGAAATTCTATATTTGCAGCCCTAAATTTTAATAAAAACTATATAAATGCGAAATAGAAGCGCGATTTGGGTTTTTACAATCCTACTTACATTAGCTTGTTTATACCAGTTGTCTTTTTCATGGGTAACCATGGGAGTTGAAAATGATGCTTTAGCATATGGAAAAGCCAATTCAGACCAAACAATTAACAAATTCATTAGTGATGCTGAGGATCATGGAATAGAACAATATCAATCATATATTAATCAAGCAGACATTCTTTCTGAAAAAGAAGTTAATGCAATATATGATTCTATTATTGGTATAGGAAATAGCTCATTAAGCTTAGATGGAATTGATTCTACATTGTCTTTATTCAATGAAGATGGTCAGCCGAATTTATCAGCTAAAGAAGTTGTGATTGCTTATTATAAGCAACAAGTTAATTCAGGTCAGCATCAGTTAAATCAGGATACTATTTCTGTAGGAGGAAATAAATATTCATTATTTGTTGATAATGGTGATCAAGATCCAGTAACAAGAGACGCTGTTGTTCTATATTATCAAAATCAATACAAGGATTCTGTTAAATACAAAGGCACTAGAGTTTTTATTGATGGGGGAATATCAGAAATTGTAAAACAAAAAGTAATATCAGAAAATGAGCAGAATTACTTACAAGATCATTCTGATGACCCAACTTATCCATTATTAGGAATTACTTATCAGAAATGTAAAAATCAACAATTAGGATTAGGGCTTGACCTACAAGGTGGTATGAGTGTTACTTTGGAAGTAGATATGCCAAAGCTAGTAGATAATTTAGCTGGTAATCCTGCTGATACATTATTTAGGATAGCTTTAGATAAAGCTAAAAAAGACCTAAAGAAACAAGAAGGTAGTGCGGATTTTTTAGAATTGTTTAACTCAAGAGTTGTTTCAGAACAACAAAACACTGGTTCTAAGTCCTTATATAGATTTTTCTGGAGAGAGAATAACACGCTTTTTAAAAAGAACAACCCAGAACAGGTAAAAGAAAAACTAAAAGAATTAAGCATTGAAGCTGTTGATAAGACACAAAGAATTATTGAGTCAAGGATCAATAAATTTGGAGTTAGTCAACCAAATATTCAACGTCATCCAATTTCTGGAAGGTTACAAATTGAACTACCAGGAGCAAAAGATAAAAACAGGGTAAGAAAATTGTTGCAATCAACTGCAAGCTTAGAATTCTGGGATTGCTATCATAATAAAGAATGGATGGCTCTTTTTCAAGGTTTGGATAAAAAGATTTATGGAGAGAATAATGGGCTAAGTGGTAAAATATTCAATCAAAAATTTGCTTTGATGCATGATGGTTCAGATAGTCCATATATAGGATTGGTTGAAAAAGAGTCTGAGATGCAAATGGTTGATTCTATTCTGAACTCAGAATTAGCAGAAAAGACATTTAATTTTCAGGATGTTAAATTCTTATGGATGAATAAGAAGGATGATTATGACTGGAAAGGTAAAAAAATAAATGGTTTTGCTTTATTGGCTATTGAAATTCCTGTGGATACAAAAGGAAAACCAAGATTAGATGGAGAGGATATTGAAAATGCTTCTCAGAGCTATGATGATAAAAGTAATCCTTCTGTGATGTTGAGGTTTAAGCCTGATGCTGCAGATGATTGGGAGAATTGGACAGGTGAAAAAGTAGGTAAGATGATTTCCATTGTAATGGATGACCTTATTTATTCAGCACCTTATATAAGATCAAAAATTGGTGGAGGAAATACAGAGATCAGTGGTGGATTTGAAACCATTGAGGAAGCTCAGGATCTAGCTAACATACTAAAAGCAGGTTCTTTGCCAGCACCAGCAATTATTGTTGATGAGGCTGTTGTAGGTCCCTCTTTAGGAGAAGAGAATATTCAGTCGGGTCTATGGTCATTTGTATTTGCTTTCATATTGGTTCTTATTTATATGATCTTCTATTATAACCGAGCTGGTTTGGTAGCCAATGTAGCTTTGATTGCCAATATTTTCTTTATAATAGGAACGCTTGCTTCTTTAGGTGCTGCATTAACCCTACCTGGAATTGCTGGTTTGGTATTAACAATAGGTATGTCTGTAGATGCAAATGTGCTTATTTATGAAAGAATAAAAGAAGAGTTAAGAAAAGGAAAAGGAATAAAATTAGCTGTACAAGATGGATATAAACATGCTTATTCCGCAATTGTAGATGCAAATATCACCTCTTTATTAACAGCAATTGTACTTGCTTATTTTGGTTCTGGTCCAATTCAAGGGTTTGCTACTACTTTAATAATAGGTGTTTTTACTTCTTTGTTTAGTGCAATTTTTATTACTAGATTGATTTTTTCTCATATGCTTGATAAGAAATGGAATGTGTCTTTTTCCAACAACATGACTGAAAAGCTTTTTACAAATAACACGATACAATTCTTAAACAAAAGAAAATTATTTTATGCTTTTTCTACATTAGTTGTTATAGCTGGTGTGTCTTCTCTTTTCATGAGAGGATTAGATGGAGGAGTTGAATTTACGGGAGGAAGGACTTACAGGGTTGAATTTTCTGAAGCACCTAACAAGGAAGAGATAAGAAAAGCCATTGCAGAAAGATCAAAGACTTTTGATGCTGATAGCGTAAAAATTGTTCCTGAAGTCAAAACTGTTGATAACGCATATACTTTAGAGATTACTACAAAATATTTGTATGATTATACTGGTGAAAATGCTATTTATAAAGTAGACAGTGTAATTAAAAAAGCATTTCATGACCTTGGCTATTTTAATAATGGCCCTATTGATGATATTGATGCTTGGGAAAGTAAATGCGATGAAGATAAATGTGCTTCTTTCTTAATTAAAACTCAAAGAAGTGTAGATAGTCAGATATCTAGTGAATTAGTATTCGGTTCTATTTTAGCCATAGTAATATCGTTGCTTATTATTTTCATGTACATAGCTTTTAGATTTAAAAAATGGCAATTCGGATTAGGAGCATTAGTAGCTATGTTCCATGATGTGCTTGTTGTGTTAGGATTATTCTCTTTGTTGTATAACATTGTTCCATTCTCTATGGAGATAGACCAAGCTTTTATTGCAGCAATTTTAACAGTAGTAGGATATTCTATTAACGATACTGTTGTTGTTTTTGATAGAATCAGGGAATACACGATGCTTCACAAAAGAGGAGATCAAAATGAAGTGGTAAATAAAGCACTTAACAGCACATTGTCCAGGACATTGAATACATCTTTAAGTACATTTCTTGTGTTGTTAACCATCTTTATTTTTGGTGGAGAGTCAATTCGTGGATTCTCATTTGCTTTAATGGTAGGTGTTGTTGTTGGTACTTATTCTTCAGTTTGTATAGCGACTCCATCTGTTATTGATTTAACAAAATCAATTATGGGCGCTCCTAAAAAGGAGAAATAGTGATATTGCCAAAAGTACTTTGTAGCTTTTTTGGTTAAACGACTTAGCTTTTTTTTACATTTGTTTTTCTATGAATACTTTTCTCTTATTAGATGGTGTAAGTGGAGGTGAACTTATTTTTGTGTTCATTTTTATTTTATTGTTTTTTGGTTCAAAGAGCATCCCGAGAATAGCACGTAATTTAGGTAGAGGTTTCCGATATGTAAAAGATGCAACTCAAGAAATTCAGAATGACATTAGAAATTCTGCCAATGATTTTAATGAAGATTTAGAGTCAGAAGATCATGAATCCTCTGACAGTAATAAAAAGAAGTTAGAAAAGTAATGGACTTTATAGAGCTAATATCTGGACTTATCATTTTACTAATTGGGGGAGAATTTATTGTAAAGGGTGCAGTTTTAGTAGCTAATAAATTTCATATATCACCAATGGTGATAGGGCTGACAATTGTTTCCTTTGGAACTTCTGCTCCTGAGCTTTTAGTAAGTATTAAAGCGGCTACAGAAGGTAACCCAGATATAGCTGTAGGTAATGTTGTTGGTTCAAACATTGCCAATTTAGCATTAGTACTTGGAATAACTGTTTTATTTATACCAATTGTCATTGATCGTTCTAAGATCATGATTAATTGGGTTTTTATGATGCTAGCTACTATTGTTTTTTATTTATTTTCAATTAATGGATGGGTGGAAGAATGGGAAGGGGTAATTCTATTTTTAGCTTTAATTGTATTCATCTTTTTTTTAATTCGGTTTTCAGATAATAAATCACCTAAAGATTCAGAACATACTCTTACTAACAACACTAATCAAAAGCCAATAGTTATAATACTTTACTTGCTATTAGGAATATTTGGATTGTATTTTGGTGCTGAATTTTTAGTAGAAGGCGCTGTTTCTATAGCACATAAATTGGGAATGTCAGAGGCTGTTATTGGGGTCACTATTGTTGCTTTAGGGACCTCTGCTCCAGAATTAACTGCTTCTATTGTAGCAGCTTATAGAAAAGAATCTGGGATCTCAATTGGAAATTTAATTGGATCAAATATTTTTAATATTATGGCTGTAATTGGCATAACAGGAATGGTTAACCCTGTTTCAATTTCATCAAAAATAATGTCTTTTGATATGTATTGGTTATTGGGTATTTCACTTATGATTTTGCCTTTAATAATTATTGGTTCTAGAATTGGAAGATTAAAAGGTTTGTTGTTGTTAATAATCTATATTTCTTATATAGCTCTTGTTTTGAATCATTAATCGTTAACAAAACTCTTTAAATGTTAATAAAATATGTTGATTTCATAAAAAGAAATTGCTGGCTGGATTGTATTATTTTTTTAATAAAATTATTTTTGCCTTTAATATAATTGTTATTCTAAAATTTAAAAATAAATAAATGGGGAAATCTAAATTAGAATATATATGGCTTGATGGTTATTATCCTACTCAAAACATGAGAAGTAAAACTAAGGTAATTGATGATTTTAGTGGGAAGTTAGAGGATGTACCTGTGTGGTCTTTCGATGGTAGTTCAACTAGACAGGCTAAAGGGAATTCGTCCGATTGTTTGTTGAAACCAGTTGCTATATTTAATGATCCGGCAAGAAGTAATGGCTATCTTGTAATGACAGAAGTAATGAATCCAGATGGAACTCCTCA
>CAYSEW010000051.1:0-7842 GCA_964430245.1 uncultured Flavobacteriales bacterium
TTGTTGTCCCACTAGGGCTCGAACCTAGACTCTTCTGTACCAAAAACAGACGTGTTGCCAGTTACACCATGGGACATAATGGACGGCAAATTTAATTTCATTTTTCTTTCTTCCAAAATTTTTTACTCCGTAATCTATTCTCTCTTTAAGAAAATTTCTTTGTTAATTTTTGTTACTTCCTATAAATGAGCCTATTTGAAGTGGTTTATTTTTATATTTTCGCATGGTCTAATGCTTAAGAACATGTCATATAAGAAATTAAACAACCTAACAGGTTGGGGCGTTTTTGCGATTGCAACTATTGTCTACCTACTAACCATAGAACAAACCACTAGTTTGTGGGACTGTGGTGAATATATTATTACTGCTAACAAATTAGAGGTAGGTCACCCTCCGGGAGCCCCTTTATTTATGATGCTAGGTAGGCTTTTCTCTGCTTTTGCAAGTCCTGAGAATGCTGCTATGATGGTCAACTCCATGTCTGCTCTCAGTAGCTCATTTACGATCTTGTTTTTGTTCTGGACCATTACCATGCTGGCAAGAAAGTTGGTTTTAAAATCTGGAGAAATCAACAAAGAAAACACTTTGGCTATTATGGGTGCTGGTGTTGTAGGTGCATTGGTTTATACCTTTACGGATTCTTTCTGGTTTTCGGCTGTAGAAGGTGAGGTATATGCCATGTCTTCCATGTTTACTGCCATTGTTTTTTGGGCTATCCTTAAATGGGATATTGAAGATGATGAGTACAATAAATCTATTGAAGAAGGAAGGGATTATTTAGGACATCCCAATAGATGGATATTGTTTATTTCCTTTATGATCGGGCTTTCTATTGGTGTCCACTTATTGAACTTATTGGCCATCCCTGCCATTGCTTTTGTTATCTATTTTAAGAAATACACTTTCACGTGGAGGTCCTTTTTCATTGCTGGATTGCTATCTCTTGTAATATTAGGAGGGATACAAGAAATAATCATTCCTAAGACTATTTCATTTGCTGATTCTTTTGAAAGGTTATTTACCAATTCATATGGTTTACCTTTTAATACTGGAACTTACTTTTTCTTTATTTCTTTAATTACGCTAATCGTTTTTGCATTAAGGTATACCAGCAAAAAAGGTAAAACAATTTGGTATGATGCAATTATGTCGCTTGCTTTGATTTTAATAGGCTACTCCTCATTTATGATGATTATTGTAAGGTCCAATGCCAACCCTCCAATAGATGAGAATAATCCTGAAACAATGTCCCAATATTACTCTTATTTAAAACGTGACCAATATGGTGATTGGCCACTTATGAATGGCCCTTATTTCAATTCATTAAGATATAGTCAAGTAAGCCCTCAATCCTGGCCTGATGATTTCAGCCAATGTAATGAGAAATATTTGGAGCCAGAAAAAGACAGCTACTTAAAGGTGCTTTCTATAAAAGCTAATTCATTTAAGCTAAAAGTCCCTTCTGACAAGCTAGTTAAGGTTGTAGAACTTTTAGATAAATTAAAAGTTGACATTGTTAGCAATACCAATGAAAAGCTATCAACATATACAGATCTTAATTTAAAAAACACTGAACAAACATTTATTAGTGAGTGGGACCTAAATTCCTTTATGGAAAAAGTTAAAACCATAAATACCTCTCTTAAAGAAATGGGCTTTGAGTCTAAAATCGTCTATTCAGATCCTGAAAGTAAATACATCAACACAATGGACAAGCAGGGTAGACAATATAAATATCACCCTGATGGAACTACTCTTTTTCCAAGAATGTGGCGATTGGGAGATCATACTCCTCAAGGATATATGTACTGGTCTGGCTTTGAGAAGGATGAATTAACCGGCATCTATTTTAAAGGGGGTGATCAAGAAAACCTATTGCCGGTAATGGCATATAGGCTAGGAGAATACAATCAGCTTAAACAGGAAGCTGTTAATGCCTTGAATAGTGGTGACAAAACTACTTACCAACAAAAAATTAACGCTGCACGAAAAGCAGGTAAAACCGGTTTTTTTAAGCCTTCCTTTTCAGAAAATTTATCTTACTTGTTTAATTATCAGCTGGGTTGGATGTATGGAAGATACTTCCTTTGGAATTTTGCTGGTAGGCAAAATGATGTTCAGGGATTTGGAGGAACTCCAGGAATGGGAGGAAACACTTTAATGGAAGGAAATTGGATCAGTGGACTCAATTTTATTGATAATCAGCGGTTAGGAAATCAAGCTATTCTACCGCAAAAAATCAGCCAAAATAAAGGGAATAATAAGTACTATTTCTTGCCATTAATCCTTGGCTTAATAGGTTTTTTCTTTCAACTATGGAAACATCCCAAAGGTTGGTTTACTGTTTTTCTATTGTTCCTGTTAACTGGAATTGCCATTATAGTCTATCTTAATCAAAAACCTTGGGAGCCCAGAGAAAGGGATTATGCCTATGCTGCTTCTTTTTATGCTTTTGCTGCCTGGATTGGGTTGGGGGTATATGCCTTATATTATGCTGCCAAAAAAATGTCTTTTGAACAGCTAAAACCTGTTCTCACCTATGGGTTAGGGGGATCAGTTTTAATACTTGGAGTTCAATGGATGATGGGTAATAACCTAGCATTTGGTTATTCATTGATTTACCTATCTACTATTACCCTTGCTTTATTTGCATTGATGATCCTACTAGGAAAACATGTTAAAAAAGGAGTGCTTCACATTGGAATTCCCTTTGTGCTTTGTATGATTATTCCAACTCTAATGGCTTTTGAAAACTGGGATGATCATGATCGTTCTAATCGATCAACCGCAAGAGACTCAGCTTATAATTACTTAATGTCTTGCGACTATAATTCTATTCTTTTCACCAATGGGGATAATGACACCTTCCCTTTATGGTATATTCAAGAGGTAGAAGGAGTAAGAACAGATGTAAGGGTAGCTAATATGAGCTTACTAGGAACTGATTGGCACATCAATCAAATGAAGAAAAAAGCCTATGAGTCGGACCCATTGCCAATTAATATGCCAGAACATATATACAGACAAGGAACTAGAGACTACTTCCTTATAGAAGAAGATCCTAAAAAAGCCAATAAAAGCTTTTCTGCAAAGGAGGCCATAAGAGCTGTTTCTGATTCTAGAAATGTAATAAGTGCAGGTTGTGGTGGTGAATTAACCCAAATTGACTTTAAAAATTTATACGTTAATGTCAATAAGGAAAATGCTATAAAATCTGGCTTAGTAAGCTTAGAGCAAGCTGGTTTAAAATATAACTTGAATGAAATAATTGTTTTTAAAGACTTAGCCAGCTTAGAAGCCACTATTAATGATAGCACATGTATTCCTTGTGACAGCTTAATTACAGTAGGAACTACCTATTTTATTGAAACAGAAAACAACCTATATCAACTAATAGAAGATTCTTTATCTAATGGGGAATACAAGCCTTCATCATGGAGTGGTAATAAAAGCTTTCTTATTGATGATCTAGAAAAATCCATTAGCTGGAGAATTCAAGGGAACACACCAACAAAAGCAGATCTTGCAGTAATTGATATTTTATCTAACTATCAGTGGGATAGACCCATTTGTTTTGCAGCACTTGGTAGCGGAATGGGCGTGAATTCTGATTTAGGTAAATACACTCAAAGTGAAGGTCTTGTTCATAAGCTTACTCCCATTAATTTTGGAGCTAGACCTGGAAGTAATAGTCAAAAATCATATGAGCTATTAACCGATGGTTATGAGCTAAAAAAACCATCTGGGAATGAAAAAGTGTCTTTCCTTTGGGGGAATATGAGTGAGCCTGGTGTCTTTGTAGATTATTACAGTCTTAATCACGTATTTGCACTTAGGTATTTAGCTTATGGAAATTCTATTGAGCTTCTACAAGAAAATAAAAATGAGGAAGCCATAAAGGTGTTAGATAATATTTTTGCAAAAATGCCTATAGAGAACAATCAAGTGCCGATTGCATTTGACAGCAGGAGAAGTGAGGCTATCTATGGATTATGTAACAACTATTATTTAGCGGGAGCTCCTGAAAAAGGAGACAAAATTGCAAAAGTTTTAGCTGATCGTCTTATCTCAGAGATCAATTTCTACCTAAATCAAAATGATGAGTTTTTTATGCTTTTTGCTTCTGATTGGGTGGACTGCTTATCAAGATTAGAAAGCTTAAGACAGCAAACTAAAAGAGAAGCTATTCAAGATCTAAGAAATACTTACAATCAATCTCTTACTGCCCTAGACACCGAATTAAAAGGTAAATATGCTGAATTTCAAAGCCAAGGCAATGATCCAAAGACGCTTGAAAATCAGGTAAAAGAGCTACAGCTAGAAATGGAGCAAAAACAAAAAGCGGCTGAAAAAATCTATGTAGAATCAGTTATTAATTTAGATAGTCCTATAAAAAAGGAAGCTTATATAGCCATTCTTAATCAATCAAAAAATAAGTATGCTATAATGAAAAACAATCCTACTTATCAGGGCTTATTTAATAAAAACAGTTTCCCTCAAGAGTTGTTGCTATATTGGGGTGCTCAATAATATGTTTTTTATTGCAAAAACACCTGCTTTTTTAAAGTGGCTCTATCCTTCTTGTATTTGGAAAATACCCAATGAAAGGAATCAAATATTTCTAACTTTTGATGATGGGCCTACAGATTCATTTACTGAAAGAATCCTAGCGCTTTTAAAAGCTGAATCAATTAAAGCCACTTTTTTTTGTGTTGGATCACAAATTGATAAAAACCCAGCGCTATTTCAAGAACTTCTTCAAGAAGGTCATACCATTGCTAATCATACCTATAACCACC
The DNA here is from genome assembly GCA_964430245.1 of uncultured Flavobacteriales bacterium. Lineage (GTDB taxonomy): Bacteria > Bacteroidota > Bacteroidia > Flavobacteriales_D > Parvicellaceae > CAYSEW01. Next base: position 4,800 of record CAYSEW010000051.1, read on the forward strand.
TTAATGGATGGAAGACAAACACGCAGGCCTACCTCAACAATACAAAAAAATGTCAACAGCTTACAAAGACACCTCTTTTTAGACCACCCTATGGGAAAATAACTACAAAGCAATTGAAGTCGCTAAAAAAGAATTACCAGGTTATAATGTGGGATGTTGCTGGAGGAGATTTTATAGATCGTCTTTCTTCCAATGATATAATAAATAATGTAGTCAAAAACACATGTTCTGGATCTATCATTGTGTTGCATGACAATAAAAAGTTTGGAGAGAAAATGCTTGCATCACTTCCAGAAATTATTAAGCAGCTAAAAGAAAAAGGATTTATCTTTAGTAAAATACCTAATGATTTCCATGCTCAGCTTTAGGGCCTTCAATAGTAAATCTCAATCCACCATAGAACATCCTCCCAAAAACTGGCGCCCAGATCAAAGCGCTTTCAAAATAATCTCCATAAGGATTGTCGGATGATAAAATTGGATTGGTCTGTCTATAGTTCAATATGTTTTCACCGCCTAAGTACATCTCTAACCTTTCTCCAAATACTCTTGTAATCTGAGCATTCATTAATAAATAATCTTCACTCCTTCCTGGCAGCATATATTCTGATGGATTGTCTCTTGTGTTAGGAATTCTCTGACTACCTATCCATTGAGCGGTAATGTCAAACTTCCATTGCTTGTGCTCCTTTTCCTTGGTTTCATAAGCAAGGTTAATAAATCCTCTATGTCTTGATAATAAAGGTTTTTCATTTATGCCAGATAAATAGGTTTTATAGACGTCCAAAAATCGATAGGCCAATCTAATATCAAATCTTTTGAAAAGCTCATAATTCAATTCTGCCTGAATTGAATTAGATACTGATTCACCATTTAAATTATAAAACAGGACCTCTCTTGCAGATTCATCAAGATCTACTACCAATTGATTAACAAACCTCGTATGGTATACATCTAAATGTAATGACCCTTCTCTATATAGTAGCTCAAACTCTTTTAAAAAAGCTGCTCCAAAGTTCCATGATATTTCCTGATTTAGTCCATATCCTGAATTATTTGACCTTGGTTGAGGAAGCACCCAGTTTCTTGACGATGCTAAATAACCTACATTTTCCATGATCAAAAATGGGGTTCTTCTTCCACTTCCAGCCATCAGCTTGATCACTGACTCATTAGTTATGTTATATCTTAAATGAATTCTAGGTGTAACAAACGCTCCATAAATATTACTGTAATCTCCTCTTAATCCAACAATTAAACCTAGTTTTTCGGTGTTTCTGGTAAATTCACCATAAATCCCAGGCACCCATTCGCTCCATTGATATTGTCCATTCATTAAAAAGTTAGCTTCTTCACTATGCAATGCTTCATCAACATCATCGTACTGTAAGCTAGCACCAATTTTGTAATAATTTTCCTCACTGTTCTCCCCTAACTCTTGTTGAAAGATCAAATTAGCATATCCACTTGTTTGATACCCACGATAATCTCTAATACCAAATTGAGCCGATTGATCATTATAAGAACCACTGAGCTGTATGGCTAAACTTTTAAAATCTTCATTAGGGAAAAGATAGCCGATCTTTGCAAATCCGCTGACCTTTTCTGTATTTAATTGAACTTTGTACTCTCCTTCACTAATGTTTGGCGTTAAGCTATCATTGAGGTATAAATTACCAGCAATACTATTTGAATGAACGTAATTAGCTCCAAGCTCCATGTGTAAATTTTTAGATCTAAAATTCCACTGATTTTGAATAATGTAATTTTCAGTTACTGGATTGTCTAAAAACCCGTCCTTATTCCTGTCATTCTCAATAGATTGATTTTTACCATGTACCAGTAAAGTGGTTTCCCATTTTTCACCAACAGTTGTATTAAAAAAGGCATTTCCTTCTATTCTCCCTGCTTGATTTCCGTAAACATTTAAATGAAATTTCTCTGCATTTCCTGGCTGTTTTAAATCTAAGTTAATCTGACCTACCATGCTTTCATAGCCGTTTAACACTGAGCCTGCTCCTTTTGAAACGGAAATGCCATTGATCCATGCCCCAGGTATTTGATCTAATCCATAAATTACAGATAACCCTCTTACGTTGGGTATATTTCCAGAAAGCGTCTGAACATATTTGCCTGACAATCCTAACATTTGAATTTGTTTAGTCCCTGTAACAGCATCTGTGAAGCTGGCATCAATAGAAGGATTGGTCTCAAAACTTTCTGCTAAATTACAGCATGCTGCTTTTCTTAGTTCTTTTTGAGTAATGTATTGTGCGTCTCTAGGGTCAATCTTAGAAAAAGTATAAGACCCCTTTCGGTATTTAACCTCAAAATCAGGAAGTATATTTCCTTCTCCCATCACCACATTGATCTCATCTTCATCCTTAATATCTAAAGTGTCTGGCTGAAAACCAATAAACCTAAAGACCAATTGATAGTTACTATGGTCGTGTTTTAACTCAAAAAAGCCATTGTCATCTGTTATTGTCCCTGTAGTTGTGCCTGAATAATAAACATGAACTCCAGGTATAGGGGCTAAAGAATCATCGATTATTTCAAAAACATGACCAGATATAACATCTTGCTCTTCTTCTTGAGCATAACCAATAAAAAGCGGAAAAAATAAAAGAAAACTATACAGTTTTAATTTCATACTTGTTATTCTCTTTTGTAATGACAACAACGGTGTAGGTTGTTATAAGCCTTGTCTGATGCCCTAACTTTTTTTGTGTCATGACCTCCATCGGCTAACAATTGATGTATTTGATCCTCTGAGATCTTATCTTTCCTATAAACAACTCGACAAATTTTCGTTTTTATATCCCATTCTGCTAGTTTTACACCTTTTACATCAAGTATGTTTTCAATTCTGTCTTGACACATATCACACGTTCCATTTACATAAAACTTCTGATCAACTATATTATTAGATTGAGCAGAAAAGGAGGTGCTATATAGTATAGATATTAATAATATTAACTTTTTCATTTTGAATTAGGTTTTAAATATTTACTACAAAAAACAAACCAGGTTTTAATTCTAAT
>CAYSEW010000052.1:0-5187 GCA_964430245.1 uncultured Flavobacteriales bacterium
TTGAATTAGGTTTTAAATATTTACTACAAAAAACAAACCAGGTTTTAATTCTAATGTTGTTTCCACTTCAAATTTACTTGAATTCATAACTATTTAATGTCTAATATATGATTATTATTTGATTCCTATTCCACAAATTGTTTAAAACAATTTCCTTCATGTTTATAAATAAAAGGCGTTCTGCCAAAAATTCTTCTTTTTTTTGTGGTAAAATTCTGTTAATGAAAGTACTTATATTAGGATCAGGCGGTCGAGAGCATGCAATTGCCTGGAAGTTATCTCAAAGTTCACAATTGACTAAACTATATATTGCTCCAGGAAATGCCGGGACACAAAGTTTGGGTGAAAATGTTTCTTTAGACCTTAATGATTTTGATTCAATTGGGAAATTTTCTCTTGAAAACGAAATAACTATAATTGTAGTGGGGCCTGAGGACCCTCTTGTTAATGGGATTCATAATTATTTTTCGGAGAACGCTAAATATCGTTCTATAACATTAATTGGCCCTAAAAAGGAAGCAGCTATTTTGGAAGGCAGTAAGGATTTTTCAAAGAAGTTCATGAAAAAATACAACATCCCTACTGCTAAATATAAATCTTTTGATGTCAACACAATTGCTCAAGGGATAGAGTACCTAGAAACATTGAATTCTCCTTATGTATTAAAAGCAGATGGGCTAGCTGCAGGTAAAGGAGTACTAATAATAGACGACCTTTTTAAAGCTAAAAAAGAATTCAAATCAATTTTGAATGATAATCTATTTGGATCTGCCGGCAGCAAGGTGGTTATTGAAGAGTTTTTAAATGGCGTAGAATTAAGTGTTTTTGTTATTACTGATGGTAAAAACTATAAAATATTACCTGAAGCAAAAGATTACAAACGAATTGGTGAAAATGACACCGGTTTGAATACAGGTGGAATGGGGGCTGTTTCTCCTGTTCCTTTTGCTAACAGGGAATTTATGGATAAAGTTGAAAACCAAGTAATTATTCCAACTATTAAAGGATTAATCAAAGAAGATATTGAATATTCTGGTTTTATTTTCTTTGGCTTAATTTCTGTAAAAGGAGATCCTTATGTAATAGAATATAATTGCCGATTAGGAGATCCAGAAACCGAAGTGATACTTCCTAGATTAAAATCAGATCTTCTTGATCTATTTGACGGGATTGCCTCAAATACTCTCTCTGAAAGAGATGTGGTAATTGACCCTAGGTCTGCCTCTACTGTAATGCTTGTCTCTGGAGGATATCCTGAAAAATATGAAAAAGGGAAAGAAGTGTCTATCGGAAATATAAATGAAAAAAGCATTGTTTTCCATGCTGGGACAAAACAAGGAGAAGGAGCTACCTTAACAAATGGTGGGAGAGTAATGTCTGTAACATCATATGGAAAAGACATAGAGTCATCGTTAAAGGTCAGCTATGAGTCTATTGAAAATATATCTTTTGAGAAAATGTATTTCAGGAAAGATATTGGACAAGATCTTGTCAAAAAAAATTAACCTTCAATAAGGTTATTATTTAATTTGATCAGGATTGTTTTCTGCAGCTTTATTCATTTTGTGTTGAACAAACATCCAATATCCCGCACCACCTAGCATTAATAATAAGAAAAGTATATTAGGATAATTTCCTAGTGGTTCTAGTGTGTTTTCAAACAGCCAAACTAATAAATCTCTTAAGGGATATACTAACCAATCCATAATTTTAAACTTTTATAGTGCCAAATTTAGAAAATAATCTATATCAATTTAAAAGAAATGGAAATATCTTTGTACTACTATACTAAAAAATGATCTTTCGAATTTTCAACATTAACAAACCCATAATATTAATTACCCTCCCTGTAATATGTGTACTATTGTGGCTTCCTTCCTTTTTAAGTACTAAAGGATTAAATTACTTTGAAAAATATAGCTTATTGGATTTTTTTAGTCACATGCCTATAACCTTCGGGCAAATACTATCTATATTAATTATTTTATCAACTGCTATTTTGATTTCATTTACTGTCAATAAATCAGAATTATTTTCTAAAAATCAATATCTGCCTGCTCTAATATATGTATTAGCAATGAGCTTAATTAACGAACATCATGTTATTAATCCAATTATAATTGCAAATCTATTTTTAGTACTAGCTGTTTACATGTTATTTAAAATCTATAGACAGATCCCCTGTAAAAATTTAATTTTTAAAAGCTCCTGTTTGATTATGATAGCTTCTGTATTTTATTTCCCTTACATACTGTTTCTTCCTTTACCTTGGATTATTTTATCAATAATACGGCCTTTTGATACTAGGGAATGGTTGATGCCGGTTGTTAGTCTCTTTTTAGTGGCTTTTTATGTGGCCTTGATCAATAAAATACACCCTTCCTTTTTTAAATTAAATAACTTATATAATATTAGTGCCCCAGAATCAATCTCTATTGACTATTCAATAATTATAAAAATTGTTTATGGATTAATGCTCTTTGGATGCTTTACTTCATTATTAATGCTTTTGAAGTTAAATATTAAATCAACGAATAGGTTTCGAAAACTAACCCTTTTAATATTAAGTATCTTTTTAATTTTTATAGCGCTCTCGGTTTTAAACTATTTCTATTATTTAAACTTATCAATAATTATTTTGCTAAGCGCTATTCCTGTTTCTTTATTATTACCTTTTACATTAATTCATATAAAGAAAAAATGGCTGTCAGAGATTTATATAAGTTCCATTTTTATTTTAATCTTCTTCGATCTGTTTTTTGTTTAAAAACAATCTATTAGCAACACAATTTTCTAATGAATAAATTATCTTTGTTGCTTAAAAGTGATAAAAATGAAATTTGGTGTTATAACTTTCCCTGGCTCAAATTGTGATCAAGACATGGTCTATGTGCTGAGAAATATACTTGATCAATCTGTTGAAGAGCTTTGGCATAAAGATACTTCATTAAAAAATTGTGATGCAATTGTATTGCCTGGTGGTTTTTCATATGGTGATTATCTTCGGTCAGGAGCCATAGCAAGATTTTCTCCTATTATGAATGAAGTAATAAATCATGCTCATTCAGGAGGAATTGTTATAGGGATTTGTAATGGATTTCAAATTTTGTGTGAATCACAATTATTGCCGGGTGCACTTTTACACAATAACAACCAACAGTTTATATGTAAAAATATTTGGTTGAAGCCACAATCTTCTACAGCCGCTATCACTAAAAATCTAAACCACAGTGAGGTGTATAAAATTCCTATTGCTCATGCTGAAGGCAGGTACCATGCAGATGAAAAAACTTTACTTGAAATCAATAAAAACGATCAAGTTCTTTTTCGGTATTGTGATAAAGATGGAAATATAAATCCTGAAAGTAACCCAAATGGATCGTGTGAGGGGATTGCTGGCATAACTAACAAAGAAAAAAATGTTTTCGGAATGATGCCGCATCCTGAAAGAGCTGCAGATCAAAATCTAAATAACACTGATGGGAAAACAATTTTTGAATCCCTATTAGACTTAGTTGTTAAATAAAAACTCCTTTTTCATTTTCATAAGCATCTTATTTTTAGATGGTTATACTACTTAATTAACTATTGGTCGTTACTTTTTAAATGGTAACACTGTTGTGTCTTATGTGAGCAAGCATATCTTTGATTGCATAAAAACATTTTATATGAAAAATTCTATTTTGCTTATTCTCTTTATTCCATTTTTTGCTTATTCACAACAAGTAGTAAAAGGGAAAGTAGTTGATATGGAGTCTCAGTTTCCATTACCTGGAGTGAATGTGAAATTCATAGATGGTGAATTTGATGCTGGAGCAGCAACGGATATGAATGGTCATTTTAAAATTGAAAACGTACCCTTAGGTAGACATCAGGTTAGGGTAACATTTATTGGGTACAAGCCCCAAGTTCAAACAATTGTCGTTAATGCAGGTAGGGAAGTTATTTTAAATGTATCAATTGAAGAGTCTACTGAAGTCCTCGAAGAGTTTGTTATCTCTTCTAATGAAAATAGAGAAGTTAATAATGAAATGGCCATTATAAGTGCTCAGCAATTTTCTGTTGAAGAAACTGAAAGATATGCAGGTAGCAGGGGTGATCCTGCTAGAATGGCTTCTAATTTTGCTGGAGTACAGGGAGCCGATGATAGCAGGAATGATATTATTGTTAGGGGTAACTCTCCATTAGGTGTTATTTATAGAGTTGAAGGAGTTACTATTCCAAACCCCAATCATTTTGCCATTTCAGGATCAAGTGGTGGGCCTTTAAGCATCCTTAATAATAAGTTTTTAGGAAATAGCGATTTTTTCTCAGGGGCATTTCCAGCTGAGTACGGAAATACAACTGCAGGTGTTTTTGACCTAAAAATAAGAAGTGGAAATTATGAAAAGTTTGAGTTTACTGGTCAAGTAGGCCTGTTTGGAGCTGAGCTATTAGCTGAAGGTCCTTTATCTAAAAAAAGCAATGCTTCTTTTTTAGTTATGTATAGATATTCTACCATTAAAATCTTTAGTCTTTTAGGGATAAATCTTGGCACTACAGCTATTCCAAAATATCAGGATTTTGCTGCTAAAATCAACCTTCCTCTTAAGAAAGGTGGAAATTTATCACTTTGGGCAATGGGCGGTAATAGCAACATCGATATTCTTATAAGTGAACAAACCGATAGTACTCAAATTGATCTTTATGGAGAAAACACTAAAGATCAACGATTTGGAACAGGAATGATGGTTGGGGGAATAACATATACCAAACCCTTAAACGAAACCTCTTTTCTAAAATCAACTACTTGTATTAATTTACAACAGCAACGGTCTAGCCATGATACTATTGATAGAAATCCAAATAATTGGTCGGATGTTGCGTTGTACCCTTATATGTCATATGATTTCACCACGACAAGGTGGTCTAATTCTTCTTCTTATAATAAGAAAATCAATAAAAAAAATACACTAAAGATAGGTTGGGTAACAGACTATGCTCAATTTAACTTTATAGATAGTGTGACAACAAATGCTAGAGGACAAGACTCTTTAGATACCTATCGTTATCGTTTTAATAAATCGGGAGATTATTATATGGTTCAACCCTATATAAGCTGGAAACACAAATTCTCAGATGACCTAGTCCTAACGGCTGGTCTGACTAGCTTCTATCTTAACTTAGGGAATTCATTTTCTCCCATTG
>CAYSEW010000053.1:0-5187 GCA_964430245.1 uncultured Flavobacteriales bacterium
CAATGGGAGAAAATGAATTCCCTAAGTTAAGATAGAAGCTAGTCAGACCAGCCGTCAGGACTAGGTCATCTGAGAATTTGTGCTTCCAGCTTATATAGGGCTGAACCATATAATAATCTCCTGATTTATTAAAACGATAACGATAAGTATCTAAAGAGTCTTGTCCTCTAGCATTTGTTGTCACGCTATCTATAAAGTTAAATTGAGCATAGTCTGTTACCCAACCTATTTTCAGTGTATTTTTTTTATTGATTTTCTTGTTATAAGAAGAAGAATTAGACCACCTTGTCGTGGTGAAATCATATGACATATATGGGTACAACGCAACATCCGACCAATTATTTGGATTTCTATCAATAGTATCATGGCTAGACCGTTGCTGTTGTAAATTAATACAAGTAGTTGATTTTAGAAAAGAGGTTTCGTTTAAGGGTTTGGTATATGTTATTCCCCCAACCATCATTCCTGTTCCAAATCGTTGATCTTTAGTGTTTTCTCCATAAAGATCAATTTGAGTACTATCGGTTTGTTCACTTATAAGAATATCGATGTTGCTATTACCGCCCATTGCCCAAAGTGATAAATTTCCACCTTTCTTAAGAGGAAGGTTGATTTTAGCAGCAAAATCCTGATATTTTGGAATAGCTGTAGTGCCAAGATTTATCCCTAAAAGACTAAAGATTTTAATGGTAGAATATCTATACATAACTAAAAAAGAAGCATTGCTTTTTTTAGATAAAGGACCTTCAGCTAATAGCTCAGCTCCAAACAGGCCTACTTGACCAGTAAACTCAAACTTTTCATAATTTCCACTTCTTATTTTTAGGTCAAAAACACCTGCAGTTGTATTTCCGTACTCAGCTGGAAATGCCCCTGAGAAAAAATCGCTATTTCCTAAAAACTTATTATTAAGGATGCTTAAAGGCCCACCACTTGATCCTGAAATGGCAAAATGATTGGGGTTTGGAATAGTAACTCCTTCAACTCTATAAATAACACCTAATGGAGAGTTACCCCTAACAATAATATCATTCCTGCTATCATCGGCTCCCTGTACTCCAGCAAAATTAGAAGCCATTCTAGCAGGATCACCCCTGCTACCTGCATATCTTTCAGTTTCTTCAACAGAAAATTGCTGAGCACTTATAATGGCCATTTCATTATTAACTTCTCTATTTTCATTAGAAGAGATAACAAACTCTTCGAGGACTTCAGTAGACTCTTCAATTGATACATTTAAAATAACTTCCCTACCTGCATTAACGACAATTGTTTGAACTTGGGGCTTGTACCCAATAAATGTTACCCTAACCTGATGTCTACCTAAGGGTACGTTTTCAATTTTAAAATGACCATTCATATCCGTTGCTGCTCCAGCATCAAATTCACCATCTATGAATTTCACATTCACTCCAGGTAATGGAAACTGAGACTCCATATCAACTACTTTCCCTTTTACTACTTGTTGTGAATAAGCAAAAAATGGAATAAAGAGAATAAGCAAAATAGAATTTTTCATATAAAATGTTTTTATGCAATCAAAGATATGCTTGCTCACATAAGACACAACAGTGTTACCATTTAAAAAGTAACGACCAATAGTTAATTAAGTAGTATAACCATCTAAAAATAAGATGCTTATGAAAATGAAAAAGGAGTTTTTATTTAACAACTAAGTCTAATAGGGATTCAAAAATTGTTTTCCCATCAGTGTTATTTAGATTTTGATCTGCAGCTCTTTCAGGATGCGGCATCATTCCGAAAACATTTTTTTCTTTGTTAGTTATGCCAGCAATCCCCTCACACGACCCATTAGGGTTACTTTCAGCAGTTATGTTTCCATCTTTATCACAATATCGGAAAAGAACTTGATCGTTTTTGTTGATTTCAAGTAAAGTGTTTTCATCTGCATGGTACCTTCCTTCAGCATGAGCAATAGGGATTTTATAGACCTCACTGTGGTTTAGATTTTTAGTGATAGCGGCTGTAGAAGACTGCGGCTTCAACCATATATTTTTACAGATAAACTGTTGGTTGTTATTGTGCAAAAGTGCACCCGGTAATAATTGTGATTCACACAAAATTTGAAAGCCGTTACAAATCCCAATAACAATTCCTCCAGAATGAGCATGATTTATTACTTCATTCATAATAGGAGAAAATCTTGCTATGGCTCCTGACCGAAGATAATCACCATATGAAAAACCACCAGGCAATACAATTGCATCACAATTTTTTAATGAAGTATCTTTATGCCAAAGCTCTTCAACAGATTGATCAAGTATATTTCTCAGCACATAGACCATGTCTTGATCACAATTTGAGCCAGGGAAAGTTATAACACCAAATTTCATTTTTATCACTTTTAAGCGACAAAGATAATTTATTCATTAGAAAATAGTGTTGCTAATAGATTGTTTTTAAACAAAAAACAGATCGATGAAGATTAAAATAAAAATGGAACTTATATAAATTTCTGACAGCCATTTTTTCTTTATATGAATTAATGTAAAAGGTAATAACAAAGAAACAGGAATAGCGCTTAGCAAAATAATTACTGATAAGTTCAAATAATAGAAATAGTTTAAAACCGAGAGCGCTGTAAAAATTAAAAAGATACTTAATATTAAAAGGGTTAGTTTTCGAAACCTATTCGTTGATTTAACATTTAATTTCAAAAGCATTAATAATGAAGTAAAGCATCCAAAGAGCATTAATCCAAAAACAATTTTTATAATTATTGAATAGTTAATAGAGATTGACTCTAGGGAACTAATATTATATAAGTTATTTAATTTAAAAAAGGCAGGTTGTATTTTATTGATCAAGGCCACATAAAAAGCCAATAAAAAGAGACTAACAACTGGCATCAACCATTCCCTAGTGTCAAAAGGTCTTATTATTGATAAAATAATCCAAGGCAAAGGAAAAAACAGTATGTAAGGAAAATAAAAGACAGAAGCTATCATAATCAAACAGGAACTTTTGAAAATTAAATTTTTACAGGGGATCTGTCTATAGATTTTAAATAGCATGTAAATAGCTAGCGCTAAAAATAGATTTGCAATTATAATTGGATTAATAACATGATGTTCGTTAATTAAGCTCATTGCTAATACATATATTAGAGCAGGCAGATATTGATTTTTAGAAAATAATTCTGATTTATTGACAGTAAATGAAATCAAAATAGCAGTTGATAAAATAATTAATATAGATAGTATTTGCCCGAAGGTTATAGGCATGTGACTAAAAAAATCCAATAAGCTATATTTTTCAAAGTAATTTAATCCTTTAGTACTTAAAAAGGAAGGAAGCCACAATAGTACACATATTACAGGGAGGGTAATTAATATTATGGGTTTGTTAATGTTGAAAATTCGAAAGATCATTTTTTAGTATAGTAGTACAAAGATATTTCCATTTCTTTTAAATTGATATAGATTATTTTCTAAATTTGGCACTATAAAAGTTTAAAATTATGGATTGGTTAGTATATCCCTTAAGAGATTTATTAGTTTGGCTGTTTGAAAACACACTAGAACCACTAGGAAATTATCCTAATATACTTTTCTTATTATTAATGCTAGGTGGTGCGGGATATTGGATGTTTGTTCAACACAAAATGAATAAAGCTGCAGAAAACAATCCTGATCAAATTAAATAATAACCTTATTGAAGGTTAATTTTTTTTGACAAGATCTTGTCCAATATCTTTCCTGAAATACATTTTCTCAAAAGATATATTTTCAATAGACTCATAGCTGACCTTTAACGATGACTCTATGTCTTTTCCATATGATGTTACAGACATTACTCTCCCACCATTTGTTAAGGTAGCTCCTTCTCCTTGTTTTGTCCCAGCATGGAAAACAATGCTTTTTTCATTTATATTTCCGATAGACACTTCTTTCCCTTTTTCATATTTTTCAGGATATCCTCCAGAGACAAGCATTACAGTAGAGGCAGACCTAGGGTCAATTACCACATCTCTTTCAGAGAGAGTATTTGAGGCAATCCCGTCAAATAGATCAAGAAGATCTGATTTTAATCTAGGAAGTATCACTTCGGTTTCTGGATCTCCTAATCGGCAATTATATTCTATTACATAAGGATCTCCTTTTACAGAAATTAAGCCAAAGAAAATAAAACCAGAATATTCAATATCTTCTTTGATTAATCCTTTAATAGTTGGAATAATTACTTGGTTTTCAACTTTATCCATAAATTCCCTGTTAGCAAAAGGAACAGGAGAAACAGCCCCCATTCCACCTGTATTCAAACCGGTGTCATTTTCACCAATTCGTTTGTAATCTTTTGCTTCAGGTAATATTTTATAGTTTTTACCATCAGTAATAACAAAAACACTTAATTCTACGCCATTTAAAAACTCTTCAATAACCACCTTGCTGCCGGCAGATCCAAATAGATTATCATTCAAAATTGATTTGAATTCTTTTTTAGCTTTAAAAAGGTCGTCTATTATTAGTACTCCTTTACCTGCAGCTAGCCCATCTGCTTTTAATACATAAGGAGAATTCAATGTTTCTAGGTATTCTATCCCTTGAGCAATTGTATTGGCATCAAAAGATTTATATTTAGCAGTAGGGATATTGTATTTTTTCATGAATTTTTTTGAAAAATCCTTACTTCCCTCCAAAATAGCTGCTTCCTTTTTAGGACCAATTAATGTTATAGAACGATATTTAGAGTTCTCCGAAAAATAATTATGAATCCCATTAACAAGAGGGTCTTCAGGCCCCACTACAATTATAGTTATTTCGTTTGCAAGAGCAAATTTCCCAATTGAATCAAAATCATTAAGGTCTAAAGAAACATTTTCACCCAAGCTTTGTGTCCCGGCATTTCCAGGGGCAATATATAGTTTAGTCAATTGTGAACTTTGAGATAATTTCCAGGCAATTGCATGCTCTCGCCCACCTGATCCTAAGACTAGTACTTTCATTAGAAGAATTTTACCACAAAAAAAGAAGAAATATCAGTAGGTCACTCATGTTTTTATAAACATGAAGTAATTTTTTTTAAACAATTTGTGGAATAGGAATCAAATAATAATCATATATTATACATTAAACATCTATGAATTTAAGTAAATTTGAAGTGGAAACAATATTAGAATTAAAACCTGGTTTGTTTTTTGTAGTAAATATTTAAAACCTAATTCAA
>CAYSEW010000054.1:0-4650 GCA_964430245.1 uncultured Flavobacteriales bacterium
CCCCTATTGGTTCTTGCTGATGAACCAAGTGGTAATCTTGATTCAAAAAATGCTGGAGAATTACACGACATCTTCTTAAATCTAAAATCAGAATTTAATCAATCATTCATTATAGTTACTCATAATGAAAAGCTTGCAGAACTAGCTGATAGAAAATTAGTGATGTCCGATGGAAAGATTATTAATTAAAGGATCTTAAAAAGAGGGGCAGGAAATTGGTCTGTAGGTTTTCTTTTTAGGTTCACAATAAAAATTGATACCTAATGAAATTTCATGAGAACCACCTGATAGAACAGATAGTTTAGACATGGTAACATCATAGCTATATCCTACCTTTACCATATCAGATTCAACACCTACTGTTACAATAAAAGCATCCTTATTACGGTACCAAATACCACCTACCAAAGATCCCTTTTTAACATATAAACCCATATTCAATTGTTGGAATTCGCCCTGCCTTGTATATAAAATATTAGGAGATATAGTTTGTTCTTTTTCTGAATATAATGAACCTCCACCCTGTAAAGGAATTATTGCTCCAACATGACCTGTAAACCTCATAGGCAAAGGAGAAGGTACGGATGAATTTAAAAATGATTCATTGGGCTCTGTTAAATGATGCACTGCAAATCCAGCATAAAATTGTTCTGTATAACCTATAATTCCTGCACTAAAATCAAGATTATTAACTGGATCATCTCTTCTTACATCATTAGTCTGATAAACAAACCCTCTTCTTGGATCAATCATATCACCAAAAGTCAATCGATCCCAATCAACAGATTTTTGATAATAAGAACCCTCGATCCCAAAATTAATAGAGAATTTTCTTGTTACTTTCTGATGATAGGAATAAATAAGACTTACCCTTGAAGTTTGGAGTGTTTTCGCAGCATTATCAGATAATACAATCAACCCTAATCCACCATTAAGGCCTTCTACTTTTTGATCATAAGATGCAGCAGTTGTAACAAAATTCCCAGAAATATTAGGCCATTCATTTCTATAATTCATAACAAACCTAGGACATAATCTAGATCCAGCAAATGCAGGGTTTAAATAAATAGGATTAGAGTAAAACTGAGTAAACTCAGGATCTTGAGCTTGAACTTGGCTTACTGAACCAATGATCAAACACAACAATAAAAGATGAACCTTTACCTTATTTATTGCAATCTTAATTAACAAAATATCTTTTCTACTTTAAACTAATTTCCTCACCTAATAGACGACATATAAAATTACATTGTTGCATTTATACTCCTATCGTAATTTATTAGTTTCTTTTTTTATTTAAAAAATTCCTTCAATAATATGAATCAACAAACATAATGAAATTAAAGCGAATCATTTATAAACAGCCTTCAATTCATATTCTAAAAACGGATTATTTCACTCTTTTTATATAAACTAGCTACTTTATTTACTTATCAATTTTAATAAAACTAATTAATTAGTAAATTTAGCTTCTACTTAGACAATTAATACTAATTAATTCTTATATACTATGAGCACTCTACCTTGGATTAAAAGCTACCCTGACTTCGTCTCTGAAAGCATAGAGCTAAATTATAACAGTCTTATTGAAATATACGAAACAGCTGTTTCTAAATTTGGGACACAAACTGCCTATAAAAATATGGGTGTTGAGATCAGTTATAATGATGTAGCTGAACATGTTGATGCTTTTGTATGGTATTTCCAAAATAAAACAAACCTAAAAAAAGGAGATAAGATTGCTTTACAAATGCCTAATCTATTGCAATACCCAATTGTAATATTTGCTTGTCTTAAAGCTGGACTTGTTATCGTAAACACCAATCCATTATATACGGCTGATGAGATGTTACATCAATACAATGATTCTGGAGCTAAAGCTATTATTATTTTAGAAAATTTTGCTTTTAACCTTGATAAGATCCTTGAAAAAACTAAAATTGAAACTGTTATCACTACTACAATAGGTGACATGCTTGGTGGACTAAAAGGGACTATCGTCAACTTTGTTATTAGAAAAATTAAAAAAATGGTACCTGCTTATAAATTAGAAGGAAGCATCCCTTTAAAAAGTATCATAAAAGAAAGTTTAGGTAAAAAAGGTGACCCTGTAAATTTAACTAAAGATGATACAGCATTTCTTCAATACACAGGTGGAACAACAGGAGTTTCTAAAGGAGCAGAATTAACTCATGGAAATATATGCGCCAATGTATCTCAAGTAGAAGAATGGATTGGATCTAACATTAATGAAGGAGAAGAAATCATCATTACAGCTCTTCCGTTATATCATATTTTTGCATTGACTGCAAATTGTGTTGTCTTCTTCCGATATGGTGCCAAAAATGTACTGATCACTAATCCTAGAGACATGAAAAGTTTCTGTAAGGATTTACAAAAGAATCCTTTTTCTGCAATTACAGGAGTTAACACGCTATTTATAGGTCTAATGAATCAAGAAGTATTCAGAAATCTAGATTTTAGTAACCTAAAACTAGCCTTAGGTGGTGGTATGGCTGTGCAAGATGTAGTTGCTGATGAATGGGAAGAGCTTACTGGTTGCGCATTACTAGAAGCTTATGGACTTTCAGAAACCAGTCCTGCTGCAACCATCAATCCTTATAATGGAAAACATAAAAAAGGGACTATTGGTCTTCCTCTTCCAAATACTGATATTAGAATTTTCGATGATAACAGAAAAGAGGTTGCTCAAGGTGAACCTGGAGAGATAGGCATTAAAGGCCCTCAGGTAATGAAAGGATACTGGAACAGACCTGAAGAAACAGCTAACTGCATGCATGGAGAATATTTTTTAACAGGTGATGTAGGTATCATGGATGAAGAAGGATATTTCAAAATTGTTGATCGTAAAAAAGAAATGGTGTTAGTATCCGGATTTAATGTTTATCCTAACGAAGTTGAAAAAGCCATTTCTGAACACCCTAAAGTATTAGAAGTAGGAGTTAGAGGAGAAAAAAATGAAGATGGAACTGAATTTGTTCGTGCTTTTATAGTTAAAAAAGATGAATCTCTTACAGAAGATGAGGTCATTGAGTTCTGCAGAACAAAACTAACTAATTACAAAGTCCCTAAGAGTATAAGCTTCAGGGATGAACTTCCAAAATCAAATGTTGGTAAAATTCTAAGAAGACTCTTAGAATAATCTCACATAAAACATAATATATTCTACATGAACAATGAAATTAAAATTGGATTAGGCTTGGGTGAAATCACTTTTGGCTCAAATAAGAATTCAATCAAAGATAAGCTAGGTGAGCCCAATGAAATTGAAGTATTAGATGTCCCAATAGATGATGAAGAAATTTCATTAGAGCAATGGCACTATGATGAATTGGAGCTTTCAGCATCATTCGATCTAGAACAAGATGAAATTCTGGACACTTTAGCAGTTAGCTCAGATGAATATACAATTAATGGTGTTTCTTTAATTGGAAAAAACATCGATGAGATCAATCAATTATTAAACACACTTAATTTGGGATCTTTTGAAAAAGATGAAATTTCTGATGAAGATGGCAATTCAATCATCTACAGCTTCTTAGACTCTAATATGAATTTTTGGTTTGAAGATAATGAATTATCAGAGATTCAATGGGGGCCCATTTTTTTAGATGATGAGCCAATGATCTTTGCTAATTAAATTACTTTTTAATTGTTACTCCCTGACAACTTGATCCCGATCCAGCTGTGCAACCATAACAATGCTGAGACGTAACAATTTGCCTTTTAGACAATTGTTCTAAATTAATGTCTTTGATATGTCTAATATCATCATTAACTGGCAAATCCAGCATTTGATTGAAATCACAATCATATAATCTTCCATCCCATCCAACAGAAAGTGTATTCTTACACATTAATCCTTTTATTGTAGATGGGTTAAATGAATTTACTAAAGTATTCATGTACTCAGTAAATAAACCAGAAGAAACTAAATAATCCAAAAATCTACTGATAGGCATATTAGTTATCGTATATAATTTATTAAAAGTCAGGTCATAACTATTGAATAATTCTTTTTTATAATCTTTTTCCAGTGCTAATTGATCTCCAGGTAGAAATGCACCCCCTGGATTGTAGACAAGGTCTAATTTAAGATCTTCATTTTTACCATAACCTAGGTCATTCAATTGTTTAAGTACCTGAATGGACTTCTTAAAAACCCCTTTCCCTCTTTGTTTATCTGTATTATCAAGAGTATAACATGGTAGAGATGAAATTATATGCAATTTATTCTTTTTGAAAAAATCAGGAAGATCATTGAACTTCTTATTAGCTAATACAATGGTAAGATTAGATCTTACAATAACATCTTTTACTCCTAGAAGGTTAATTTCTTTTATAAACCACTTGAATTCAGGATTCATTTCTGGAGCTCCTCCAGTTATATCTACCACATCAATTTTTGCAGACTTCACAATTTTCAAGCATTCGATCATGGTCTCTTTACTCATGATCTCTTTTCTGTCTGGACCAGCATCTACATGACAATGTTCACATGTCTGATTACACATGTAACCTATATTAACCTGAAGGGTCTCTAATTTTGAGACTGTTAATGGAAATTGACCATGTTCTTTAAGTTTATCATTAAATGAAGGTATTTTATTTTCTTTATTACCCACCCCA
>CAYSEW010000055.1:0-4645 GCA_964430245.1 uncultured Flavobacteriales bacterium
CCCCTATTGGTTCTTGCTGATGAACCAAGTGGTAATCTTGATTCAAAAAATGCTGAAGAATTACACGACATCTTCTTAAATCTGAAGTCAGAATTTAATCAATCATTCATTATAGTTACTCATAATGAAAAACTTGCAGAACTAGCTGATAGAAAATTAGTAATGTCTGATGGAAAGATTATTAATTAATAGATCTTAAAAAGAGGGACAGGAAATTGGTCTATAGGTTTTCTTTTTAGGTTCACAATAAAAATTGATGCCTAATGAAATTTCATGAGACCCTCCTGATAGAACAGATAATTTAGACATGGTAACATCGTAGCTATATCCCACCTTTACCATATCAGACTCAACACCTACTGTTACAATAAAAGCATCCTTATTACGGTACCAAATACCACCAACCAAAGATCCCTTTTTAACATATAAACCCATATTCAATTGTTGGAATTCACCTTGCCTTGTATATAAAATATTAGGAGATATAGATTGTTCCTTTTCTGTATATAACGACCCTCCTTGCAAAGGTATTATTGCACCAACATGCCCAGTAAACCTCATAGGTAAAGGAGAAGGTACAGATGAATTTAAAAACGATTCATTCGGCTCAGTTAAATGATGCACTGCAAATCCAGCATAAAACTGTTCTGTATAACCTACAACACCTGCACTAAAATCAAGATTATTAACAGGGTCATCTCTTCTTACATCATTAGTCTGGTAAACAAAGCCTCTTCTTGGATCAATCATGTCACCAAAAGTCAATCGATCCCAATCAACAGATTTTTGATAATAAGAACCCTCGATCCCAAAATTAATAGAGAATTTTCTTGTTACTTTCTGATGATAGGAATAAATAAGACTTACCCTTGAAGTTTGGAGTGTTTTCGCAGCATTATCAGATAATACAATCAACCCTAATCCACCATTAAGGCCTTCTACTTTTTGATCATAAGATGCAGCAGTTGTAACAAAATTCCCAGAAATATTAGGCCATTCATTTCTATAATTCATAACAAACCTAGGACATAATCTAGATCCAGCAAATGCAGGGTTTAAATAAATAGGATTAGAGTAAAACTGAGTAAACTCAGGATCTTGAGCTTGAACTTGGCTTACTGAACCAATGATCAAACACAACAATAAAAGATGAACCTTTACCTTATTTATTGCAATCTTAATTAACAAAATATCTTTTCTACTTTAAACTAATTTCCTCACCTAATAGACGACATATAAAATTACATTGTTGCATTTATACTCCTATCGTAATTTATTAGTTTCTTTTTTTTTTAAAAAATCCTTCAATAATATGAATCAACAAACATAATGAAATTAAAGCTAATCATATATAAACAACCTTCAATTCATATCCTAAAAACGGATTATTTCACTCTTTTTATATAAACTAGCTACTTTATTTCCTTATCCATTTTAATAAAACCAATTAATTAGTAAATTTAGCTTCTACTTTGATAATTAACACTAATTAATTCTTATATATTATGAGCACTCTACCTTGGATTAAAAGCTATCCTGATTTCGTCTCTGAAAGCATAGAACTAAATTATAACAGCCTTATTGAAATATACGAAACAGCTGTTTCTAAATTTGGAACACAAACTGCCTATAAAAATATGGGTGTTGAGATCAGCTATAATGATGTAGCTGAACATGTTGATGCTTTAGTATGGTATTTCCAAAATAAAACAAACCTAAAAAAAGGAGATAAGATTGCTTTACAAATGCCTAATCTATTGCAATACCCAATTGTAATATTTGCTTGTCTTAAAGCTGGACTTGTTATCGTAAACACCAATCCATTATATACGGCTGATGAGATGTTACATCAATACAATGATTCTGGAGCTAAAGCTATTATTATTTTAGAAAATTTTGCTTTTAACCTTGATAAGATCCTTGAAAAAACTAAAATTGAAACTGTTATCACTACTACAATAGGTGACATGCTTGGTGGACTAAAAGGGACTATCGTCAACTTTGTTATTAGAAAAATTAAAAAAATGGTACCTGCTTATAAATTAGAAGGAAGCATCCCTTTAAAAAGTATCATAAAAGAAAGTTTAGGTAAAAAAGGTGACCCTGTAAATTTAACTAAAGATGATACAGCATTTCTTCAATACACAGGTGGAACAACAGGAGTTTCTAAAGGAGCAGAATTAACTCATGGAAATATATGCGCCAATGTATCTCAAGTAGAAGAATGGATTGGATCTAACATTAATGAAGGAGAAGAAATCATCATTACAGCTCTTCCGTTATATCATATTTTTGCATTGACTGCAAATTGTGTTGTCTTCTTCCGATATGGTGCCAAAAATGTACTGATCACTAATCCTAGAGACATGAAAAGTTTCTGTAAGGATTTACAAAAGAATCCTTTTTCTGCAATTACAGGAGTTAACACGCTATTTATAGGTCTAATGAATCAAGAAGTATTCAGAAATCTAGATTTTAGTAACCTAAAACTAGCCTTAGGTGGTGGTATGGCTGTGCAAGATGTAGTTGCTGATGAATGGGAAGAGCTTACTGGTTGCGCATTACTAGAAGCTTATGGACTTTCAGAAACCAGTCCTGCTGCAACCATCAATCCTTATAATGGAAAACATAAAAAAGGGACTATTGGTCTTCCTCTTCCAAATACTGATATTAGAATTTTCGATGATAACAGAAAAGAGGTTGCTCAAGGTGAACCTGGAGAGATAGGCATTAAAGGCCCTCAGGTAATGAAAGGATACTGGAACAGACCTGAAGAAACAGCTAACTGCATGCATGGAGAATATTTTTTAACAGGTGATGTAGGTATCATGGATGAAGAAGGATATTTCAAAATTGTTGATCGTAAAAAAGAAATGGTGTTAGTATCCGGATTTAATGTTTATCCTAACGAAGTTGAAAAAGCCATTTCTGAACACCCTAAAGTATTAGAAGTAGGAGTTAGAGGAGAAAAAAATGAAGATGGAACTGAATTTGTTCGTGCTTTTATAGTTAAAAAAGATGAATCTCTTACAGAAGATGAGGTCATTGAGTTCTGCAGAACAAAACTAACTAATTACAAAGTCCCTAAGAGTATAAGCTTCAGGGATGAACTTCCAAAATCAAATGTTGGTAAAATTCTAAGAAGACTCTTAGAATAATCTCACATAAAACATAATATATTCTACATGAACAATGAAATTAAAATTGGATTAGGCTTGGGTGAAATCACTTTTGGCTCAAATAAGAATTCAATCAAAGATAAGCTAGGTGAGCCCAATGAAATTGAAGTATTAGATGTCCCAATAGATGATGAAGAAATTTCATTAGAGCAATGGCACTATGATGAATTGGAGCTTTCAGCATCATTCGATCTAGAACAAGATGAAATTCTGGACACTTTAGCAGTTAGCTCAGATGAATATACAATTAATGGTGTTTCTTTAATTGGAAAAAACATCGATGAGATCAATCAATTATTAAACACACTTAATTTGGGATCTTTTGAAAAAGATGAAATTTCTGATGAAGATGGCAATTCAATCATCTACAGCTTCTTAGACTCTAATATGAATTTTTGGTTTGAAGATAATGAATTATCAGAGATTCAATGGGGGCCCATTTTTTTAGATGATGAGCCAATGATCTTTGCTAATTAAATTACTTTTTAATTGTTACTCCCTGACAACTTGATCCCGATCCAGCTGTGCAACCATAACAATGCTGAGACGTAACAATTTGCCTTTTAGACAATTGTTCTAAATTAATGTCTTTGATATGTCTAATATCATCATTAACTGGCAAATCCAGCATTTGATTGAAATCACAATCATATAATCTTCCATCCCATCCAACAGAAAGTGTATTCTTACACATTAATCCTTTTATTGTAGATGGGTTAAATGAATTTACTAAAGTATTCATGTACTCAGTAAATAAACCAGAAGAAACTAAATAATCCAAAAATCTACTGATAGGCATATTAGTTATCGTATATAATTTATTAAAAGTCAGGTCATAACTATTGAATAATTCTTTTTTATAATCTTTTTCCAGTGCTAATTGATCTCCAGGTAGAAATGCACCCCCTGGATTGTAGACAAGGTCTAATTTAAGATCTTCATTTTTACCATAACCTAGGTCATTCAATTGTTTAAGTACCTGAATGGACTTCTTAAAAACCCCTTTCCCTCTTTGTTTATCTGTATTATCAAGAGTATAACATGGTAGAGATGAAATTATATGCAATTTATTCTTTTTGAAAAAATCAGGAAGATCATTGAACTTCTTATTAGCTAATACAATGGTAAGATTAGATCTTACAATAACATCTTTAACTCCTAAAAGGTTAATTTCTTTTATAAACCACCTGAATTCGGGATTCATTTCTGGAGCTCCTCCAGTTATATCCACCACATCAATTTTTGCAGACTTTACGATTTTCAAGCATTCAACCATAGTCTCTTTACTCATGATCTCTTTTCGGTCGGGGCCAGCATCTACATGACAATGTTCACAGGTCTGATTACACATGTAACCGATATTGACCTGAAGGATCTCTAATTTTGAGACTGTTAGTGGTAATTGACCATATTCTTTAAGTTTATCATTAAATGAAGGTATTTTATTTTCTTTATTACCCACCCCA
>CAYSEW010000056.1:0-2905 GCA_964430245.1 uncultured Flavobacteriales bacterium
CTATTTCGATAAGCTCTTCAGTAGGAACCGCTAAAAGATTTTCAATGGTATTGGCCTCTTCAAGTCCGTTATGGTTAA
The DNA here is from genome assembly GCA_964430245.1 of uncultured Flavobacteriales bacterium. Lineage (GTDB taxonomy): Bacteria > Bacteroidota > Bacteroidia > Flavobacteriales_D > Parvicellaceae > CAYSEW01. The sequence goes on from CAYSEW010000056.1 coordinate 79, forward strand.
TAATCCTGTAATTATTAGAAGCTACGCCTATCACATTTTCTACAGGGTTAAATCCCTTGTCGTCTCTATGGCTATCCATATTATTTTGGATATTATTTAAAGTGTTACGTGAAGATTCACCAAGATATTTTGGGAGTTTTGTTTCTTTTTGGGCTGTAATTGATAAACCACAAACTAAAAAAAGAACTAAGTAGATTTGTTTGATCGAAAATGTAAAATAAGTATTCATAATCTAGGTTTTTGTAAGGTTTATCATGCATAAACAATATTTATGCCAGAATACAGTTATTTGCTGTTTTATATGGAGTAATCTCATCTATTTCATATATTAGTGAACAATCTATTTTTATGAGTTCTATAGAAAACAATTTACCTGTATATAATGCTCAAAACCTGTTTAAAGAAGATCCATTAGGTAGTTTGTTCTTTAAGAAATGGTTGGGTGATTATTTTTATTCATTAGAAGCTACTTATCTTGAGTTTGGAGAAAATGCCGCTAAAGCAAGTCCTTTATCTATGAAGGCAGATCAAAACCGTCCCAAAATTAAAAAGATGGATATTGATGGAGTTAAGGTAGATACAATTGAATACGATCCATCTTATCATGAGTTGGAAAAGCTTTCTTTTGGAAAAGGGATCGTAGCCATTAAATATGATCCTGAGTGGATGAGAAAATACAGCTCTGTACGTCATTTACTGGGTTTTTCATTGGGATATTATTTTGCTCAAAGTGAAATGAGCTTGTATTGCCCGATCTGCATGACAGATGGGGTAGGAAGGGTGCTTGAAAAACACTTGAACAAAAATCCGAATGATAAAGTTGTGTCAAAAGCGCTTAGTCATATTGCAAGTAAAAATCTAAATGAGCTTTGGCAGGGAGCCATGTTCATTACTGAAAAACAGGGAGGTTCTGATGTTGGTGCGAATAAAGTAACTGCACATAAGCAGGATGATCAATGGTATTTAAATGGAGAAAAGTGGTTCTGTTCCAATGTAGATGCAAAAGCCATTCTTACATTGGCAAGAATGCCTGAGGCACCTGCAGGAACTGAAGGTTTGGGTTTATTTTTGATCCTTAGAGAAAACCCAGAAAATAATTCAGCTACAATTGAGATCCAGCACCTTAAAGATAAGCTGGGTGTAAGATCCATGCCGACAGGTGAAGTGAACTTGAATAATACAAGGGCGTATTTGTTGTCGGGAGAGGGAGAAGGGTTAAAATCGATGCTGGAGATGGTTAATCTTTCCAGAATATATAATTCTGTGGCAAGTGTTGCCATTATGAGAAGGTCGATATTGGAAGCACTTGCTTTTGGACACAACAGAATGGCATTTGGCAAAAACCTGGTTGAACAACCCTTATGGAGAAGTGCTGTGTCTGACCTTATTGCAGAGCATACTGGAGCCATGGTGCTAGTTTTTGAAACTATCAGTTTATTGGATAAAGTAGACAATGGTGGTAGTAAACAGGATAGACAATTAGTGAGGATGTTGACTGCTTTTTCAAAGGCAATCAGTGCCAAGCTATCCGTATTTTGTGCAAGTGAAGCCATGGAGCTAATCGGGGGCAATGCTTATATTGAAGATACCATACTGCCAAGATTACTCAGGGATGCACAGGTGCTTCCAATTTGGGAGGGTGCTACCCATATATTAACACTTGAATCACTCCGCAGCTTTCATCAACAAACTCATTTGTTATTATTCGAAAAAATAGAGCAGGTCATTGAAAGTTCAAAACAGATAGAAGGGTTTTTAGATCACGTTAGTGTACTAATGGAAAGATTAGATGCGGATAAACAATTAATGAAAACCTTGATGAGTAAAAATGAAGATCAGCAGCAGGTGCTTTCCAGAGAATGTGTAGAAAAATTATCAAGAACTTTTACGCTTGCTCTGCTGTTGGAAAATGCATTAGATACTGAGCTAAGGGAGGTTTGCCAAGCAGCTTTTTTAAGATTAACCAATCGTGGTTATTGTATTGCACCTTTAAGCTCTAATCGATCAGTAGAATTACAAGCTACAGAAGAGGTGTTGATTCGATCAGCTTATTAATTCGAAATTTTTACACTATAGATATATGGAAGAGATTCAAACAAACTTAGGTAAATTAGAATTTATAGATGATAGAATTATCTACATTAAAGTGAAAAATAATTTATCAGTTACTTTTAAAGACGGAATTGAATTCAGAAATAATTTATTAATGCTCACTGATAAAAAAGTAGGCATATTGGTTGATGCAATGAATAATAAATCTACTGCATCAATAAATTCAATTAGGTTTTTTTCTACAGATAAAGCATTTAATGAAATTTGCATTTATCAATGTGCTATTACCAACAAAATATCAATAAGAATAATAGCCAATATTTATTTAAAATTTTTAAAGAATAAGGAAAAAGCAAAAGTTTTTAATAATTATAATGATGCATTAAAATGGCTCAAGAAAAAAGTTAAAACCATTGGTTAAATTTTCTCATATTTTCATAAATAAGTGATTTTATTATAGTATTATGATGTGTATTTTACCTAATCCTAATTTAAACTAACCATATTCTCATTTGTTGTTTGTTGTCATTAAACATCTTTTATCTTTAGTCTATTGTATTATTAACATTGCATATATTTTATATTAAATTTTGATTATGAAAAATCTGTTATTCCTATTTATGTCATTCCCTGTTTTTTTTAATGCACAACAAACCTATGTGCCAGATAATAACTTTGAGTTTTTTTTAGAGATCAATGGTATGGGTAATGGTGTATTTGATGATGATTCTGTAACTACAGCTAACATTAATTCTGTTACACATTTAGATATATC
>CAYSEW010000057.1:0-2800 GCA_964430245.1 uncultured Flavobacteriales bacterium
CTATTTCGATAAGCTCTTCAGTAGGAACCGCTAAAAGATTTTCAATGGTATTGGCTTCTTCAAGTCCGTTATGGTTAATAATCCTATAATTATTAGAAGCTACACCTATCACATTTTCAACAGGGTTAAATCCCTTGTCATCTCTATGGTTATCCATATTGTTTTGCACCTTATTTAAGGTGTTACGTGATTCTTCACTAAGATATTTTGGGAGTTTTGTTTCTTTTTGGGCTGTAATTGATAAACCACAAATTAAAAAAAGAACTAAGTAGATTTGTTTGGTCGAAAATGTAAAATAAGTATTCATAATCTAGGTTTTTGTAAGGTTTATCATGCATTTACAATATTTATGCCAGAATACAGTTATTTGCTGTTTTATATGTAGTAATCTCATCTATTTCATATATTAGTGAACAATCATATTTTTATGAGTTCTATAGAAAACAATTTACCTATTTATACTACTCAAAACCTGTTTAATGAAGATCCATTAGGTAGTTTGTTCTTTAAGAAATGGTTGGGTGATTTTTTTGCTTCATTAGAAGCTACTTATATTGAGTTTGGAGAAAATGCCGCTAAGGCGAGTCCTTTGTCCATGAAGGCAGATCAAAATCGTCCCAAAATTAAAAAGATTGATATTGATGGAGTTAAGGTAGATACAATTGAATACGATCCATCTTATCATGAGTTGGAAAAGCTTTCTTTTGGAAAAGGGATCGTAGCCATTAAATATGATCCTGAGTGGATGAGAAAATACAGCTCTGTACGTCATTTACTGGGTTTTTCATTGGGATATTATTTTGCTCAAAGTGAAATGAGCTTGTATTGCCCGATCTGTATGACCGATGGGGTAGGAAGAGTGCTTGAAAAACATTTGAAAAAAAATCCGAATGATAAAGTAGTGTCAAAAGCGCTTAGCCATATTGCAAGTAAAGACCTTAATGAGCTTTGGCAGGGAGCCATGTTCATTACCGAAAAACAAGGCGGGTCTGATGTGGGCGCCAATAAAGTAACAGCACATAAACAGGATAATCTATGGTATTTAAATGGAGAAAAGTGGTTTTGTTCTAATGTAGATGCAAAAGCCATTCTCACTTTGGCTAGAATACCTGATGCACCTTCAGGAACTGAAGGTTTGGGTTTGTTTCTAATACTTAGAGAAGTTCCAGAAAATAATTCAGCTACAATTGAGATCCAGCATTTAAAAGATAAGCTGGGTGTAAGGTCTATGCCTACAGGCGAAGTGAATCTGAATAATACCAGGGCGTATTTGTTGTCGGGAGAGGGAGAAGGGTTGAAATCGATGCTTGAGATGGTTAATCTTTCCAGAATTTATAATTCTGTGGCAAGTGTTGCCATTATGAGAAGGTCGATATTGGAAGCACTTGCTTTTGGACACAACAGAATGGCATTTGGCAAAAACCTGGTTGAACAACCCTTATGGAGAAGTGCTGTGTCTGACCTTATTGCAGAGCATACTGGAGCCATGGTGCTAGTTTTTGAAACTATCAGTTTATTGGATAAAGTAGACAATGGTGGTAGTAAACAGGATAGACAATTAGTGAGGATGTTGACTGCTTTTTCAAAGGCAATCAGTGCCAAGCTATCCGTATTTTGTGCAAGTGAAGCCATGGAGCTAATCGGGGGCAATGCTTATATTGAAGATACCATACTGCCAAGATTACTCAGGGATGCACAGGTGCTTCCAATTTGGGAGGGTGCTACCCATATATTAACACTTGAATCACTCCGCAGCTTTCATCAACAAACTCATTTGTTATTATTCGAAAAAATAGAGCAGGTCATTGAAAGTTCAAAACAGATAGAAGGGTTTTTAGATCACGTTAGTGTACTAATGGAAAGATTAGATGCGGATAAACAATTAATGAAAACCTTGATGAGTAAAAATGAAGATCAGCAGCAGGTGCTTTCCAGAGAATGTGTAGAAAAATTATCAAGAACTTTTACGCTTGCTCTGCTGTTGGAAAATGCATTAGATACTGAGCTAAGGGAGGTTTGCCAAGCAGCTTTTTTAAGATTAACCAATCGTGGTTATTGTATTGCACCTTTAAGCTCTAATCGATCAGTAGAATTACAAGCTACAGAAGAGGTGTTGATTCGATCAGCTTATTAATTCGAAATTTTTACACTATAGATATATGGAAGAGATTCAAACAAACTTAGGTAAATTAGAATTTATAGATGATAGAATTATCTACATTAAAGTGAAAAATAATTTATCAGTTACTTTTAAAGACGGAATTGAATTCAGAAATAATTTATTAATGCTCACTGATAAAAAAGTAGGCATATTGGTTGATGCAATGAATAATAAATCTACTGCATCAATAAATTCAATTAGGTTTTTTTCTACAGATAAAGCATTTAATGAAATTTGCATTTATCAATGTGCTATTACCAACAAAATATCAATAAGAATAATAGCCAATATTTATTTAAAATTTTTAAAGAATAAGGAAAAAGCAAAAGTTTTTAATAATTATGATGATGCATTAAAATGGCTTAAGAAAAAAGTTAAAACCATTGGTTAAATTTAATCAGATGTCCTAAATGGGGTAATGGAAAAGAGAGCATCTTCCACGATTTCTTAAATTAGTAATATGAAAAAGATATTACTCCTATTTATATCACTTCCTATTTTTATTAATGCACAACAAACCTATGTTCCTGATGATAACTTTGAGGCTTTCCTAGAGATCAATGGTATGGGTAACGGTGTATTTTATGATGATTCTGTAACTACAGCTAACATTAATTCTGTTACACATTTAGATATATC
>CAYSEW010000058.1:0-2628 GCA_964430245.1 uncultured Flavobacteriales bacterium
ATGCAGAAGGGCAGGGAACAGGGATGTATAATTCTATTGGAGCCTTTCCTCAAGCCGGAAGACATTTCTTTATAGGAATTACCCTTAAATTTTAATTGAGTACTAATTTCTGATCCAATAAATTGGTCGATGGAATAGAATTTAGTGCTGTTGTAAGATCATTAATTATATCTGTAGCATTTTCAACACCTATAGATAACCTTACCATTTTATCGGTGATGTGTAGAGCATCTCTGTGCTTTTGATCAACTCCTGCATGGGTCATTGTATAAGGGTGCTGAGCCAGGCTTTCTGTACTACCCAAGCTAACAGCTAGCTTAATCAGCTTTAGGTTATTTAAGAATTCAAAGGCTTGTTTTTCACCTCCTTTTATATCAAAAGAAACCATTGCTCCTGGTCCAGAGCATTGGTTTTTGTAAATGGAATATTCAGAGGTTCCCTCTTCTAAATGTCCTAGATAATACACTTTTTCAACTTGTTTATGCTGTTTAAGGAAGTCAGCTACTTTTTGAGCATTTTCTGCCTGCTTGTCCATTCTTAATTTAAGTGTTTCCAGACTTCTTAGTAGTAGCCAAGCAGTATAAGGGCTAATCATGTTTCCTAAAAAGGTTCTAAGTGTTTTAACCCTGTTCATGATTTCTTTATTACCAAGTACTGCGCCAGCAATAACATCACTATGTCCGCCTATGTATTTAGTAGCAGAATAAATAACAATATCTGCTCCCAGTTGTAAAGGATGCTGCCATATGGGACCCATATAGGTGTTGTCTACTGCCATTAAGATGTTATTATTGTATTTTTTGCTGTAATGATCTACAACTTTCTTTTTAAGGCCTTCAATGTCAAATAAATGATTCGTTGGGTTGGCAGGTGTTTCCAGATAGATCATAGAAAGCTTATCAGCTAATCCAGTGTTATTAATCGCTTCAATTATTTCATTTGAAGTCTGACCAGGTGTGATTCCCAATGTATGAACACCTATTTTATTTAGAAAATGTTGAATAAAATGATCGGTTCCTCCATAAGTAGGATTGCTATATACCAATAGGTCTCCAGGATTGAGGAATTCTAAAAGTACTGTGCTAATAGCGGACATTCCACTTTCAAAAACAGCACAATCATCTGCCTTGTCCCAAAGACAAAGTCTGTTTTCTAAAATTTCTAGATTGGGATTGTTTATCCGGCTATAAATCAGACCCAGCTCTTCCATGGGTTTTTTATCCCTAATTCCATAGGCGACCTCAAAGAATGACTTGCCTTCTTCTGCTGTTTTAAAAACAAAAGTAGAGGTTTGAAATACAGGACATTTAACTGCTCCTTCTGATAGCTCAGGGTCATAGCCATGAGACATCATTAAGCTTTCTGGGTGCATTTTATCTTTATTCATGCTACAAAGATATCCAATAAAGAAATAAGTTCTTTTATATATTCTTAAATTAGAAATATAATCTTAATTTGTGTTTATATAAAGAAAAAACTACTTTTATGACGTGTTTTTAACTAATAAATAAGAAAATTAATCTAAAGTTATGATCGACTCAACCGATAAATTAATACTAGCCCTACTTCAAAATGATGGGAAAATTACATTTAAAGAGATTGCCAGTCAATTGAATTTAACAACAACACCAGTATATGAACGAATAAAAAGGCTAGAAAGAGAAGGGTATATTAAATCCTACAAAGCCATTCTGGACAGAAAAAAAATTGGATTAAACTTATTGGCATTTTGTAATATTTCTTTAAAAGAGCATCAGGCTGCTTATTTAGTTCAGTTCGAGAAAGATATAAAGGATTTTAATGAAGTAATTGCCTGTTATCACATAGCAGGAATGTACGATTACCTTATTAAGATTTCTGTAGAAGATATGGATGTCTATCAACATTTTATTGCCAATAAGCTGGCTAATATCAAGAATATAGCTAGGGTGCAAAGCTCGTTTGTAATGACTGAGGTAAAATCTGCTATTGATCTTCCATTAGGTGAGTAATCCTCCCTCTCCACTTTGTGTTTTAGTCATTGTTAGGCACTTTATTAATTGGTAATGAAGCCCTTTTAAACAATTATTTTAGTCAATCACAACATTCTCCATCAACATAAGTAGTTACTCCTGCATTTGTTGCATAGCATGAATTGGAATAAGTAACACCGTCACAACCACAAACAGGTTCCCATTGCTCAGTACACATCACGTTAGGGTCAATGAGAGTTGAATCAATACAATATCCAGATGAAGCTACTGGAGTGGCCACACAATTTTTTTCGTCTTTGCTACATGAAATAGCAGACAGATAAATTAGAATTACTAGGAGTGTTGATTTTAATAGTCTAATGATTTCTTGAGTTTTCTATTAAACGATTCATATTAAATCATATTTTGCCTAAAATAGTGGCTAAACGTATTACGTTTATTTCTCCTCTATAAAGTTAGGATTTTTATTTATAAATAAAACGCATGAATTTTTTCAAATCCTTCAAGAAGGTGTTCGAGACCTGTCCTTTTGGCTCCACCATTAAATTAACCTTCTTCAATAACTTCAATTTCACTTTTCTTTTTCTTTTTTCTTCCCAAAGTCCATCTATATGCTATGGTTGAAATAAAACCAGCATCAAAGCTAATTTCCTGA
>CAYSEW010000059.1:0-2446 GCA_964430245.1 uncultured Flavobacteriales bacterium
GAACACGATGTTGCTATTCCAATTACAGTTCTTGAAGAGCTTGATAATTTTAAAAGAGGTAATGACAATAAGAATTTTGAAGCAAGAGAATTTATTAGAATATTAGATAGGCTAAGTAAAGAATTTACTTTACAAAACTGGATCCCTATGAATGGACCTGAAAAGGGGAAATTCAAGATTGTTATGGATCATGATACATTAGAACATGATGCAGTTAAAATATTTGGTGGAAAGAATGACCATAAAATATTGAATGCAGCTCTGAGTCTTCAAAAAAGCGAAGATAATTCAAGAGTTATCCTTGTGTCAAAAGACATTAACTTAAGGTTAAAGGCGAAGGCGCTTAATATAGAAGCTGAAGATTTTGAAACTGGGAAGATAGATAGAGAAAGTGCTCATTATTCGGGTAAAAGAATTATTGAAGGTATTGAGTCTGATGTAATTAATAAGCTCTATAAGCAGGGGCGCATGGAAGAATTTAATTATCTAGGTGATCATGTAACACCTAATGGGTTCTATATTTTAAGAAATGGGAAAAGTTCTATTTTAAGCTATTTTAATCCGTTTGATAATCAGGTTGAAAGAGTTGAAAAGCAATATGTTTATGGGATAAAGCCAAGGAATGCAGAACAAACTTTTGCATTACATGCATTGTTGAATCCAGATGTGAAATTGGTAACTCTTCAGGGTGTTGCTGGTACAGGGAAAACTTTATTAGCGCTTGCAAGTGCTCTTGAACAACATAATTTATACCATCAAATAGTATTAGCTAGGCCTATTGTTCCATTGAGTAATAAAGATATTGGTTATTTGCCTGGAAGTGCAGAAGATAAGATCAATCCTTATATGCAACCCCTTTTCGATAATTTGAAGTTCATTAAAAACCAGTTTGGTGAAAACGAAAAAAAATATAGAAAAGTAGAGGAGATGGAGGAAGATGGAAAGCTTAAAATATCTGCTTTGGCATTCATAAGAGGAAGAAGTCTTTCTAATGTTATGTTCATAGTAGATGAGGCACAGAACCTAACTCCACATGAGATCAAAACCATTATTACTAGAGCTGGTGAAAACACCAAGATCGTTTTTACAGGTGATGTTTTTCAGATAGACACTCCTTATTTAGATGAACAAAGTAATGGACTTACTTATCTTATTGATCGTTTAAAAGGAAATGAACTTTTTGCTCATATTACTTTAGAAAAAGGAGAGCGTTCTGATCTGGCTAACTTAGCCAATGAGCTGCTGTAATTGAATTCTATAATTTTTAATTTAACTTTCTGTTACCTTTATAATAAGGAATTGAGAAATTCGTTATTTATAATATGGGAAAGATAGATCATAAAAAGGCCAGAGAATTTGGGACACTGGAGCTTCTTGCTAAACAGGTTGTTGAAGGTTTTATTACTGGATTGCATAAGAGTCCTTTCCATGGTTTTTCTGTAGAATTTGCCGAACACAGGTTATATAATAAAGGAGAATCAACCCGCCATATAGACTGGAAATTGTATGCTAGATCTGATAAGTTATTCGTAAAAAAATATGAAGAAGAAACTAATTTAAGATGTCAGGTTGTAATAGATACCTCTTCATCTATGTATTTTCCTTCCAATGAAGACTTGAATAAGCTATCTTTTTCAATAGATGCAGCTGCAGCATTGATCTACATGATGAGAAAACAAAGAGATGCTGTTGGTCTATCGTTATTTGATGATGATTTTAAATTTCATTCAAAGGCTAAATCTTCAGTAGCCAATCAAAGATTTTTATTTACAGAGCTAGAGAAGTACCTTTTTAATTACGAAACTTCAAAAAAATCAGCTACTGAGCTAATCGATTCTTTACATCATGTTGCCGAAAGAACACATAGAAGATCTTTGGTGATTATCTTTTCTGATCTACTAGGTATATCAGACCTAGATAAATTATATGGAGCTTTAAAGCATTTAAAACACAATAAACATGAAGTGGTTATTTTTCATGTCCTCCATGATAACTATGAGAAAAAACTATCCTATGAAAATAGACCTTACACTTTTATAGATATGGAAACTGGAGAACAAGTAAAGTTGAACCCTACGCAGATTAAAGAAAAATACAATTCACTAGTTGTAAAGAACAATTTAGAGCTAAAGAATAAATGTGGACAGTATCATATCGACTATGTAGCGGCTAATATTGAACAAGGATTTCAACAGGTATTGTTACAATATTTAATAAAAAGACAAAAAATGATTTAAAAAATAGATTTATTGCTTGTCGATAATTTAAAAAGAATTAAATTTGCCAACCTCTAAGATAAGTTGAATTACTTATTAGGACCGGTAGTTCAGTTGGTTAGAATACCTGCCTGTCACGCAGGGGGTCGCGGGTTCGAGTCCCGTCCGGTCCGCAAACCTCTTGAAATTTCAAGAGGTTTTTTTTTGATTTAATAATTATAGTTATGAAT